>CAZRXR010000005.1:0-56946 GCA_964604125.1 uncultured Synergistaceae bacterium
GGGGTGCGCGGAGAGTTCGACGAGATCACAAAGAGGCTCCGGCGGGCGAACTGACACGCGAACGGGCGCGCGACGGAGCGGCGTCGCGTTTCCCGGGCGGCGCGTCCCGGCCGGAGTTCGCATAAAGCGGCGCGAAAAAAAGAAGCAAAAAAAACAGCCGGAAAACGAGGTCTTTCGCCGAAATGAAAGACTCCGTTTTCCGGCTGTTTTCGCGCCGTTCTTTTAAAGATCAGTTCCCGTCCGCTTTCTGTCCGCCGCCGTCGGGTTTCGCGGCGGGCTGTTTCCCGGCGGCCGGGGACGCGGGGGCGGCTTGCCCCGGCGCTCCCGTTCCGGCGGTTGTTCCGGGATCTTCCCGCGCCTGTTCCGCGGGCGTTCCGCCGTCGGCGGGAGGCTCGTCGGCGCTCGGGACGGCGAACAGATCCTCGGCGACGATCTCGACGTTCATCTTGTCGGTCAAGCTCTTGACGTAGTCGCGCTGCACTTCGCCCTTCTTGCTCTGGAGCAGCATGTTCCTGAGAACGTCGGACACCTCGGACAGGGGGCGCGTGTCCTCGGGCACGGCGCGCACGCGGCGGAACACGAACCACGCGGCCTCGCCCACCTCGACGGGGGCGGTGAACTCGCCGTCGGCAAGTTTGCTCAGGGGCGCGAGCGTGTCCTTCATCTCGGACTGAGCGACGCGCTCGGGCTTGCCCGTCTCCGTGGAGAACGCGACGTCGGCGGAGACGGACTCGACAGCCTTGCCCCAGTCGCCCTTTTTGGCTGCGGCGATCAGCTTTTCCGCGGCCTCTTTCGTCTTCAGCTGGGCGACGTCGGCCTCGATGCCGGCGGGCCGCGTGAAGCTGCTTTTCATCGTCTCGTACAGTTTGGCGACCTCGTCGTCGCCGACGACCACGCCGCCCGAAACGTCGTCCAGCATCTTCTCGATGGCGAGCTGGCGGCCGATCTCGGCTTTGGCCTGCTCAAGCGAACTGCCCTGTCCGCGCAGGAACTGCATGAACTGCTCGCGCGTGACGTACTGGCTTTCGATGTCCTTCAGCCGGGCGTTCACGTCCTCGGCGGGCACGCCGATCTTGAGGCGCGCCGCCTCGTCGATGACGGCGCGGCTGCTCACCATCTCGTCGAGCACGGCTTTGTAGATAAGGGGCATCTGCTTGTCGGACAGGTCGGTGATGCGGTTGCGCTCGATGAAGCTCCGCAGGTGCCGCTGGAACGTGCCGATGCGCAGTTCCTCGCCGTTGATCCGCGCCACGACAAAGTCGCCGCCGCGCCGGCTGTCCGATCCGCCCGTGCCGTACATGAAGCCGACGGAGGCGGTGAAGATGACGATAAAGACGACAAGTATCCATTTGATCTGGGTGCGCAGAGCGGTAAGCGGTAACACGTGAGACTGGCTCCTTTCTATAGGTCGGGGGATGCGCGCTGTTCAGCCTTTGAATTGTATCACATCCGGCGCGAAAAAGGCTAGATTGAGGCGAGCGTTTTGCCGATGGTTCGCTCGGTTTTGAGGGGAACGGACAGCCGCGCCGCGTTTTCCATCACGTCGGACAGTTCGCGCGCGATCTCCTCGGCGCTTTCGCCGGGACACTCGCAGACGATGGAGTCGTGCACCTGGAGCACCATGTGCACGTCGCGCCCCGCGAAACGTTCGGCCGCCTTGTTCATGGCGATTTTGGTGATGTCGGCCGCGCTCCCTTGGATGGGCGAGTTGACGGCCACCCGCCTCTGGTGGTCTTTTTTGCCGTTGCCCGTGCTCACCTCGTCCATCGGGCGCCTCCGGCCGAACAGCGTCGTCGTGTACCCCTCGGCGAGCGAGTTTTTCCGGCTCGATTCGATGTAGCCGCGCACGCCCGGCAGCGCGGCGAAGTACGCCTCGGTGACGCGGGAGGCCGTCGCGCGGTCTGTCCCCAGCCGCGCGGCCAGCCCGAAGACGCCCATGCCGTAGATGAGGCCGAAACTGACCGTCTTTGCGTTTCTCCGCATCTCCTTGGTGACTTCGGCGGGGGGCAGCCCGAAGATCAGCGAGGCCGTCTCGGTGTGGATGTCGCGGTCGGAGTTGAAGATGGAGATCAGCCGCGGGTCGCCCGAAAGGTGCGCCAGCACGCGCAGCTCGATCTGGGAGTAGTCGGCCGCGACGAAACAGTGGCCGGGGCGGGAAGGGATCAGGCACTCGCGGATGCGGGAGCCCCAGCCGCTGTAGGCGGGCAGGTTCTGCATGTTCGGATCCCTGCTGCTCAGACGGCCCGTACCCGTGACGAGAGCCTCGAACGTGCTGTGTATCAGCCCGTCCTCCCCGGCGGCGCTCATCAGCGGCTGAACGAACCCCGAGGACATCTTCGTGAGTTCGCGGTACTCCAGAAGCCGCGCGGGAACCGGGCACCGGTCGCCGCAGATGTCGCGCAGCCGCTCGAGCACGGACACGTCCGTGGAGTAGCCCGACTTCGTCTTCTTGACGACGGGCAGGCCGAGCTTTTCAAACAGCAGTTCGCCCACCTGTTTGGGCGAGTTGAGGTTGATCTCCCCGCCGACGGTGGAGCGGATGGCCTCCGTCAGATCGGCGATGCGCGCGTCAAGTTCGGCGGAGAGCGCGGCCATCTTTTCCCGGTCGAGGCGGATGCCGCGCTTTTCCATCGCCACGAGCACGGGGATAAGCGGCGTGTCGATGTCGTCCAGCACCCGCGCCATCTTCTGCGCCTCGACCTGTCCCCGTAACGACTTGCCCAGCGCCAGTAGCGTGAGCGCCCGCCGGGGCGAGAAAGACCCCGCCGCTGCGCCCGAGGCGGCGAAGGCCTCGAGGTCGGGGTGGAGCAGATAGTACGCCGTCCTGATGTCGAGCAGCGACAGGTCGCGCGGAAGTTCCGCCAGGTAGCACAGCGCCTTGGCGTCGAGCGTGGTGAGCGTGTGCCCGCCCAGCTCGCCGAGCCTCGGCGCGAGGTCGGAAAAGTTTCCCCGCCACCAGCTTCCGTCC
The DNA here is from genome assembly GCA_964604125.1 of uncultured Synergistaceae bacterium. GTDB lineage: Bacteria > Synergistota > Synergistia > Synergistales > Dethiosulfovibrionaceae > Pyramidobacter. Next base: position 2,969 of record CAZRXR010000005.1, read on the forward strand.
GGCGCGGCGAGGATGATCCGCGCTGAGTCCCGCTCGTCGTCGCCGCAAAGGCGGGGCGGCATCGTGTCCTCGTCGATATCGAGCGCCAGCCGGGGGGCGAGGAGAATGGCGTCAAGCGGGATTTCGCCCGAGGGCGGCGCGACTTCGAGCGCGCCGTCGGCCGTAAAGGCGGCGGCGTCCGCGTCCTCCCCGGCGGAGACCGCGCGCGGGCTGTCCGCGGCGGGGCGCGCCGGGCGGGCGCAAAACGCCTCGGCGGTTTTCCTCATGCCGAGGGCGGCGCAGCGCGCCGCGAAAGCGTCCGGGTCGGCGACGCAGTCGCCATCCGTGAACTCGCTCAAGTCCTCGTCGCATTTCAGGAGCGTCAGCGCGCGGTTGCCGAGCGCGATCCGCCCGTACTCGGCCATTTTCTTCCGCATCGCCGGCTTCAGCTCGTCGGCGCGGGCGATGATGTTCTCGATGCTGCCGTAGTCGCGCAGCAGCTTCGCGGCCGTTTTTCCTCCGACGCCCGGCACGCCTTTGATGTTGTCGGCGGCGTCGCCCGTCAGCGACAGGTAGTCCGCCATGCCCGACGGCGGGAAACCGTACTTCTCTAAAAAAACGGCTTCGTCGTATACCTCGAACGACGACACGCCGCGTCCGGGCCGGATGATTTTGACGCCGGGACGCAGCGCCTGCATGATGTCCTTGTCGGAGGTGAGGATCAGCACCTCGTCGCCGCGCGAAGAAAACCGGCGGGCGGCCGATCCTATGAGATCGTCGGCCTCCACCGAGGCGCGCCGCATCAGCCGGACGCCGAGCAGCGGGAGCATCCGCTCGAGCAGCGGGATCTGCGCCTTGAACTCCTCGGGCGCGGGCTTGCGCGTGCCCTTGTACTCCGGGTAGAGCAGGTGCCGGAACGTGGGGCCTTTCATGTCGAACGCGGCGTAGGTCTCGTCGGGCTTCCAGTCGTGCAGGACGCGGGCGAACATGTTGAAAAAGCCCACCAGCACGTTCGTCGGCGTGCCGTCGGGCGCGTTCAGCTCGGGCAGGGCGTAGAACGCCCGGAAGGCGATCCCGTGGCCGTCGATGAGAAGAATTTTCTTCGGGGACATTTCCATAAACCTCCAAATCGCGTTATAATGCAGCCGTTGACCGCGAAATTTTTTTGCGAGCCGGCCCTATTGTACACGGTACGGGCCATTTATGTCAGGAGGATTTTATAAATGAGCCGGGAAGTCAGAGTTCGTTTCGCCCCCAGTCCCACCGGGGCGCTGCACATCGGCGGCGCGCATACGGCGCTGTTCAACTGGCTGTGGGCGCGCCATACGGGCGGAAAGTTCATTCTCCGCATCGAGGACACCGACAGGGCGCGCTCCACGAGCGAGTACGAGAAAACCATCATGGACGGCATGAGGTGGCTTGATCTCGACTGGGACGAAGGCCCCGACGCGGGCGGCGATTACGGCCCCTACCGCCAGACGGAACGTCTCGGCCTGTACAATAAATACGCGAACCGGCTCCTCGACGAGGGCAAGGCCTATAAAGACGGCGACGCCATCATCTACAGGGTGCCGCCGGGTCTGGACATCGGCTTCGACGACGAAGTCTACGGGCACATCGACTACAAGAGCGACGCGCTCGTGGACGGGAGAACGGGCGTGATGAAGGACATCGTCCTCATCAAGAGCGACGGGTATCCCACATACAACTACGCCGTCGTCATCGACGACCATCTGATGAAAATGACGCACGTCATCCGCGGCGAGGATCACATCTCCAACACGCCCAAGCAGGTGCTTCTGTACAAGGCGCTCGGCTGGGAGATGCCCGTTTTCGCCCACCTGCCGATGATCCTCGGCAAGGACAAGAAAAAGCTGTCCAAGCGCCACGGCGCCACGAGCGTGTACGAGTACCGGGACATGGGCTATCTTCCCGGGGCCATCTTCAACTTTCTGGCCCTGCTCGGCTGGTCGCCAGCGGGCAACGTGGAGATCTTCGGCCGCGACCTCGCCGTGAGGGAGTACGAGCTGCGCGACATCAATCGCAAGGCGTCCGTGTTCGACTTCGACAAGCTGAACTACATCAACCAGGGACATATCACCGCGATGCCCGTCGCGGAGAAGTTCGCCCTGATCCGCCCGTTCTGGGAGAGCATGGGCGTCGATTGCGCCCGCCTCGGCGAAAAGTACCTCGAAAAGGCCTTCGCGCTGATGGCGGGACGCGGCAAGACCGTCAAGGAACTGGCCGAGTTCTCGGACTACCTCGTCTCGTTCGACGCCGTCACGGCGCGCTACGACGGCGGCGATCTCACCGCCGACAGCCGCGCGCTGCTTAAGGCGTTCTGCGCCGCGTTCACGGTCGCCGCGCCGGGCACGCCCGAAACGATGCTCGACTTCGCGCGCGCGTGGTGCGAGGAGCACGGCGCGAAGCTCAAGGACGTGGCCATGCCGCTGCGCTACATGCTCACGGGGTACAAAGTCAGCCCCGGCATCTTCGAGGTGATCGAACTTCTGGGCGCGGACGAGGTGAAGCGCCGCCTGAAGCACTACGGCGTGCTGTAATTTTAAGCAAATTTACATTTTTCTCATCGGAAAATTGCAACTTTTGAGTACAGCTTTTTCAAGCAAAAAGTTTGTAAAGCGCGCGTAAAGAAAATCGCGTGAAACGAATCGAAAAGGCGGTTTAAGCAGAAATTCAAGATTGACATTTCGGCCCCGAGGTTGTATATTTTTTCCGCGAGCGGGCGGCAGACCCGCGTCACCCCGCGCGGGCGGGGGAAATACGTTTTTTGGAGGCATGCACCTTGAAAGGCAAAGTGAAATGGTTCAACAGCACGAAGGGCTTCGGCTTCATCACGACCGAAGAAGGCAAGGACGTTTTCGTCCATTTCAGCGCCATCAAGATGGACGGCTATAAGTCCCTTGACGAGAACGAAGAAGTGGAGTTCGACGTCGTCGACGGAGAAAAAGGCCCTCAGGCTGCCAATGTCGTTCGTCTGTAAGACGACCGTCAGCCATTGAACCGACAGCGCAACCCAAAAAAGCCGACAGATTTCTCTGTCGGCTTTTTTCTTTTCTTTTAATTCTCCGCTTTGTCCCGGCGCGGCGGGGGAAAGACGGGGTTTTAACCGTTTTTTTCGCGCGCGCCCGCTTTCCTCTGCCGCCAGACGTAGACCGCGACGATGACGCAGCCGAGGGCCGTCAGCGCCGCGCTGATTTCGGACAGATAGCGGTGGATCAAAGCCTCGTTCGCGCCCAGCCAGTAGCCCAGAAACGTCAGGACGGCGACCCAGATGCCCGCGCCGAGCGACGTGTACACGCAAAAGCGCGTCAGATCCATGCGCGCGATCCCCGCCGGCAGCGAGATGTACTGGCGGATGACGGGAATGAGACGCCCCACGAACGTGCTGATGTGTCCGTGTCTCGCGAAGAACACGTCGGCCTTGTCGAGCACGTCCTCGGTGACGCCGAACTTTTTGCCGTATTTCAGGAAAAACGGCCTGCCGAAACGCAGCGACAGCCAGTAGTTGAACAGCGCGCCCAGCAGGCTCCCGGCGACGCCGAAAAAGAGCGCCAGCGGCAGCGACATCTTGCCCTGCTGCGCCAAATAGCCGGCGGGCGGCATGACGACCTCGCTCGGGAACGGGAAAAACGACGACTCGAGGAACATCAGGCAGACGATCCCCCAGTATCCCATGGAGCCGATGGTCTTCACCAGCCAGGCCACCAGCGCGCCGAAAATGTTGCTCAGCATGAACTCACCCCTGTATCAAAAAATCGAGCGTAAAAGTTTGACCGCGGCGCTATTGTACCACGAACGGGAAAGCCGCGTCCGCGCGCGGATCAAAAAAGAGATTCCATTTTTTTGTCCCGCGCGGGGATAAGTTAATATAGGTTCGCGGGCGCGGAGTTTTTTCGCCCGCGCCGTTGCCGCCCCGTCCCCGCCGCTTGCGTTTTTTTAAGGCCGCCGGACGGAGATGTTTGGCTTTTACGACGGGACGCTTCTGGAACGCCGAAGGAGGATCTGTTGATGGCAACTTCAAAAACACGGAACAGCGCCGAAAAAAAAGAAAAGCTGGACGAGTCGGCGTCGCGTGCGCTGACGCGGTTGACAGAGCAATCCACTTCGGCCTCCAAGGACGCCGCGTCGGCCGCGAAGAAAAAGGCCGCGGGCGAGCGGAAACCGAAGCCGAAGAAAAAGTCCGCCGCGAAAAAAACGCCCGCGCCCGCCGCCGCGCAAAAGCCCGGAACAGCCGCGCGGCCCGACGGGAAAAAAGCGCCCGCCGAGAAAAAGCCCGCGCGCAAAACCGTCTCCTCGAAGAAGCGGACGGCCGCCGCGAAGAAACCGGCCGCCAAAAAGGCCGCCACGAACGCGGCGCCCGCCGGAGGAACGAAAAAACAGGACGGAGGGCCGGCGCGGGCCGCGAGCGGCGAAAAAAACGCCCGCGAGAACGCCGGAACGCCGGAGAAGAACAAGAAACCGATCAAAAAAGCCGCGCCCGTCGCGGACAACGCGCCCGCCGCCGACGCGGCGCGCCCCGCCGGAAACGTCGCGCCGGACGCCGCTGGGGCGGACGCGAAGGCCGCCGGAACGCCGGGCGACTCGGCGGCAAAAGACACTCCCCAAGCGGCGCCGACAGCGCCCGCCCCGCCCGCGCGGCCCGAAAGCGTCCCGACGCCCCCGCCGCTCCAGACGACCGACGCCGACGAAGACGGCGCGGACGAGCCGGCCGACCCGCTCGGCGACGGCGGAGCGACCGTAGACGACCTCAAGGCTTTCACCGAGACGGACGCCGACGATCTCACCCACTACGCCGACGGCCGTGACGACGATTCCGAGGACGCCCCCGACGACGACGAAACCGTCTCTCCCGAAGGCGCCATCGAGGGCGGCGACGCCTATCTGCGCATCATCACCGACAGCGTGCGGCGTCTGTTCGCGCTGGGACGCAAAAAGGGCTACGTGACGCACGAGGACATCGAGAAGATCATTCCTTCCGAGTACTGGAGCACCGACGTTCTCGACAGCATCTTCTACAACCTCGCCGAACTCGACATTCAAGTCGTGGACGACGCCTACCGCGCCCCGCACCAGCCGGTCAAAAAGCCGGCCGACGCGGGCGGCGACGAGGGCGCGTCCGAAGACGTTCAGCCGGAGACGCCCGACTACGGCGAGGTGGAACTGGGGCGCATGGAGGACGTGCCCCTGTCCGACCCCGTGCGCATGTACCTGCGCGAGATAGGCAAGGTGCCTCTCCTCAGCAGCGAAAAGGAGCGCGAGCTGGCCGTCCGCGTGGAGGCGGGCGACGATTCCGCCAAAAAGCAGATTATCGACGCCAACCTGCGGCTCGTCGTCAGCATCGCCAAAAAGTACATCGGGCGCGGGATGCTGTTCCTCGATCTGATCCAGGAGGGCAATCTGGGGCTTATCCGCGCCGTCGAGAAATTCGACTACCGCAAGGGCTTCAAGTTCAGCACCTACGCCACGTGGTGGATCCGTCAGGCTATCACGCGCGCCATAGCCGATCAGGCGCGCACCATCCGCATCCCCGTGCACATGGTGGAGACGATCAACAAGATGGTGCGCATATCGCGCCAGCTTGTCCAGAAACTGGGGCGCGAGGCCACCGACGAGGAGATCGCGGGCGAGATGCAGATAGAAAGCAGCCGCGTGGAGGAGATCCGCCGCATCGCGCAGCTCCCCGTCTCGCTGGAGACGCCCATCGGCGAGGAGGAGGACAGCCAGCTGGGCGACTTCATCGAGGATCGCAACCTGCCGAGTCCCGAGGACGCCGCCGCCGGGAACCTGTTCCACGAGCAGATCGAGGAGATGCTCAACGCTCTCTCCGACCGCGAGCGCGAAGTGCTGCGCTACCGTTTCGGCCTTGAAGACGGCAGATCCTACACGCTCGAGGAGGTGGGACGTCGTTTCGGCGTCACGCGCGAGCGTATCCGCCAGATAGAGGCCAAAGCCCTGCGCAAGCTGCGCCACCCGAGCCGCAGCAAAAAACTGCGCGACTTCCTCGAATAATTCGCGCCCGTCTCCCGGCCGGGAGGCGGGCCGTTTTTTTTCCGGCGCGGCTTCCCGCCGAAAAAAAATTCCGCTTTAACGAAAAATTACAGCCTAAAAACTCACATTCTTTCATTCTCATGTGATATACTAACGAGTTGTTTCTATCCGAAACCGAGTTTAAGGAAAACCGAAAGGAGTGCTTCTTGTGAAGTCGGAACTTCTGTCACAAGAAAAGAATATCGTCGCCATCAAAGTCACCGTCGATAAGGACGATTTCGCCAAACAGCTGAGCGCCACCTACGCCGAAGTCGCGAGGCGCGTGAACATTCCGGGTTTCCGCAAGGGCAAGGCCCCGCGCTCCGTCATCGAGATGCGCTTCGGCAAAGAGACGATCAAGAGCCAGGCCCTCGAGGACATGATGCCCAAACTGCTCGACGAAGTGTGCGCCGAGTACGACCTCGAACCGATCGAGACGCCCTCCGTCGATGATCTCGCCATGAAGGACGGCGAGGACGTGACTTTTACCGTTAAATACGAAGTGCAGCCGGAAGTGACCCTGCCCGACCTTTCGACCGTCGGCGTCGATCTGCCAGTGTTCGACGTGACCGACGCCATGGTGGACGAGGCCGTCGCGAGCATGAAAAAGCGCTTTGCCGACTTCGTGACCGTGCGGAGACCGGCGCGGCGCGGCGACAAGGTGCGCGCCGCCTACGGCATGACCGTCAAGGACGACAAGGGCGCCGATATCGTCTCGCACGAGCCTCGGGTCGAGACGTTCGAGCTGGACAGCCTCTCGATGCGCCCCGAGATCGTGGACGCTCTGACGGGCGTCTCGGCCGGCGGCAGGGCCGAGGCCGACGTCAGAGTGACCGACGACTACAAGGACAAGTCCGTCGCCGGGCGCATGGCCCATTACACGTTCGAGGTGCTCGAGGTGCAGGGCCCCGTGGATCCCGAGATGAACGACGAGTTCTTCAAGAAGGTGACGCGGGCCGAAGTGCACAGCGAGGAGGAACTGCGCGCCGAGGTGCGCAGGAACCTCGACGAGCGCCTCAAAGCCGACGCCCGCACGGCGGCCGAGAACGAGGCCGTCGGGAAGATCACCGAGGCCGCGAAGATCGACGTGCCCGATTCGATGGTGAAGCGGCAGAAAGCCCGTCTGCGCGAGCGCTTTGAGGAGAACGTCAAAAAGCGCGCGAACATGACGCTTGAGGAGTACTACAAGTCCCAAGGCCACGACATCAAAGAGCTGGAGGACAACCTTTCCAGAGACGCCCTTCGCGACGTGAGGAGCTGGCTGGTCGTTGACGCCTGCGCCAAACAGCTGGGCGTTTCCGTCCGTAAAGAAGATCTCGACGGCGAGATCGCGCGGATGGCCGATTCTTACGGCATCTCGCCCGACAGCATCAAGGACATGCTCAAAAAGCGCCCCGAGGACTTCGAGAGCATGATCTCGACGGCGCGCTACCGCAAGACCATGCGGGCCATCATGGAAAAGGTGAAGATCAACGAAGTAAAGAGGAGCGCCGGCGCGGAAGCGCCTGCGGCACAGAACTGAGCGTGACTTCCGTTGCTGCGGCGGCGCCTGCGCCGCGGCAACTTTTTTCATAGCGCCGGAGCCGCCGAGCGTCGGCGTCAGAACGAGAACGGAAGGAGTTTTAAGCGTCCTCCATGTACTACATCCCGTATGTGATCGAGCAGACCGGGCGCGGCGAGCGCTCGTATGACATTTACTCGCGGCTCCTCAAAGACCGCATCGTCTTTCTCGGCGACGAGATCGACGACGGTCTGGCCAATTCCGTCGTCGCCCAGATGCTCTTTCTCGAGAGCGAAAGCCCCGAGCGCGACATCAGCCTCTACATCAACTCGCCCGGCGGATCCGTGTCGGCGGGGCTGGCCATCTACGACACGATGCGGTTCGTCAAATGCGACGTCTCGACGATCGTCGTGGGCATGGCGGCCAGCATGGCGGCCGTGCTCCTCACGGCGGGAACGAAGGGCAAGCGCGTCGCCCTGCCCAACTCGCGCGTGATGATCCACCAGCCGCTCGGCGGCGCGCAGGGACAGGCCAGCGACATCGAGATCCAGGCGCGCGAGATCGTCAGGACAAAAGAGTTGCTGAACGACATCATCGCGCGCCACACCGGCCAGACGATGGAAAAGGTCAAAGCGGACACCGACCGCGATTACTGGATGAGCGCCCAGGAAGCGCTCTCATACGGCATCGTGGACAGGGTCATCGACAGGCGCTGATCGCGCGCCGCCCGAGAGCGGACGACATTTCCCAAAGCGGGGGTGAACCAAGAAAAGTATGCCTCGAAACGACGACAAACACCACAGAAACGCGCGGTGCTCCTTTTGCGGACGCGGCCCCGAGGAGGGCGTCACGCTGATCTCCGGCCCCGACGGGATCAACATTTGCAGCGAGTGCGTCAAGCTGTGCAGCAGCTACTTACGGCTGGAGACCGAAGCCGCCGGGGCGGCGGGAAACCCGCGCGCGCGCGCGAAGACGAAGGCGGCGGTCGAAAACCCGCCCCGCCCCAGGGAGATCAAGGAGCACCTTGACGAATACGTCATCGGGCAGGACTACGCCAAAAAGGCCATCGCCGTCGCCGTCTACAACCACTACAAGCGTATCGCTTCGGGCAAGAGCGGCGGAGACGTCGAACTCACCAAGAGCAATCTGCTCCTTATGGGCCCGACGGGTAGCGGCAAGACGCTTCTGGCGCAGAGCCTCGCCAAAAAGCTGAACGTTCCGTTCGCCATCTCCGACGCGACGACGCTGACGGAGGCCGGCTACGTGGGCGAGGACGTCGAGAACGTGCTCGTGCGGCTCGTGCAGGCCGCCGACTCGGATGTCGCCGCCGCCGAAAGCGGCATCATCTACATCGACGAGATCGACAAAATTGCCCGCAAGTCGGAGTCCGCTTCCATAACGCGCGACGTTTCCGGAGAGGGCGTGCAGCAGGCGCTCTTGAAGATCCTCGAGGGGACGCTCTCCAGCATCCCGCCCAAGGGCGGGCGCAAACACCCGCAGCAGGAGTTCATCCAGATCGACACGACGAATATCCTCTTTATCTGCGGCGGCGCGTTCGCCGGGCTGGAGGACATCATCGGCAGGCGCGTCAACAAAAAGGTCATCGGCTTCGACAGCGACATCCGCGACACGACGCCCCAGGATCGCTACGATCTGCTCAGGCAGGCGGAGCCGGAGGATCTTGTGGCCTACGGCTTCATCCCCGAGCTGGCCGGGCGGCTCCCGCTGCTGGTGCCGCTCCGCAGCCTCGACGCCGACGCGCTCGCGCGCGTCCTCACCGAGCCGAAGAACGCCCTGATCCGCCAGTATCAGGCGAATTTCGCCCTCGAAGGCGTGGAGCTTGAGTACACTCCCGAGGCCGTGCGCGCCATCGCCGACCGCGCCGCCGTGAAAGGCACCGGCGCGCGCGGTCTGAGGGCCATCATGGAAAAGCTGATGCTCGACCTGATGTACGAGACGCCGTCGTCCGCCGAGCCCGTAAGCAAGATCGTGATCACGCCCGAGTACGTGGCGGGCACGGGCGGCCCCGTCATGATCAAGAAAAACGAAGCGGAGGGATCCTAAGCGATGCAGTTTTACGTGCTGCCAGCCCGTGATAACGTGATCTTCCCGGGTGTGCTGGCGCCGATCTTCGTCGGACGGCAGGGCACGCTCAAGGCGATCGAGCTTGCCGCGACGGCCGAAAAGCGCCGCGTCTTCGTGGCGGCTCAAAAGGATCCCGCGGCCGAAGATCCCGGCGCCGACGGACTTTACGACGTGGGCACGATGTGCGAGATGCTGCAGATGATCCGTATGCCCGACGGCACCGTCAAACTGCTTCTCGAGGGCAAGGAGCGTATGCGATGCCGCCAGTACACCGCGCGCGACGGTATGCTGACCGCCGACGTCGTCTCGGTGCCCAACAGCTACGTTCGGAACGCCAACCTGAAGGCGCTGCTCCAAGAAGTTCTGCGCGAGTTTGAAAATTACGTCAACGCCCACCCGCACCTGCCACCCGAGATGATCCAGCCCATCGCGACCGCCGGCGATCCCTCGCTCGTCGCCGACATGATCGCCGCGCACATGACGATCGACGTGGCGCGCAAGCAGACGCTGCTCGAGTGTTTCCGCACCGACAGCCGTCTGGAACTGCTGCTGAAATACCTTCTTTCCGAGACGGAACTGCTGCGGCTCGGACAGGAGATCCACATCCGCGTCCAGAAAGAGATGGATCAGAACCAGCGCGAGTACTGGCTGCGGGAGCAGATGAAGGCCATTCAGGAGGAACTGAAGATCGACGACTCCGCCGACATCGCCGACCTGCGCGAGCGCGCCGCCGCCGCGAACCTTCCCGAAAACGTGAAGTCGAAGGTCGATTCCGAGCTTGCGCGTATGGCCAAGATGCAGTCCATGTCGCCGGAAGCGACCGTCAGCCGTACCTACGTCGAGTGGCTCCTCGACATCCCGTGGAACAGGACGCGCCCCGAGGAGACCGACCTTCGCGCCGTGAAACAAAAACTCGACGCCAACCACTACGGTCTCGTGCGCGTCAAGGATCGGCTGCTGGAGTATCTGGCGGTGCGGCGCTTGGCGGGCAAAAGCGCCCGCGCGCAGATCCTCTGCCTGATCGGGCCGCCCGGCGTGGGCAAGACTTCCCTCGGCAAATCGGTCGCCGAGGCGCTGGGCCGCGCCTTCGTCAATTTTTCCCTGGGCGGTATGCGCGACGAGGCCGAGATCCGCGGGCACAGGCGCACCTACATCGGCGCTCTGCCGGGGCGCATCGTGCAGAAGCTGAAAGAAGCCGGCTGCTCAAACCCGGTGATGCTTCTCGACGAGGTGGACAAAATAGGCTCCGACTTCCGCGGCGACCCGGCGAGCGCGCTTCTGGAAGTGCTCGACCCCGAGCAGAACAGCCGTTTCACCGACCACTACCTCGAACTGCCCGTCGATCTCAGCGACGTGCTTTTCATCACCACGGCCAACGTGTCGCACACGATCCCGCCCCCTCTGCTTGATCGGATGGACGTGGTGGAACTCGACAGCTACCTTCCAGAGGAAAAACTCCACATCGCGCGGGAGCACCTGCTGCCGCGCGTCCTGCGCGAAAGCGGCCTGACGGGGAAAGACATCGCCGTCACCGACGCCGCCGTGAAAAGCGTCATTTCCGACTACACCCGCGAGGCCGGCGTGCGCGAGCTGGACCGCAAGCTGGCGACGCTATGCCGCAAGGCGGCGCGCGCGGCGCTGGAGCGGCGCGAAGCCGGCCAGAGACGCAGAAAAACGATTGTCAGCACAAGGAATCTGGCGCGCTATCTGGGAGCGCCGCACCGTCCCGACGTGCGGGTGCCCAAAGTCCCCGAGCGCGGGCTGTCCATCGGCCTGGCCTGGACGGCGACGGGGGGCGACGTGCTGCCCGTCGAAGCCGTGATGATGCACGGCAGGGGAGAACTTCAGCTGACGGGCAATCTCGGACTCGTGATGAAAGAGTCGGCGCAGACGGCGCTGGGCTTTGTCAAGTCCCACTGGAGCGAACTTTCGGGCGGCCTGCCGGAGCCGAAATGGCACAGCCTCACGCTCCACCTCCACGTTCCCGAGGGCGCCATCCCCAAGGACGGCCCGTCGGCCGGCATCACGATGGCCATCGCGCTCTTTTCCGCCGTGTCGGGCTTTCTGTACAAGCCGGGATACGCGATGACGGGCGAGATCTCGCTGCGCGGCGACATCCTGCCCATCGGCGGGCTGCGCGAAAAGACGCTCGCCGCGCGCAGGCTGGGCATCGTGCGCCTTTTCGTGCCCGAAGCCAACAGACCCGACGTGGAGGATATGGAGCCGTGGATCCGCGAGGGCGTCCAGTTCACGTTCGTGCGGCGCGCCCAGCAGGTCTTTTCGGCGGCGCTCGAGCGGGGGAAGGCGTCGTGAGCGTCTGGAGAGCCGGACTTATCTGTACGGCCTACACCCCGCGGCAGTTTCCCGCTGGGAACCTGCCCGAGATCGCTCTGGCCGGCCGGTCCAACGTCGGCAAGTCGTCGCTTCTCAACGCTCTCGTCGGCCGCAGGGTGGCCCGCGTCGGAGCCTCACCCGGCATGACGCGCAGCGTCAACTTTTTCAAGGTTGACGCGCCGACGCCTTTTGTGCTCGTTGATTTGCCCGGCTACGGCTACGCCGCGCGCGCCAAGGGCGAACGGGGCGGCTGGGCCGGACTGATCGAGAACTACGTCGTGAGACGGAAGGAACTGGCGCTTGTCGTGCACTTGATCGATATCCGCCGAGGCCCGATGGAGTCCGACGCCGGGCTTCAGGAATGGCTTTCGGGACTGGGCGTACCCGCGCTGTGCGCCTTCACGAAAGCCGACAAGGTCGCCAGGACGAAACGGCGCGCCGCGATCGGCGGCTGCCTCGACGAAAAAATCCGCTCTTGGAGGGTTCCTCTGGCCGTTTCGGCGGAGGAGCCGGAGACTGTTGAAGCGCTCCGCGCCCAAATAGAAAGTTTTCTGGGGCGGGAGCGAAACGAAAACGAAAGTTGAGTGGGGAGGAATCCGAAATGCCAAAGCGCAATGTTGATCTTTCAAAGACCTACGATCACGCGCCGCTTGAAGGAAAGTGGTACCGGTGGTGGATCGACCAGAAACTGTTCGAGGCGAAGGTCGATCCCGGCAGGAAAGCCTTTTCGATCGTACTCCCCCCGCCGAACGTGACGGGCGCCCTGCACATGGGACACGCCTACGATCAGACCTTTCAGGACATCCTCGCCCGCTACAAGCGCGCGCGCGGGTATTCCGTGCTCTGGCTGCCGGGCACCGACCACGCCGGCATCGCCACGCAGAACGTCGTCGAGCGCCGGCTCGCCAGCGAGGGCAAGTCGCGCTATGACATCGGGCGCGAGGCGTTCATCAGGCGCACGTGGGAGTGGAAGGAAGAGTACCGCGACCGCATCGTCAGCCAGATGAAGGCGCTTGGCGACAGCTGCGACTGGAGCCGCGAGCGCTTTACGATGGACGAGGGCCTGAGCAAAGCCGTCCGCACGGTGTTCTGCCGCCTGTACGAAAAAGGTCTGATCTACAAAGGCAAGTACATCGTCAACTGGTGCCCCCGCTGCCACACGGCGCTCTCCGACATCGAGGTCGAACATTCCGAGGAGATGGGGCACATGTACTACGTGCGCTATCCCTTCAAGGACGGCGACGGATTTATCATGGTCGCGACGACCCGTCCCGAGACCATTCCGGCCGACGTGGCCGTCGCCGTGCACCCCGGCGACGAGAAGCACGCCGGGGCCGCGGGGCGCGAGGTGATTGTGCCGATGACGGGCGGGCGCGCCATTCCCGTGATCGCCGACAGGATGGTGGATCCGGCGTTCGGCACGGGCTTCGTCAAGATAACGCCCGCGCACGACCCCAACGACTTTCAGGTGGGGAGAACGCACAACCTGGAGCCGATCCAGATCATCGACGGCGACGGGAAGATGTTCAACCTGCCCGAGGCCGCGAAAGCGATGGACGGCATGACGGTGCCCGACGCGAGGGCCAAAAGCGTCGAACTGCTCGAGGCCGAAAATGTCCTCGACCACATCGAGGAACTGCCGCATCAGGTGGGCCACTGTTACCGCTGCGGCACGACGGTGGAGCCGTACTTAAGCGAGCAGTGGTTCGTCAAGGTGGGGCCGCTCGCGCGGCGCGGCGTGGAGGCCTCGAAGGCCGGCCGCATGAAATGGATTCCCGCCCAGTGGGATCGCACGTACTACCAGTGGATGGACGGCGTCCGCGACTGGTGCATCTCGCGCCAGCTGTGGTGGGGCCACCGCATTCCCGCGTGGCACTGCGCCGACTGCGGACACGTCACAGTCGCCGAGCGCGACCCCGACCGCTGCGAAAAGTGCGGCTCGGCCAACATCGTTCAGGACGAGGACGTGCTCGACACGTGGTTCAGCAGCGCGCTGTGGCCGTTTTCGACGATGGGCTGGCCCGAGGAAACCGAGGATCTCAAATACTTCTACCCGACATCGGTGATGGTGACGGGCTTCGACATCATCTTCTTCTGGGTGTCGAGGATGATCATGATGGGCCTTGAGTTCATGGACGAGGTGCCGTTCCGCGACATCTTCATCCACGCGCTCGTGCGCGACGAGAAGGGCCGCAAGATGAGCAAGTCGCTCGGCAACGGCATCGACCCCATCGACATGATCAACCTCTACGGCGCCGACGCGCTGCGCTTCACGGTGGCGGCGCTGACGGTGCAGGGGCGCGACATTCTGCTCGGGCCCTCGAAGATCGAGAACTACAAAAGATTCATCAACAAGATTTGGAACGCCGCGCGCTTCGCGCTGATGAATCTGGGCGACGGCGACTACGACGAACTTCCCGACCCCGCGGACATGCGCCTGCACGACAGGTGGATCCTCGAGCGGCTGAGGCGCGTTGACGAGGCCGTCACCGGGGATCTCGACGGCTACTTCATGGGCGAGGCGGCCCGCGAGCTGTACGAGTTCGTCTGGGGCGATTTCTGCGACTGGTACATCGAGATGAGCAAGCCCGCGCTCTACGGCGACGAGGGAGAGAAACGCCGCGACGCCACGCGCCGCGTGATCCTGCGGGTGTTCAAGGACGTGCTGCGCCTGATGCACCCGTTCACGCCGTTTGTGACCGAAGAACTCTGGCACGCTTTCGCTTTCGGCGAGCAACCCATGGAGCGCGAGTCGTGGCCCGACGCGGCCGGTTACGCCGCCGACGAGGAGGCGGCCGCGCAGATGGGCGCGCTGCAGGAGTTCATCCGATCGATCCGCAACCTGCGCGCCGAGGCGGGGCTGCCGCCGAGCCAGAGCGTGCGGAAGATCGTGCTGCGCGCCCCCGCCCCCGAGTTTTTGGCCGAGCTTGAGGCCAACTCCGACATGGTGACGCTGACGGCCAAGGTTCTCGAGGTGGAGGTTTTGCCCGCCGGGGCTGACAAGCCGCACATGGCGCTCAGTTCGATGGTTCGCGCCGGGCAGGTGTTCCTGCCCGTGGGCGATCTGCTCGACCCGAAGGCGGAGGTGGAGCGTCTGCGCAGGGAGCTTAAGACGGTGGAACTCAACCTGTCGAGGAGCGAAAAGAAACTGTCCAGCGAGAGTTTCGTGGCCCGCGCGCCCGCGGAAGTCGTCGAGACGGAGCGCGCCCGAATGGCCGAGTCGAAGCTGCGCCGCGCGCGCATCCTCGAGAACATCGCCGGTCTGTCCGAATAGAGAAGGACGCTCATGGCTCAGACAGAACTTTGGGACGATCTCGAGCGGCGTCTCGAATCGATGACAAGCCCCGCTTCGCAGTCGGGGCTTGTTTTTTTCAATCGCGTTCTCGATCGCATGGGCACGCCCGCCGATCTGCCCGCACTTCACGTCGCGGGCACCAACGGCAAAGGCTCGACGGCGGCGTGCCTCGACGCGATGCTGCGCGCGGAGGGCTACGACACGGCGCTTTTTACCAGCCCCCATCTGAGCGTCTTCGGCGAGCGCCTGCGCGTAAACGGCGCGACGCTGCCCGTTTGGGAGTGGCACGAGGCGCTCGACGCGGTGGAGAAAGCGCTGGCCGCCTGTCCCGAGTGCCGGCTTGGGTATTTTCAGATAACCACGGCGGCGGCCTTTTGGCTGTGCCGCAAAAAACGCGCGCGGGCGTGCGTGATCGAAGTGGGCATCGGCGGCCTGCTCGATCCGACGAACGCGCTCGCGCGCCCGCTGATCTCCGTCGTCACGCCGCTCGGCATGGATCACATGCGCCTTCTGGGAAACACGATAGAGTCGATCGCGGCCAACAAGTTCGGCATCGTCAAACCGCGCGGGCGCGCGATCTTCTGCGGCAGTCCCGCTTCCGTCGTCGGCCAGTTCGACCGTGCCTGCGAGGAGGCGGGCGCGACCGGCGAAGTGTTTTCGCGAACCTGCTCCGTCGAGGTCGCGAGCAGCACGCTGGACGGCAACGAGTTCCTGCTGACCACGCCGCGCGGGCGGAAAAAGTGGTTCACGCGCCTGCCGGGGCTGTACCAGCCGGCGAATGCGTCGCTCGCTTTGCGCGCTCTGGAGCTTATAGACGACGAACTGCCTGTGAGCGACGAGGCCAAGCGGGCCGGGCTGGCGTCGGTGACATGGCCGGGGCGCATGGAGGTGTTCTCGCGCGATCCCGACCTGATCCTCGACGGCGCGCACAACCCGCACGGCGCGGCGGCGCTTGTCGGGACGCTTTCGCGCCTCTACGGCGCCGACGCGCCCATAGGATTTGTCTACGCCTCGATGGCCGACAAGAACTACATGGAATCGCTCGAACTGTACGCCCGCGCTTTCCCGCGCGCCAGACTGTACTGCGCCGGAATGGCGGACTTCCCGAGGTGCGAAAAAGCCGCCGTCCTCGCGGCGAAAGCGCGCGTCCTTCCCTGGGGGGCCGAGCCCGAGGCCCATGCCGACCCCGCGAGGGCGCTGAACGCCGCGCTCGGCCGTGGAGGCCCGGTCGTCGTCTGCGGCAGCCTGTACTTTATCGCCCGAATGAGAGAACTGGTGAAAAACCTTGCCCTTTAAAAGTTTTACGATCACGTCGAACGGCGGCTTTTACGACTACCCACTGCCGCCGGAAAACCCCTTTCGCGCGCGGATAACGCTGCGCGGCGTCGATGCCGAAACCGAGATCGGGAAAGCGGCGTCCGAGGGGCCTCTCGTGGCCTGCGCTCAGGTGCACGGCGCCCGCGTGATCGCCGCCCGCGAGGCCCCCGCGTGGCCGGAGCGCGAGAGCGCGGACGGCGTTTTCGTGCGTCCGGGGGATCCCGCCGCGGCCATGAGGTTCGCCGACTGCGCGCCCGTTCTCATTTTGCGCGCCGGGCCGAGACCGTGGCTGCTGCTGCTCCATTCCGGGTTCAAAGGCACGGTGGCGAACATCGTCTCCGCCGGGCTGGCCTTCGCGCGCTCGCGAGCCGGCGGGTTCGACCCCGGCGTCCTGCTGGCCTGGGTGGGGCCGTGCGTTTCCGGCGACTGCTACGCGAGACGCCGCGACGACCCTTCGACAGCGGCGGCCCTCTCGGTTTTCGCGCCCGAGGCGGCGCGGGAGACGGGGGATTTCGTCCTGTTCGACCTGAAACTCCAGATCGCCCGCCAGCTTGCCGCCGAAGGCGTGCCCGAGGAGCGGATCAGCCTGGAGACACAGTGCACTTACCGTTGCGCCGACTTGTTCTACTCGCACAGGCGCTCCGTGCCCGGGAACGATCCGAGAATGCTTTTGATGGTGAGGAGCCGGGTGCCATAAATGCCGGAAAATCTGTGATAATGAATTGAATAAACAGTTTGTATTTTTCAAAGAGGTGGCTTGCATGGAAAAAGTCAGAGCGGGCGTCGTCGGAGTAGGCCACTTAGGGCGCATACACGCCAGAATCTATAAAGAGCTGATGGGCGCCGAGCTTGTCGGCGTCGTTGACAGCCGCCCCGAAACCGCCCGGGAAATAGGCGGCATGTACGGGGTTCCTGCGTACACCGACATCGACCGTTTCATCGAGGAGCAGCGTCCCGAGGCGCTCAGCGTCGTCGTGCCGACTGTGGAGCACTTTGAAGTGGCAAGACGGCTGGCCGGGCGCGGTATCCACCTTCTCGTTGAAAAGCCCGTGACTGCCACGGTGGAACAGGCGTCGGCGCTGCTCGAAATAGCGCGCGAGCGCGACATCGTGCTCCAGGTGGGACACGTGGAGCGCTTCAACAGCGCGATCCGCTACCTTTCGGAGCATCTGACCGACGCGCCCATCTGCATCCAGTCGCGGCGGCAGGGGCCTTTTACCACGCGGATTGGCGACGTGGGCGTCGTCCTCGACCTGATGATCCACGACATCGACATCATCCTCTCGCTCGTCAAGTCGGAGGTAGTCTCGATCAGCGCCGTTGGCCGCAAACTGCGCACGGCGCACGAGGATCTCGCCCTCGCGCAAATCGTCTTCGAGTGCGGCACCGTCGCCGACATTCAGGTGAGCCGCGTGGCCGAGCGCCGCCTGCGCCAGATGGACGTGATGGAGGACGAGGCGTACTATTCCGTTGACTTTGAGACGCAGGACGTCGTCGTCCACCACGCGCCGCAGGCCTCTCCCGGAGGCGGCGTCTTCGAGGTGATCGAGCACCCTCTGCTGCCGAAGACCGAGCCGCTGAAACAGGAACTCGCGCACTTTTTGACATGCGTTCGCGAGGGGCGTCAGCCCCTTGTCGGCATCTCCGACGGCAAGCGCGCGCTTTCCGTGGCGGTCGATGTGCTCAACCAGATCAGCGCGAGGCGCTGAAAAAACGTTTCCCGCGCGCGTCTTTTGCTCCGGCCCGTTTTTTCGCGCGAGCGTAATTTGAAAGGCTTGCAAGTCGTTTTGACAGTGTGGTATGATTTGTGCGACAACCGCCCCGGAGGAGAACGATGAAAGAGGAACTGATCTTTGGCCTTCCGGCCATGAACTTTCAGGCGTTGGCGGGCGTGGCGACGTTCGGCGTCACGTGTCTGCTCGTGCGCATCATCAGAGGCGTTCAGACCGGGCGCTATCCGGGCGGAACGTCGCTGCTACTGTATCTTCGCGTGCTGCTGGGATTTACGCTCGCGGCCAGCATGGTCTTCTTCTTTGGCGCGATGTTCGGTTTGCGTTACATTTAAAATCACGCCGGGCGTATTTGTTTGTTTTTTTTAAGAAACATCTCTAAAGAATAAGCGACTTTTTTGATATTCTCTGTTATTATTTGTCCGTCCGCTGCGCGGCGCGAAAACTCCGACGGGGACATCCCCGCGCCGTGTCCTTGCGCGCGGGTCTTTTCGGATAAATGTGGAGCCGTTACTATTTTTAAAGGAGGTACCAGTATGGCGGTAAAAACCATCGATGAGCTTTGCAACATCCTGCTCGACAAGCGTGCCAAGGCGGCGGCCGGCGGCGGCGAAAAGGCTGTTGCGAAGCACAAGGCGAAAGGGCGTCTGACGGCGCGCGAGAGGATCGAACTCCTCATGGACAAGGGTTCGTTCGTCGAGCTGGACGAATTTGTGGAGCACCGCTGCACGAACTTCGGCATGGAGAACAAGAAGTTCCTCGGCGACGGCGTCGTCACCGGCTACGGCACGGTCGGCGGGCGTGTCGTCTACGTTTTCAGTCAGGACTTCACCGTCCTCGGCGGCTCGCTCGGCCAGCAGCACGCCGCGAAGATCTGCAAGGTGATGGATCTCGCCCTCCGCAACGGCTGCCCTGTCGTCGGCATCAACGACAGCGGCGGCGCCCGTATTCAGGAAGCGGTTGACGCCCTCGACGGCTACGCCGGCATCTTCTACCGCAACACCATCTGCTCGGGCATCATTCCTCAGATGTCCGTCATCCTCGGCCCCACCGCCGGCGGCGCCGTGTACAGTCCCGCGCTGACGGACTATATCTTCATGGTCGATAAGATCTCCATCATGCACATCACGGGTCCGGCGGTCATCAAGACCGTCACGGGCGAAGAAGTCACGAGCGAAGAACTCGGCGGCGCCCGCGCGCACAACTCGCGCTCCGGCAACGCCCATTTCTTCGCAACGAGCGAGCAGGAGTGCTTCCAGCAGGTGCGCGATGTGCTCGGGTACCTGCCCAGCAACAACATGGGCGACGCTCCGCGCATCGCCACGTCCGACCCCGCGACGCGCGCCGAGGCCTCGCTGCGCGACGCCGTGCCCACCGATCCCAACAAGGGCTACGACGTGCACAGCGTGATCAAGGCCGTCGTTGACGACGGCAAGTTCGTCGAGGTTCAGGCGATGTGGGCGAAAAACATCGTCATCGGCTACGCCAGCTTTGACGGTATGCCCGTGGGCGTGGTGGCCAATCAGGCGAGCAACATGGCCGGCTGTCTCGACATCGACTGCTCCGACAAGGCCAGCCGCTTTATCCGTCACTGCGACGCTTTCAACCTGCCCATCGTCACGTTCGTCGATGTGCCCGGCTATCTCCCCGGCAAGGATCAGGAGTGGCGCGGCATCATCCGCCACGGCGCCAAGATGCTCTACGCCTACAGCGAGGCCACGGTGCCGCTGGTCACGGTCGTGCTCCGCAAGGCTTACGGCGGAGCTTATATCGGCATGTGTTGCAAGAGTCTGGGCGCCGACTCCGTGCTCGCGTGGCCGCAGTCGCAGATCGCCGTCATGGGCGCCGCCGGCGCCGCCAACATCATCTTCCGCAAGGAGATCGAGGCGGCGAAGGATCAGGCGGTCGAGCGCGCCAAGCTGATCAGCGAGTACGAGGACGCTTTCGCGACTCCGTATCAGGCCGCCAGCCGCGGCTATGTGGACAAAGTCATCCTTCCCGAGGAGACCCGCTACGAGGTCATCCAGGCTCTCAAGGCTCACCGCAGCAAGCGTCAGGCTCTGCCCCGCAAGAAGCACGGCGTGATGCCCAACTAGTGAGGAGGGAGAGCTATGCCCGCAACCGCTGTTAAGACTTTGGCGTCCTCCTTCGAGGGCCTGAGCGGTGCTACCGCTCTTTCCGTGATCGCTTTCGGCGTTGTTTTCATCGTTCTTATCGGGCTGACGCTTGTCATTTTCGCGATGCGGTTTGTCTCCAAGTTCGCCGGCGGCCAGAAAGCAGCCGCGCCCGCCCCCGCTCCCGCGCGTCCCGCTCCGGCTCCGGCCCCCGCGCCAGCGGTCGCCCCGGCCGCGGCCGAGGACGAGGAACTTGTGGCCGTGATCGCCGCGGCGATCGCCGCGCAGACGGGATCGGCCGTGCGCATCAGCGCGATCGTCCCCGCCGGCACGCATCTGATCGGAAATGACAACCTCGGCTGGATCGCCTGCGGCCGCCTCGAGGGGCTTCAGGGTCTCCTGCCCGACAGCTGGAACTGATTTTTTCGACATTCACGCCGCTTTCATGGCGGCACGGATAAAAAAATCTGACTCTACAGGGAGGATAACTACTATGGCAATGTACAAGATCACCGTGAATGGCAAGTCCTATGATGTGAGCGTCGAACCTCTGGCCGGCGCGCCCGCCCCGGCTCCCGCCGCTCCGGCTCCGGCGCCCGCTCCCGCCCCCGTCGCTCCGGCTCCGGCCCCCGCGCCCGCCCCGGCTCCCGCCGCTCCGGCTCCGGCCGCTCCCGCTCCGGCGCCCGCGCCCGCCGGTCCCGCTCCCGCCGGCAGCACCGAGATCGCCGCGCCCATGCCCGGCAAGGTTCTGCGTGTTGTGTGCAAGGTCGGCGATGTCGTGACCCCCGACACCAACCTTATCATCCTCGAAGCCATGAAGATGGAGAACGAGATTCCCGCCGGCCGCGACGGCACGGTTCTCGAGATCCGCGTCAGCGAAGGCGCGGCCGTCAACAGCGGCGACGTCCTCGTGGTTCTGGGCTAGTTTTCCCGGGGAATGTGAATCAAAGCGAGATCGTTCATTTTGCGTGAACGGTCTCGCTTTTTTTGTCGGTTTGTGGCAAAATAGGGCGTGTTTTTCCGCATCGCCGTTCGGCCGCCCGCCGCTTCGACGCGGCGCGGAAGCGCCGTCCGCTCGCCTTTTCGCGCGCGTTTCGAGGCGCGAAGCGGCTTTTTGCGCGCGATGTCTCAATCTCAAAGGAGGACGCGGTTCTCGTGAAAATTCTCATTGGTTCCGACCATGCGGGGTACGAGCTGAAACGGAAGATCATCGGGCATCTGGAGGGCGGAGAGGGGTTGGAAGTCCAGGATTTCGGCACCGACACGGGCGAGGTTTCGTGCGACTACACCGATATCGCCCTGCAGGTGGGGCGCGCCGTGGCGCACGGCGAAGCGGATCGCGGCATTCTCGTGTGCGGGACGGGTCTGGGCATGGAGATCGCCGCCAACAAGGTCTCGGGCGTCTACGCCGCCGTCTGCTGGAGCAAGGAGGTGGCCGTGATAAGCCGCCGCCACAACAACTCCAACGTGCTGACGCTGGGCGCGCGCGTACTCGACGAGAAAACCGCCCTCGAAATAGTCGATGCCTGGCTTTCCGCCGACTTTGAAGGCGGCCGCCACGTGAGGCGCACGCAGAAGATCCGCGCCTACGAGCGCAGCGTCAACCGCGTGTTTGCCTCGGAGCGGGAGGGGCAGGTGGTCATCTTCGACCATCCGCTTGTGCAGCACAAGCTGAGCATCATCCGCGACAAGAGCACCCCGGTAAAGACGTTCCGCGAGACCGTGGCCGAGATCGCGTCGCTGATGGTCTACGAGATCACGCGCGACCTGCCTCTCAAGATGATCGACGTGGAGACGCCCATCACGCGCACCAAGTCCTACGCGCTGGCGGGCAAGAAGCTGGCGGTGGTGCCGATACTGAGGGCGGGGCTGGGCATGGCGGAGGGTGTCCTCAACCTCGTTCCCAACGCCAAGGTCGGCCATATCGGCCTGTACCGCGACCCTCAGTCGCTCGAGCCTGTCGAGTATTACTGCAAGCTGCCGGGCGACATCGGCGAGCGCGACATCTTCCTGCTCGATCCGATGCTGGCCACGGGCGGCTCGGCGGTAGACGCGATCACGCAGATCAAGAAGCGCGGCGGCAGGAAGATCTCTTTCGTCTGCATGGTCGCCGCCCCCGAGGGCGTCTCGGCCGTCCACGAGAAGCACCCCGACGTGAACATCTACGTCGCGTCTCTCGACAGCCATATCAACGAGCACGGTTACATCGTTCCCGGGCTTGGCGACGCGGGCGACCGCATCTTCGGCACGCGCTGAACATGACCTCGCCGCGGATTGTCGCGCTGTTCGCGCTCTGGGGCGCGGCGATGACGCCTGTTTCCATCGCGCTTTCCAGACATTACGGCATGATGGATGTCCCCAATCAGAGGAAGATCCACCGCAGCCCCGTCCCGCGCGGGGCCGGGATCGTCCTTTGGAGCGGGCTGATGATGTGGGCGCTGCTCTTTGCCCGCGTGACGCCCGGGCTGAGGGTGGCGCTGACGGGCGCGACGATGGTGTTCTACGCCGGCTACGTGGACGACATGCTGCCGCTGTCGCCGTTCGGCCGGCTGGCCATGCAGTTCGGCGCGGCGCTGCTGTATGTGCCGCTCGCGGGAAACGCCGGCTGGTTCCGCACGGCGCTGACCGTGGTGTGGATAGCGGGCGTGACCAACGCCTACAACTTTATCGACGGCATGAACGGCCTGTCCCTGACGATGGCCTTCCTGTGCTGCTGTTTTTCCGTATCCGCGGCGGGGAACACGTGGGCTGTGCCGGTGGCGGCGATGATCGCCGGGATGTTCTTCTGGAACTTCCCGAACGCCAAGACCTTCGTGGGCGACGGCGGCGTGTATCTGCTGGGGTATTTCCTCGCCATGTCGAACGCCCTGTGGATAGACATGTCGTCGTGGGGAGTCCCGCGTTTCCTCGCCGCGCTGCTGCTCGCGGGCGGCGTTCCCGTCATCGACACGCTCTGCGCCATCGCGCGCAGGCTCCTGGCCGGGAAATCACCGTTCTATCCCGACAGGAGCCATGTGCACCACCGCCTGCTCGACCGGGGGATGCCACCCGCGCGTGTGCTCGCGCTGCTGGCGGCGCTGCAGGCCGTCAGTCTGTGCGCGGCTTTCGCGGTCGTAAAGCTGTGACGCGCCGTTCTGTTTGAGCGGGCGCCGGGGCGCGTTTTTCGCCGCGCTCTTTTCCGCGACGTGTTTTTTTGGCGCGACGCCGCCGTCCTTGTCCGCGCGGACGGCGGCTTTTTTCTTTCCCCGCGCTCCGACCGGGGCCGAAGCGCCGCCGCTTTTCCGGCGCGGTTCTGTGACGGCGAAAAAAAGCGCCCGGCGGGCGCGCGCTCTGTCAAGACGCCGCGAAACGGCGACTTCGCCTTTTTGGCGTTGGTACGAACGCGACGCCTGTTGTATAATGGCGCAGGAAGTCACCGAATAAAAAAAGAAACGCATCATTAGGGGTGGAATGTATGGAAACGACACGTTATTTGAAGATCACCGGCGGCCGGCCCCTGCGCGGCTCGATCTCCGTTCAGGGGTCGAAGAACGCCGCGCTGCCGGTCGTCGCCGCGGGGCTTTTGCTGGCCCCGGGCGAGACGCTGACATGCACGAACGTCCCGCACCTTCGCGACACCGAGACGATGGCGGCCCTTCTGCGCGAACTGGGCATGTCGGTGACCTTTGAAAACGGCACGGTCGGCGTCTCGCGCGCGGGCGACATCTCGGGCGAGATGCCCGCGGCGCAGGTGCAAAAGATGCGCGCGTCCTCCATCGTGCTCGGCCCTCTGCTGGCGCGGAAGGGGCGCGTGATGATGCCGATGCCGGGAGGCTGCACGATAGGAGCCCGCCCCATCGACCTGCACCTTAAAGGGCTCGCCAGAATGGGCGCGTCGATCGAACTGCACCACGGCGCCGTGTACGCTTCCGCTGAAAAGCTGCGCGGGTGCCGCATCTACCTCGATTTCCCGTCGGTGGGCGCCACGGAGAACCTCGTGATGGCGGCGACTCTCGCCGACGGCGAGACGATCATCGAAAACGCCGCCCGCGAGCCGGAGATCAGCAACCTCGTCGCGGCGCTGCGCGCCATGGGCGCCGACGTGGAGTTCAAAAAGGACAACGCGGGCATCATCAGAATCCTCGGGAGGCACGAACTGTCCTCGGCGACCGTGCGTATCGTGCCCGACAGGATCGCGGCCTGCACCTACCTGCTCGCGGGCGTGATCACGCGCGGCGAAGTGACCGTCACCGACGTGAGGCCGCAGCACTTCGATTCGCTGCTGGCAAAGCTGGAGGAGGCGGATGTCGCCTACGAGCGCCGCGATGACCGCGTGACCGTCTACCCCGCCGGCGGGCGCATGAGGAGCCTGTCGGTCAAGACGATGCCCTACCCGGGGTTCCCCACCGACGTGCAGCCGCAGCTGATGGCGGCGCTCTGCCTCGCCAAGGGCACGAGCGTCGTCAAGGAGAGCATCTTCGAGTCGCGTTTCCAGCATGTGCCCGAACTCCGCAGGATGGGCGCCGAGATCGACATTCAGGGAAACACCGCCGTGATCAAGGGCGTTTCCACCCTGTACGGCGCGGGCGTACGCGCCACCGATCTGCGCGCCGGGGCCGCCCTCGCGCTGGCCGGCCTCGCGGCCGAAGGCGAGACGCGCGTGTACGGCCTCAACCATATTCTGCGCGGGTACGACAATTTCGACGCGGCGCTGCGCGTCCTCGGCGCCGGGGCCGCGATCGAGGAAGGCGAAAGCATCGTCTGAAAACCGGTTACGAACGTTGAAGGGCGGCGCAGCGCATGTCCGTAAAGAAAATATCGCCGCCGCTGCCGGGGGAGTACGCCGTCGTCGCTTTCTACGGCCCGGCCGGCACGGGAAAGAGTATGCGCTCGCAGATGGTGGCCTCCAAGAAGAAAATCGACGTGATCATCGACGACGGCCTCATCATCTCGCGCGGACGCATCCTCGCCGGAAAGAGCGCCAAGACCGAGCCGAACATGGTGCGCGCCATCCGCCGCGCGATGTTCCACTTCGACGACCACCGCGAGGAGGCGAGACGCTGCCTTTCGTGCTTTCCGCGTGCGCGCGTGATGGTGCTGGCCACGTCCAGAGACATGAGCGACGACATCTGCGCCGTCCTCGGCCTGCCCGCGCCGTCGGAGTACATCCGCATCGATCAGGTCGCCTCGGGCGACGAGATCAGCAAGGCGCTCTACGAGCGGAAGCAGAAAAAGCGCCACGTCATCCCCGTCGCGCAGACGCAGATCCAGAAAAACTACACGGGGCGTCTCGTCGGGCGGCTGAGAAACCTCTTTTCGAGCCGCGACGAGAGCGAGAAGACGATCGTGCGCCCGCCCTTCAGCTACTACGGCGCGCTCAAAATAGAGCCCGCCGTCGTGGAGCAGATATCGCGGCACGCCGCGGGCGAGACGCCGCAGGTGGCGGCCGTGAAGGACGCCCGCGTCAAGTCGGAACGCGACAGGCTCGTGATCGTGCTGTCGCTCGAGGTCAAAACGGGCGGCATGAACTTCCGCGAGCTTACCCGGCGCGCCGCGCTGCGCGTGCGCGTGGCCGTGGAGCAGCTGACGGGCATGGAAGTGGCCCGCGTGGACGTGAACATCGCGGAGGTGGCTTTCGATGACTGAATACCTGCACAAGGCCATGCGCGCCCCCGAAGAACGCGAACTTCTTTACGAGCGCCTCTGCGAGGGTATGCGAAACTGCAAAAGATGCGGCCTGTGCGCCGCGCGCAAAAACGCCGTTCCCGGCGAGGGGAGCCTGACTTCGCGCGTCATGTTCGTGGGCGAAGGCCCCGGCGAGCAGGAGGACGAAACCGGCAGACCGTTCGTCGGCCCCGCCGGGAAGCTGCTCTCGCAGATTCTTCAGGCGGCGGGGTTCAAGCGCGAGGAGGTCTACATCGCCAACGTCGTCAAGTGCCGCCCGCCCGACAACCGCGTCCCGACCATCGAGGAGACGCTGCGCTGCCAGCCGTGGCTGGAGGCGCAGCTGGCGTTGCTTCGGCCGCGTATCATCGTCGCGCTCGGCAACACGCCGCTGCGGTGGTTCCTGCACGTTTCGGGCGGCATCACGAAGATGCGCGGGCGCTGGTTCACGTGGCGCGGCGCCGCTTTGATGCCGATGTTCCACCCCAGCTATCTGCTGCGCAACGACAGCCGCAAAAAAGGCGACCCCAAGGATCTCACGTGGGGCGACATCCGGCGGGTGCGCGAGCGCTGCGAAAGTTTATTAAGAGGAACGAACGATGACGCGACTGTCCGATAACCAGCCGCTCCATGTAGCCGTCATCATGGACGGAAACGGCCGCTGGGCGCAAAAGCGCGGCCTGCCCCGTCTGGCGGGACACCGCGCGGGCGTGGAGGCGCTCGAGAGAACTCTGCGCGCCGCCGCCGGGCTGGGCGTGAAGTTCCTGTCCGTGTACGCTTTTTCCACCGAGAACTGGGATCGCCCCAAGCTCGAAGTGGCGGGGCTCATGGAACTGCTGAAGCGTTACGCGGCCGTAAAAGTGCCCGAACTGGCGCGGAACGGCGTGAGGGTGCGATTCTGCGGCTCGCGCGAGGGCGTGCCCGAGGACGTGAGGCGCGTTATCGCGCGCGCCGAGGAACAGACCGCTTCCTGCGGGAGGATCACGCTGGTCGTCTGTTTCAACTACGGCGGCCGCCGCGAGATCCTCGACGCGCTGGCCGCCGCGCGCGAAGCGGGCGCGGAGATCGACGGCGAGGAGGCGCTGAGACGCTTTCTCTACCTGCCCGACCTGCCCGATCCCGACCTTATCGTCCGCACGAGCGGCGAGCTGCGGCTGAGCAACTTCTGGCTGTGGCAGGGCGCGTACAGCGAGTATTACTTTACCGAGACCCTCTGGCCCGATTTCGGCGAGGAGGATCTCAAAAAGGCCCTCGAGGCTTACGCGGGAAGGGAGCGCCGCTATGGCAGAGTCTAACGGTTTCAGACACACGCTGTACGTCCGCGCCGCGAGCGGCGCGGGGCTTGTCGCCGTCATGCTGTCCCTGCTGCATCTGGGCGGCGTGTGGTGGCACGCCTTCGCGGCGTTCGTGGCGCTCGGCTCGCTGCGCGAGTTCTACGGCATGACGCCCGCTCTCCCGACCGGGAACAAGGCCATCGGCTACGCGGCGGCGGCCGTCGTGCTGCTCGCCACGGAGCGCGTGTCGCAGGCGGGGCTGATGGCCATCTTCGGGCTGTGCTGTTTCGGCGTATACTTTGCCGAGCTTGCCCGGAGGCAGTCAACCGGCGAAAGCAGTTCGGGCGCGAGCGTCGGCCCCGTGATGACGGGACTGATCTACACGGTTGTGCCGTGGTACTGCATGATCCGTTTCCGCGCGCTGCCCGACCCGGTCGGGCGGGCGGCGGTGCTGTCTGTTTTCCTGTGCACGTGGTCGTGCGATGTCGCGGCGTATCTGGTCGGCTCACGCTGGGGAACCGTCCGCGTGTGTCCTCACATCAGCCCCAACAAGAGCCTTGAAGGCTTTGTGGGCGGATTCGCGGCGAGCCTGCTCTGCGGCGGCCTGTGCGCGTGGCGCTTCGGCTTCGGCACGACGGCGTTCGTGCTGGTTGGCGCGGCGTGCGGGAGCGCCGGGCAGCTCGGCGACCTTGTCGAGTCGCTGATCAAGCGCGAAAACGGCGTGAAGGACAGCGGACACATTCTGCCCGGGCACGGAGGCTTTCTCGACCGTTTCGACAGCGTGCTCGTCAACTCGCTGTGCGCGTGGCTGATCTGGTGGGGCTGCCTGATGTGAGGCGGGGGCGGACGGACATGGGCGAAAAGAGAGTCGCGGTGATAGGCTGCACGGGCAGCGTGGGCGGTTCGGCGCTCGACGTGTGCCGCGCGTATCCCGATTTTTTTTCGGTCACGGCGCTGGCGGCCGACACAGGGCGGGAAAACTTTCCCGCCCTGTGCCGCGAGTTCGGCGTCCGAAAGGCCGTGCTGAGCGTCCCGCGCGGCGATCTCCCGCCCGGCGTGGAACTGCGGTGCGGCGCTGACGCCCTGCTCGATCTTGTCTGCGCGGACACGGCGGATCATTTCGTGTTCGCCTCGTCGGGCGTCGCCGCCGTGAAGGCGCTGCGCAAGGCGCTCCGGTCGGGGCTGGAGGTCAGCCTTGCCAACAAGGAATCGGCGCTGATTCTGGGGCCGCGCCTCGCCCCGTATGTGCAAAGCGGGCAGCTGCGGCCGCTTGACAGCGAGCACAACGCCCTCTGGCAATGTCTGGCCGGCGAGCGGCGGGAGAGCGTCGCGAAGCTCGTTTTAACCGCGTCGGGCGGGCCGTTTCTGCGCGCGCCCCTCGCCGATCTTGAGAGCGTCACGCCGGAGAGGGCGGCCGCGCACCCCGTCTGGCCGATGGGCCGCAAGATCAGCGTGGACAGCGCGACGATGATCAACAAGGGCATCGAGATCCTCGAGGCCGCGTACCTGTTCGGCGTGCCCGCCGGACGGGTCGCCGCCGTGATCCATCCCGGGTCGCGCGTGCACGCGCTCGTGACATTTGCCGACGGCGCGTCGAAGATGCTCCTCGGCCCTCCCGACATGCGTCTGGCGGCGCTGACGGCGCTCGGCTGGCCCGCCCGACCGCCGTTGAGGCTGAAAGGCGCGCGGCCTGTCGAACTTGACGGGCTGGACCTTCACTTCGAGGCGCCGCGCCGCGAGAGATTTCCCGGATTCTTTGCCGCCGCCGAAGCGGCGAGGCGCGGCGAGCCGTACCCCGTGATACTGATCGCGGCGGACGAGGCCGCCGTGCGGCTGTTTCTGGACGGCAGGATCGGCTTTAACGACATCGCGCGTCTGGTCTCGGCGATGATCGATCTGTACGAAGGCGGCGCGGCCGACGGCGTGGACGAGAGAATCGCCCTCTACGAGCGCTGCTTGGAGCGCGCCGCGGAGTACGGGGCCGCGGGATTTCCCTTCGCGGCCGGGAAGAAAAGGTGGCGATGACGGTGCTGAGCCTGTTTTCGTTTCTGTTCATCATCCTTATCTGCGTGGTCGTACACGAGTTCGGGCACTACCTGACGGCGCTGTGGTTCGGCGTGAAGGTGCACGAGTTTTCCTTCGGCATGGGGCCGCTGCTGTACCGGCGCGAAGGGCGCAGGAACGCCTGGTCGGTCAGGCTCTTTCCCGTGGGGGGGTTCGTCCGTCTCGGCGGCATGGGCGAGGAGAACGGGGACGAGACGGTGGCGCCGGGCGAGGGCTTTTCGGACAAAGCCCCGTGGAAGAAACTGATCATCCTCGCGGCCGGCCCGCTCGGCAACGTTCTCCTCGTCGTCGCTCTGGCGACCGCGACGCTGATGACGCGCGGCGTGCTCGACCTGTCGGAGGCAAAGGTGGGAGAAACGATGCCGGGCTTTCCCGCGCGGGAAGCCGGGCTGCGGGCGGGGGACGTGATCGAGTCGGTCGGCGGCGTTTCTGTGCGCGACTGGCCCGCCATGACGGCCGAAATCCGATCGCAGGCCGCCTCCAAGCCCGAACTTCGTCTTTCCGTGCGGCGCGGGGAGGAACGCTTTGAAATCTCGCTCGGCGCGAGGCCGCAAAAGCCCGGCGAGCCGCCGCTCATCGGCATCCGCCCGCCGGTCAGGCGCCTGCCGCCGTTTGAGGCCGCGCGCGGGTCGCTCCGCTTCACGTTCGAGATGTCGCTTACGATGCTGCGCGGGCTGAAAGACATATTCTTCCACCCCGCCGGGGCCGACGTGTCCGGCCCAGTCGGCATCGCCGCGATGGCCGGGGAGGCCGCGCGGGAGGGGTTCTTCTCCCTGCTGTCGTTTCTGGCGGTGATCAGTCTCAACCTGGGGATCGTCAACCTGCTGCCGTTCCCGGCGCTCGACGGCGGGCACATCGTCTTCGCCCTCGGCGAGATGATCACGGGCAGAAACGTGTCGCTCGAGCTGGAGGGGAAAATCCACTTCATCGGCTTTCTGTTTCTGGCGGCGCTGATCGCGCTGATCACGTGGCAGGACATCGTCCGTCTGTTCCCGTAAGGAGCGTCCCATGAGAAAAACGCTGAAAATCGGTTCGCTTACGGTGGGCGCTTCGGCTCCCGTGCGCGTCGAATCCATGCTGAAAACACGTCTGGACGAGACCGACGCCTGTCTGGCCCAGCTTGACGAGCTCAAAAAGGAGGGCTGCGAACTGGCGCGCGTGGCGTTCCCGAGCCTGTCGCTCAAGGACGCTTTGAGGCGATTGTGCGCGGCCTCCCCGCTGCCGCTGATGGCCGACATCCACTTTAACCCCGATCTGGCGCTGGCCGCCATGGAGGCGGGGTGTCCTTCCATCCGCGTCAACCCGGGCAACATGGGCAGCCCGGAGCGTCTCGACGGCGTCGTCGCGTCGGCGCGCGATCGCGGCGTCGTGATCCGCGTGGGCGCGAACAGCGGCTCGGTCAACGACGCGCAGCTCCGCCGGGCCGGGGGCGACCGGGGGGCGGCGCTCGCGCTGGCTGTCGGCGATCAGATGGAGACACTGCTTTCGCGAAAGTTTTTCGACGTGATCGTCTCCGCCAAGTCCACCGACATCGCCGAAACCGTGCGCGCCAACGTCCTGCTCAAGCGCCGCTACGGCGATTTCCCGTTCCACGTGGGCGTCACCGAGCCGGGCGGCGGGCTTGACGGCGTCGTCAAAAGCGCCTGCGGGCTTTCGCGGCTGTTCGCAGCGGGCATCGGCGACACCATGCGCGTCTCGCTTTCCCAGCCCCCCGCCGACGAGGTGCGCGCGGCCTACGCCATTTTGCGCGCTCTCGATCTGCGCCAGCGCGGCGGGAGGCTTATATCGTGCCCCACGTGCGGAAGGCGGCAGCTTGACGTGGCGTCGGTCGCGCCGCGTCTGCGCGAACTGGTCGCGTCGCTGCCCGACGGCTTTACCGTGGCCGTCATGGGCTGCGAGGTCAACGGCCCGCGCGAGGCGAGGGGCGCGCGGCTGGGCGTCGCCGGCGCGCCGGACGGGCTTATCGTCTTTCGCGACGGCAAGGTCGTCGAACGGCTCGGGCGCGACGCCGACGCGGTCGCGGCGATCCTCCGCCACGTTCCGAAAAAAACATAAGAAAAAGAGCCATCGCGGCGATTCGCGATGGCTTTTATTGTGCGCAACGGGTGGTGTTGTGGTAAAATAAAATGTCCGATAACTCACGAGAAAGGAAGTGCGCGCGATGAGAGACGCGCTGGTTCTTATCGATTTCATCGAAAAATGGATACGCCGTTTCGTCTCCGCTTCGGGCGCGGGCGGCGCCGTCGTGGGCATGAGCGGCGGCATCGACTCCGCCGTGGCCGGCGCGCTGCTGGCGCGTTCGCTCGGGGCCGGCCGCGTCGTCGCCGTGCGGATGCCCTGCCACAGCCTGCCGCAAGACGCCCTGCACGCCAAACTTGTCGCCGACGCCATCGGCGTCAGGCTGCTGGACGCCGACCTGACGCGGCCCTACGACGCCTACATGGAGATGATGGCGTCGGTTCTGCCTCTCTCCGCGCTGGCCGCCGCGAACGTGAAGCCGCGGCTGCGCATGATCACCGTGTACGCCGTCGCGCAAACGCTCGGTTATCTTGTCTGCGGCACGGGCAACAAGGACGAGCTGACCGTCGGGTACTTTACCAAATACGGCGACGGCGGCTGCGACTTTTTGCCGCTCGGCGACCTGACCAAGGGCGAGGTGCGCGCGATGGCGCGGCTGCTCGGGATCCCCGCGCCCGTCGTCGAAAAGCCCCCGTCCGCCGGGCTGTGGGAAGGCCAGACCGACGAGCGCGAAATGGGGCTTACATACGACGAACTCGACGCCTACGTTTCGGGCGGGCCGCTCGGCGAGGCGAGCAGGCGCGAGATCGAGCGCCGCGAGCGCGCCAGCGCGCACAAGAGGGCGACGCCGCCCGTCTGCGTTATCGGCGTCTCCGCGCGGTGAAATTCGGATACACAGTTTTCAAGAGCGTCAAACAGCGACTCTTTCTAACTTTTATGAGGTGATTTTCATGTCGGGACATTCCAAGTGGGCGAACATCAAGCACCGCAAGGCGGCGCAGGACTCGAAGAAGGGCAACGAGCGCCAGAAGCTGATCAAGGCTATCATCATCGCGGCCAAGGAAGGCGGCGGCGACCCGGGCATGAACGTGCGCCTGAAGGCCGCTCTCGACCGCGCCCGCGCCGCCAGCGTGCCCAACGACACCATCACGCGCGCGATCAAGCGCGGCACCGGCGAGCTTGAGGGCGTTTCCTACGAAGAAGTCACCTACGAGGGCTACGGCGTCGAAGGCGTGGCCATCATCTGCGAGTCGCTGACCGACAACCGCAACCGCACCACGCCCGAGATCCGCGCCATCCTCGAGCGCAACGGCGGATCCATGGGGACGCCCGGCAGCGTGGCGTGGAACTTCGAGCGCAAGGGCAGCGTCACCATCGAGGGCGACGTGGACGAGGACCGGCTGATGGAAGACGCGCTCGACGCCGGCGCCGACGATGTCGCGATGACCGACGGCGGCGCGCAGGTCACGACCGATCCCGCCGCTGTGATGGATGTTCGCGAGGCCCTCGAGAAGAAGGGCTACAAGATCGCCGACGCCGAGGTCGTTCAGGAGCCAAAGACGACTGTCACGATAAGCAGCGCGGACAAGGCGCGCAAGATGCTCAAGATGATCGACCTGCTCGAGAGCCACGACGACGTTCAGAACGTGTATGCGAACTTTGAGTTTACCGACGAGGTGAACGAGGCCATTGCCGACGACGATTAACGGACTTGTCTGTCTCGGCATCGACCCCGGCATAGGCCGTCTGGGCTGGGGAGTCGTGCGCCAGTCGGGCGGCACCTACGCGGCGCTTGATTACGGCTGCCTTGAGACGCCTCCCCAGCAGGAAACTCCGATGCGAATCAAAGCCTTGTATGATGGAGTGAGGGAGCAGATTGAAAACTGCTCCCCTCATTTTATCTCCGTGGAGCGTCTCTACTTCGGGCACAACCGCACCACGGCCGAGGCGGTCTGGCAGGCGCGCGGGGCGATCCTGCTCCTTGGGGCGCAGTACCGTCTGCCCGTCGTGGAGCCGAAGCCTTCCGAGGTCAAGCTGACCGTCTGCGGCGACGGCAACGCCGAAAAGGGACAGGTGCAGCGCATGGTACGCCATATCCTTGGCCTGTCCGCCATTCCCCGCCCCGACGACACGGCCGACGCGCTGGGCGTCGCGCTGGCGGGGCTGGCCATCGTGCGCAGCCCGCAGTACGCCTATGGGAGGAGATAATCATGCTCGCCAGCATCAGGGGAACGGTGATCGCCAAGGACGGCTTCACAGCGGTCGTCGAATGCGGCGGCTTCGGCGTGGAGGTGCTCCTGACGCGCCGCGCCGAGCGTCTGTGCGCCGAGGGCGCGCAGGTTTTCCTCCGCACGCACCTGTCGGTCGGCGACGCGGGCATCGCGCTCTACGGCTTTGCCGACGGCACGGAGCGGAGGGTGTTCCGCCTGATGCTCCTCACCAAGGGCGTGGGCGGCAAGGCGGCTGTTTCCGTCCTGCAGTACCTTTCTCCGGCCGAGATCGTCGCGGCGGTCGAGGCGAACGACGCCAAGGCGCTGACGGCGGTTCCCGGCATCGGGAAGAAGACGGCCGAGCGCATCGTCTTCGAGCTGGCGGATCGCATCCACCGCAAGGGGTTCGAGCCACTCACGGGCATTCCCGCCTCCGGCGAGGGGGACGCGGCCCGCGGCGCGAACGGCGTTTTGGACGCGCTCGAGTCGCTGGGGTTCGACCGCGCCACGGCGCTTCGCGCCTACAGACAGTCGGGGGCCGAAAAGAGCGGCCTCGACGAGAGCGCGGCGATCATGGCCTGCCTCCGCGTGCTCCAGCCGCGATGACGAGGTGAATCATGCCGATGGAAAAAGAACCGCCCCGCCGAGGTTTTGAACTGCCGCCGCAGGAGGAGAGGATCGAACGGGAGGAGGAACGCGGCCTGCGCCCCCTTGAACTGTCCGACTTCAACGGCCAGACGGAGATCAAGTCGAAGCTGGAAATCTACATTCAGGCCGCGAAGAAACGGGAGGAGTCTCTCGACCACATACTCCTCTACGGGCCGCCCGGGCTTGGGAAGACCACGCTCGCCGGCATCATCGCCCACGAGATGGAAAGCGAGCTGCGCGTCACCACGGGTCCTGCGCTGGAAAAGCCCGGCGACCTCGCGGCGATCCTCTCCAACCTGCAGCCGCGCGATGTGCTGTTCATCGACGAGATCCACCGCATGTCAACGACGATCGAGGAAGTGCTCTATTCGGCGATGGAGGACTTCACGCTGCACATCATCGTGGGGAAAGGGCCGCTTGCCCGCAGCATTTGCCTCAACCTGCCGCATTTCACGCTCGTCGGCGCGACGACGCGCCTCGGGCTGCTCAGTTCGCCGCTTCGCGCGCGGTTCGGCATCATCGAGCAGCTGCGGCTGTACACGCCGGAGGAACTGTGCGTGATTCTGGGCCGCGGCGCGGGCGTCATGCGGCTGAATGTGGACGGCGCGGCGTGCCGCGCGATCGCCGAACGTTCGCGCGGCACGCCGAGGATCGCGCTGCGGCTGCTGCGCCGCGTGCGCGATTTCGCGCAGGTCGCGGGCGTCTCCGTCGTCGAGGCGTCTCTTGCCGAGCGCGCGATGGACGCGCTCGGGCTTGACCGCATCGGTCTGGACGACGGCGACAGGCGGATCCTCGACGCGATTGTCACGCTGTTCGACGGCGGCCCCGTGGGCCTTTCCACTCTGGCGGCTGCCCTCAACGAGGAACAGCAGACAATCGAGGACATCTACGAGCCTTATCTTATCCAGAAAGGCATGATCGAACGCACCCCTCGGGGGAGGAAAGCGACTGAAAATGCGTACCGCTATCTTGGAAAAACCGCGCCGGCGGAACAGCCCGATCAGCTTCATCTTTTGTAGCGCCGTGACGGCCGCGCTGTGTCTGGCGCTGTGCGGAAACGTCGCGCTCGCGGCGACCATCCGCGTGGGGGTCGTGACGGGCGCGCCGTCGGTGGCGATCTCGGGGCACGGGATCAGGGGAACCGCCGGAAACTCGCGCTTCACGCCGCCCGCGGCGTTCACCGTTCAGGCGCGCGGAACGCGCGTCCTGGTACACGGAAAGTCGTACACATCGCCGGTCGTGCTCCGCTCGTCACAGCCGATGCAGTGCGGCAAGGTCTCCTACGAGGGCGACCTCGTCCTGCGCGCGCAGGGCGGCCGCCTTACCGTCGTCAATACTCTCGATGTCGAAAAGTACCTGCGCGGCGTGCTCGGCTACGAGATCAGCCCCGCGTGGGCGCTGGAGGCCATCAAGGCGCAGGCGGTGATCTCGCGCACCTACGCCCTGTCCCAGATGGGCCGCCACGGCTCGCAGGGCTACGACGTGTGCGTCAGCGATCACTGCCAGGTGTACCGCGGTGTGAACGTGCACAGCCAGTCCACCGACAGAGCCATCGCGCAGACGCGCGGCATGGTGCTGACGTACCGCGGCGAACTGGCGCACACCTATTTCTGCTCCGACAGCGGGGGCGCCACCTCCGACGTGCGCGACGTGTGGGGCAAGCCCGAGGCGTACCTGATCGTGCGGCGCGAGCCGTTTCCCTCGCAGTCGCCCAACGCCGAATGGCAGGTCACGCTGACGGCGTCCGAGATCCAGAGCGCGCTGGCGAAAAAGGGCAAAGGGGTCGGCTCGCTGCGCCGCATCGACATCGTCCAGCGCGATTCCGCCGGACGCCCGACCATGCTCAGGTTCACCGGCAGCGCGGGGACTTCGACGCTGACGAGCGCGGCCTTCCGCACGCTCGTCGGGGCGAAAAAGGTGCGCAGCACGTTCTTCGCGTTTTCGCGCTCCGCCGGTTCGCGCCCCGCCGGCGCGGCCGGGGCGGCCGACACGTCTCCGCTTACGCGCAGGGAGCGGGCGAAACTGCGTGCGCTCATCGCGAAACACAAGTTCACCGAAAACGAGCGCCGCGACATGATCCGGCACCCCGAGAAGGAGCGCCAGTACCTTGAAAAAGCGCTCGGCGGCGACGCTTCGCAAAGGGCGTCCGAGCGCCGGACGAAGGCGCGGGACGGGGGAGAGTCGTCCGTCGCGGTGCGCGGCGGCGTCACCCTCTACGGGCGGGGATGGGGACACGGCGTGGGCCTCTCGCAGTGGGGAGCCAAGGCGATGGCCGACCACGGCTGGAACGTCAAGAAAATCCTCGACTTTTACTATCCCGGCACCGCGTTGAAAAGACGGTGACGCGGGAGTGGCGCCTTTGACGAACAAGCCGGATTTCTTTGACATCGACACCTACGATTACGATTTGCCCCGGGAACTGATCGCCCAGGTTCCCGCCCGGCCGCGCGACCACTGCCGGCTGCTTGTGCTGAGAACGGGCGACGGCGCGATGTTCCACGAAAGGTTCGACGACGTAACGCGGTGGCTGCGCCCCGGCGACGTGCTCGTGCGCAACGACACGCGCGTCATGGCCGCCCGCCTCGCGGGCGTCAAAGACGGCGGGGAGGCCAGATGCGAAATACTGCTCCTGCGCCCGCGCGACGACGCCGAACGCCATTGGGAAGCGCTTGTCCGGCCGGGGCGGAGACTGCCGCCGGGTTCGCGCGTCGTCCTCGACGGCGGAACGGGCGTCGAAATCGGCGAGATCCTCGGCGAAGACGGCGTGCGCGGCGTGCTGTTCCCCGCCGGGTGCGACGTGCGCGCGCTGGCCGAGGCGAACGGCACGATGCCCCTGCCTCCCTACATCCGCGAGAGGATCGCGCGCCCCGAGGACTACCAGACCGTGTACGCGAAGTCGGCCCGTTCGGCGGCGGCCCCGACGGCGGGGCTGCATTTCACGCCCGAGCTGCTGAAAAAGATCGAGGAGTCGGGCGTCGATATCGCCGACATCACGCTCGAAGTCGGCCTAGGAACCTTCCGCCCCGTAAAGACGAACGACATCCGGAAGCACCGGATGCATTCGGAGCGCTGCGTGATCCCGGAGGAGACCTGCCGCAGGATTCTCGCCGCCAAGGCGCGCGGGAGGCGCGTCGTCGCCGTCGGCACAACGGTCGTGCGCACCCTCGAGGGTATGTGCGCAAGCCGCGGGGCGTTGCTGCCGGGAACGCTCGAGACGGGCGTCTTCATCTATCCCGGCTTTCGCTTCAGGGCCGTAGACGCGCTCATCACGAACTTCCATCTGCCGAAAAGCACGCTGATCATGCTTGTGGCCGCGTTCGCCGGTTACGACGCCGTCATGAAAGCCTACGCCGAAGCCGTGAAGACGCGCTACCGCTTTTTCTCCTTCGGCGACGCCATGCTCATCGTCAGAAACTGAATCGAGGAGAAAGCATGAAAAAGTTTTTCGCCGTCTGTCTGGCGCTGTTCCTGCTGGCCGGGATTCTGGCGGCCCGGCGGTGGAGACCGTCGCAATGGAGCGACGTCTTCGTGATGCCCTTCCGCAGGGACGGTCGCACCGGCGCGGTCAAACTCTCGGACGGCGAGCCGCTGCGCGATTTCGCGTCGGATGTCCGCGATAGCGGGCTTGTGGCCGACGCTCCCAACCTGCTCTACTGGCTGACGAAAAAGGGCGCTGACCGCGCGCTGCGCTCGGGCACGTACCGGCTTTCGTCGGGGCCTTCGTGGTATGTCGCCGAGCAGCTGAAAACGGCCGTCCCCGCCTACGAGAGCGAGATCGTCCTGCCGGGCGCGCCGCCGGGACGCCCGCTGCCGCTCGGGGACGAAAAAGAGCAGCGCGCGGCGCTGTCCGACGACGCGAACTTTCCCGCGCCGATGCTGAAGATCCTGCCGGGGGAGCCGGAGGCGCGCGCGGCGTTTCTCCTGCCCGACAGGTACGCCCTCACGGAGCGTTCCGCGCCAGCGCTGGTG
Organism: uncultured Synergistaceae bacterium; assembly: GCA_964604125.1. Taxonomy (GTDB): domain Bacteria; phylum Synergistota; class Synergistia; order Synergistales; family Dethiosulfovibrionaceae; genus Pyramidobacter. Next base: position 41,199 of record CAZRXR010000005.1, read on the forward strand.
AGATCCGCCGCCGCGCAGTGGTTTTCGAGGTTCGGCGCCTCGTTCGCCGACAGGGACGCCGCGCTGCGCGCCGCCGTGGTGGCGTCGCTGCTTCAGCGCGAAGGACAGCGCGCCGACGAGTACGCGACGATCGCCGGCGTCATCGAAAACCGTCTGGCAAGGAACATGCTGCTCCAAATCGACGCCACGGTCGTCTACGCCTGGTATCTGCTCAAGGGAGAGACGCTCAGGCGCGTGTACCGCAAGCACCTTAAGACGGATTCGCCGTACAACACCTACACGCGCGCCGGGCTGCCGCCGCTACCCATCTGCGTCCCGTCCGCGGAGGCGTGGGAGGGCGCGCTCGCTCCCGCCAAACACGACTACCTGTTCTACGTGGCGAAGGGCGACGGCTCCCACGTCTTCGCCAAAACCGCGAAAGAGCACGCCGCCAACGTGAAAAAGTACATCGCGAAAAAATAATCTCTCCCGGAAACGGCGTTTCCGGGAGAGAAAAAGCGCGACGATAAAGAAGGTGACTTTGAGAATGGAGGAGACAAAACGCTGCCCGGGCTGCGGCGCCGTCTTTCAGAGCGCCGACGAGAACCTTCCCGGCTACCTCGTACCGGGCAAGGAACCGTCGGACGGCGTGCTGTGCAAGAGATGCTTCCAGATGAAGCACTACGGCGTCTACCGCAAGGCGCCCCTCAGCGATCCGAACATTCAGAAGAACATCGCCCGCCGGGCGTCCGGCTGCGCGGCGCTGTTCCTCGTGCTGGACGTGACGCGCCCCGAGATCTCCATGCCCGATCTCGACTGGGCCGAGACGCTGAACGTCCCCGTCTTTCTGATCGCGAACAAGGCCGACCTTCTCGAGCCGTGGACGACGCGCGGGGAAACGCTCGCGTGGCTTTCCGAAAACTGCGGCGTCCCTTCCGACCGTATCTTCCTTCTCTCCGCGTTTAACCGCCGCGACATGGCCGAACTGCGCGCCCGCGTCGAGGACACTTTCGCCGCCGACGACAGGCTGCTGTTCGCGGGGTCGGCCAACGTGGGCAAAAGTTCCGTCCTCGCCGCGCTGCTGAAAAGCGGCCTGCCGACGGTGTCGCGTCTCCCCGGCACCACCGTGGGGCTGACGGAGTACCCCATGGAATACGGCCCCGTGCTCGTTGACGCGCCGGGCCTGAAGGGCGAAGACCCGTTTGTGCCCGCGCTGTGCCCCGACTGCCTGACGGCTCTTTCCCCGAAAAAGTTTTTTCAAAGCGCCCTCGAAGTGCTGAAGCCGGGGCAGACTGTTTTCTTCGGCGGGCTGGCGCAGATCACGATCGCCGACGCGGGCGATCGCGGCTGGGTGCGCGCGGGCCTGTTCGCGCCCGACACGGTCGCGCTGCACCGCACGCGCGAAGAACGGGTTCCCGCGCTGCTTGCGGAACATTCGGGCACGCTGCTGACGCCGCCGTGCAAAAAGTGCGCGAAGCGTCTGGAGACGCTCGAATGGAAAGAGGAAACGTTCGAGCTTCACGCCGAGCAGGATCTCGTCGTCCCGGGCGTCGGATGGGCCGCGCTCTACAGCGGCTACTGCGCCGCGACGCTGCGCGCTCCCGCGTTCGTGAAGGGGCTTACGCGCCCGTGGCTGATCCCGTCGCCCGCGCGCCGCGCTCCGGGAAAAAAACGCTTCTGATGGAACGCGACTATCTTTTGGCCGCCGGCGCGGAGACGCTGAACGGTCTCGGCGGGGTCGACTGGGGCGACCTGTTTTTCAAGCGCTCCACCGCGCGGCGCATGCGATTCTGCGACAGCCGCGTGGAGTCGGTCTCGGGCACGTTCGGCGCCGGCTGTTCCGCCCGTTTTCTGAAGGGGCGCGGAACGGCGATCGCCGCCGTCTCGGGCGTCGGAGCCGAAGCCGCCGCGCGCGCGTGGGACGAGGCCGCGCGCCTCGCTGGTTTTCGCGCGCCTTCCCTGCCCGAAGGCGTCTTTCCGCTTGAACGCCCGCGCGTTTTCTTCCCCGACGAGTGGGATTTCTGCCGCGAGATCGACGCGGAACTGCGGCGCGAATGCCGCTGGATACGACAGGTATCCGTTTCGTGTTCGTCGTCGGCTTTCGCGTCGGGCGTCGCGACGCCCGAGGGGTTTTCCCGTTGCGAAGGCGGCTTTTGCTCTTTCGGCGTCGAAGTCGTCCTCGAGCGCGGCGGTCGCGTCGAGAGCGGGTACGGATCGTATCGGAGAAAGGACGGCGCCGAAAAGTACTTCGCCGATCTCGACCCCCGGCGCGTCGCGCGCGGGGCGCTCGAGGAGGCCCTGCTGAACATGGAGGCCGTCGAATGTCCCACGGGGACGATGCCGGTCGTCCTCAGCGATCGGGCCGGCGGCACGATGATCCACGAGGCGTGCGGGCACGGCATGGAAGCCGACCTCGTGTTTGAGGAGCAGTCGTGTTTTGCCGGAAAGCTCGGCGATCGCGTCGCCGCGGAGTGCGTGACGGTGATCGACGACGCCACGCTCCCCGGCCGCTGGGGGAGCTACCCGCGCGACGACGAGGGTACGCCTTCGGCGCGAAACGTGCTCATCGAAAACGGCGTGCTCAAGCGCTACCTGACCGACAGACGGTGTTCGATGCTCTACGGCCTCCCGCGGACGGGAAACGCCCGCCGCAGCCACTATTCTTCGGCGCCGCAACCGCGCATGAGCAACACGTTCGTCGCCCCCGGGGACGGCGACCCCGGCGCGATGATCGCCGGCGTCGCCCGCGGCCTGTATGTGAGGCGCATGGGCGGCGGCGAGGTGAACACGACGACGGGCGAGTTCGCGTTTGACGTGACGCGCGGTTACATGATCGAAGACGGGCGCGTGACCCGCCCCGTCAAAGGAGCATTGTTGATCGGCACGGGGCTTGAGGCGCTGCGGGGCATCCGCTCGGTCGGGCGAGACCTTCGTCTGGCGCCGGGAATCTGTGAAAAGGGGGGACAGGACGTCCCCGTCACCGACGGTCAGCCGTCTCTCCTTATAGAGGGGCTTGTCGTCGGAGGGACGGCAACCGAATGAACGGCAAAAACAGATTTAAACGCCGTCGCGCCGGCGTCGGCGTGACGGCGCAGCCAAACACTCCGGAAAACCGGAATTTCCAGGACGGGAAGATGTTCAGGATCTGCCAGATCTGTATCGCGGCGCTGGTCTTCTTCTCGACGGCCGCCTTTGTCGTCAAAGGTTTCGGTTCCGAAACTTCCGGCCCGGCCGCGGCTGTGTACCGCTTCGCGGGCGGCGCGGCGGCGCTTCTCCTGCTCCACCTGCTTTACGGGCTGTTCTGCTCCCTGTTCGGGCGGCCTGTCTCGCTTGTGAAACGCCAGTGGCTGGGCACGTTTTGTCTGTACGCGGCCGTGTCGCTGTATCTCGGAATGCTGAACAGCGCCGGCCTTGGGGGAACCGTCGGTCTGCTCAGACCGGGGATTCTTGGCCGCGCGGCCGTTTCGCTGCTGGGCGGTTTCGGGTCGATGCTGCTGGGGCTGGCGCTCATCTTCCTTTCGGCGCGCCTTTACGGGCACCTGACGACACTGCGCGTTCCCGCGCCGAAGTTCCGTCTGCCGCGCCCGCGCCTGCCGTCTCTGCCGGGGCGGAAAAAATCCTCCGCCCCTTCGCCCGCGCCGAAGGATGACTTTTCAGTCTCTGGCGGCGAGGGCGCGCCCGACGGGGGCCGCGAGACCCGCCGCGCCGGGTTCGGGCTTGTGTCGGGGCTGAAGGCCGTGAAGGCCGCTTTTTCCGAGCTTTTGGGCCGGGGCGGCGGGATCGATCGTCAGCCGGACGCCGCGGGAAACGGCGGCGGCCTTACCGGCGGCGCCTCCCGCGTCGCCGGCGAAGGGCAGTCTGCGGCCGGAGACGCCGCCGCGCGCGAGAGTCTTGCCGTCCGGGCGCGGCCCGCGCCCCGGGCGGCGGAGACGCGGACACAACCCTTTTCGCAGGCGGCCCCGCTCGCCGGGACGCGGCGGCAGGCGATGCCGTTGCGAAGGCCCGACGCGCCTCGGCGGCAGGTTTCTTACGATCGGCGGACGGAGAGCGCCGCGCCCTTCGCGGAGACGCCCGGCGCGTTGAGCGCCCAGTCGCGGCCGTCATTCGGCGGATCAACCGGGGCGGCGCCGTCCGAGCGCCGCGCGGACGTTTTGCGCCCGCAAAACGCGGCCCGTCCGCAGAGTTTTTACGGACGTGTGCCGGAGAGCGCCGCGCCCGCGACCCGCGCCGAGACGCAGCGCCCGCCGGAAGCGGCGCGGTCGTCCGACCCGATTCGGCGGACAGACTCCGCCGCGCCGTCGGGGGCGAGGGACGCGGCGCGGCGGACGCCCTTCGGCCGGCAGGACGGACAGACGGCGTCCGCGAGCGGCTCTCAGGCGGCCTTTTCACGCCCGCTGGGCGCGCCGGAGCAGCCGGTTTCGACCCGCCGGAGCGAGTTCGCCCCGTCCGTGGCGCGGACGGATCTTCCCCGCGCCGCGGAGACCGCGACCCCGCCGTCCGCCGCTCAGTCGGCCGGAAAGAATGACGCCGTTCCGGCGATTGAACGGCCCGAGTTCACGCCCGGACGCCAAAGCGCCGTTTCGCCCGTTGAACAGCCCGGCCCGGCCTTTGCGCCTCGCGCCGGGGAGCCGGAACGGCCCGCTGCGGCGGGGACGGACATTCTGTCCGTCGGGATCGAGACCCCGACCGGCGGGGAGACCGCGAATGCCGCCGAAGGCGCGCAAAGGCGTCCCGCGTCCCCGGGCGTCTACCCTCCGCCGCTTGACCTCCTCGGCCCGCGTCAGGACACTCGGGAGGCCGTTGACGACGTTCAGGCGCAGAGCCGCGGCATGGCCGTGATCAAGGCTTTGGGCAACTTCGGCGTGACATCGGAGCTTAAACGCACGATCATCGGCCCGACCGTGGTGCAGTACCAGATCCAGCTGGCTCCCGGCGTCAAGGTCAGCAAGGTGTCGGCTCTCGGGAGCGACATCGCCGTCGCGCTCGGCGTGCCTTCCATTCGCGTGGAGGCGCCGATCCCCGGCACGTCGTACATCGGCGTCGAACTGCCCAACGCCAGCCGCCGCGCCGTGCCGCTGCGCCGGGTCATCGGGAGCGAATCGTTCCAGAAGACAAATCTTGTGCTGCCGCTGCCTCTGGGGCAGACGGTTGACGGACGTATGCCCGTCGTCGGTCTGGAGGAACTGCCGCACCTGCTGATCGCGGGAACGACTGGTTCGGGCAAGAGTATCTTCGTCAACAACTGCATCGTGGCCATGTGCTGGCGCAACCCGCCCGAGCGGCTGAGGTTCATCATGATCGATCCGAAGCGCGTGGAGATGGGCGTCTACGAGTCGTTGCCGCATATCCTCGCCAAGCCGATTGTGACGCCCGCCGCCGCGGTGCACGCGCTCGGGTGGGCCGTCCGCGAGATGGAGCGCCGCTACGACGCCTGTTCGCAGGCCAAAGTGCGCAGCATCGCCTCGTACAATGAAAAAGTCCCGCCCAAGGACAGGCTGCCGCACATCGTGATCATCGTGGACGAGCTGGCCGATCTGATGATGACCGCCCAGAAGGAAGTCGAGGAGTGCATCATGCGTCTTGCGCAGATGGCCCGCGCCGTCGGCATTCACCTGATGCTCGCCACTCAGAGGCCGTCCGTCAACGTCCTTACGGGCACCATCAAGGCCAACATCCCGGCGCGCGTCTCGTTCTCGCTGCCGTCGGTGGCCGATTCGCGCACTATCCTCGACATGTCGGGCGCGCAGAACCTTCTCGGCAAGGGCGACATGCTGTTCGTCAGCACGCGCAGCCCGCATCCGGTAAGGCTCCAGTCCCCGTTCATGGACGAGCGGACGAATATCCGCGTCGTCGATTACCTGCGCGGCGTGTTCGGCGACCCCGAGTACGTCGATCTGGAGGAGCAGGGCGAGGAGCCCGGCTCGCGCTCCTCGGACTTCCTCGATGACAGTCGCCTGGAGGAGGCCGTCAAAATAGTGCTCGGCACGGGCGTGGCCTCGTCCAGCGGCCTCCAGAGGCAGATGCGCATCGGCTTTACGCGCGCCGCCCGCATGATCGACACGATGGAGGCGATGGGCATCGTCGGCCCGCAGAACGGCGCGAAGCCCCGCGAGATCCTCGTTGACGAGAGCGGGGCGCTCGAAATCCTCGACCGGCGTCGCGGCTGAACGAAAAAAAGCGGTGAAGAAGGCCGCGCAAGGCGGCTTTCTTCACCGTATGAAACGGGCGCGGCGCGTCGCGCGCGCAAAAAAAAGAGACCCTGCCGGGTCTCCTCGATGTCGTGTGCGCGAAAAAAAGCCGGGCGCAGTTTTATGCACAAAAATCGGCTTGTCCGCGAGGCGTTCTAGCTCGCTCTCTTGACTTTTCCGGAGCGAAGGCAGCGCGAGCAGACGCGCATTCTCCTCGATTCGCCGCCGCCGAGATCGACGCGGACGGAAAACAGGTTGATCATCCAGCGCCTGCGGGTTCTGCGGTGCGAATGGCTGATCTGGTTTCCGGTCGCGGGGCCGCGGCCGCAGCAGTCACATACCTGGGACATCTAAGACAGCCTCCTTTTGCGTGATGTTTATCAGTAACTAGAGAATTGTAACATAGAAGCGCTGATAATGGCAAATATTTTCGCGGGCTTCGCGGGATTTTTTAATAAGGAAACTTCTCTCTGCCGGAAGTTAAGATTGGAGTTGATCCCATGAACTACTCTGAAAAGATCGCGCGTCTGGAGGAGATCCTCGGAGCGATGGAGCGCGGCGCTCTGCCTCTGGACGAAACGCTCGAACTGTACCGCGAGGGGCGGGAGATCGTGAACGAATGCCGCGCGTTTCTCCGATCGGCGGAGGAGTCGATCCGCAAGCTGGACGACGACGGAACGCTGAGCGACTTTGAGACGGGAGACGAGTGAGATGGGCTTCGCCGAGGATCTGAAAAGCCGCGCGGCGCTGTTCGAGGGGGCGCTGAAGGATTTTTGCGCGAAAGAAAACGGCGTGCCGCCGCGTCTCCGCGAGGCCATGGACTACTCCCTGCTGGCGGGGGGAAAGCGCCTGAGGCCCGTGCTGTGCATGGCCGGGGCGGAACTGTTCGGCGCTTCGCCGGACGTCGCGCTGCCGCTGGCGCTGGGGCATGAGATGGCGCACACAGCCTCGCTCATACACGACGATCTGCCCTGCATGGACGACGACACTCTCCGGCGCGGAAAGCCGACCAGCCACGTCGTGTACGGAGAAACGCTGGCGTTGCTGGCGGGAGACGCGCTCTTTCTGCGCGCTTTCGAGACCGTTCTCGGCGGCCTGATGGACGGCGGCGCCGACCCGCGGCGCGCTCTCAGGGCCGCGCTTCTGTTCGCGCGGGCGCTGGGGCCTTCGGGCATGTGCGGCGGCCAAACGCTCGACACCGACGCCGAAAGCCGCGAGCCGGGAACTGATTTCGTGACCGGCATCGCCTCGATGAAGACGATGGCGCTGATCCGATCGGCCGTGTCCGGCGGAGCGATCCTCGCGGGGGCGGAGGGCGCGGATCTGGCGAACGTTATGGAATACGGGCGCTGCGTGGGGGTGGCGTTTCAAGTCGCCGACGACGTGCTCGACGTGACGGGGAAGCAGTCGGAGATGGGAAAGACGCTCGGCAAGGACGAAAAACAGGACAAGCGCACGTTCGTGAGCGCCCGCGGGCTTTCGGGCGCGCGCGCCGTCCTGCGCGACCTGACGCGCGAGGCCGTGTCGCGGCTTGAGGGGTTCGGGGCGCGGGCGGACTTCCTCAGGGATCTGGCGTTTTATCTCGAAAACAGGACGCGCTGAACATGGCGATCCTTGAAAAGGTGTCCGGCCCCGGGGACGTGAAACGCCTCGCTCCCGGGGAGATCCCGCGTCTGTGCGACGAGGTGCGCCGGCGCATCGTCGATGTCACGCTGCGCAACGGCGGACACATGGCGTCTTCGCTCGGGGCGGTGGAGCTGATCGTGGCGCTGCTGCGCGCGTTCGACCCGATGTCGGACAGGATCGTCTTCGACGTGGGACACCAGAGTTACGCCTGGAAGATCCTCACGGGGCGCAACGCGAAGTTCGACTCGCTGCGGCTGGAGGGCGGTCTGAGCGGCTATCCCAAGATCAACGAGAGCCCGTGCGACCACTTCGGCGTGGGGCACAGCAGCACGTCGCTGTCGGCCGCGCTGGGATACGCGGTCGCGCGCGACCTGCTCGGGGAGAAACGCCACGTCGTGGCGGTGATAGGCGACGGCGCTCTGATCAACGGCGAGGCGTTCGAGGCGCTCAACCACGCGGGCGCGCTCGGCACGCGCGTCGTCTTCGTGCTCAACGACAACGAGATGGCGATAAGCCCGCGCGTTGGCGGCATGGCGCTACGTCTGGCGCAGCTTTCGGTTTCGCCCCTGTACAGGGGGGCCAAGAGCGTCGCCAAGACCTTCTGCCGCGGCGTGTTTCACAGCGACCGCGCCTACCGCGCGCTCGAGAGAGCCAAAAATTCCGTTAAAAAGGCCCTCAGCCGCAGCAGCGGGAACATCTTCAGCGACATGGGGCTGACGTACTGGGGGCCTTTCGACGGGCACGACGAGGCCGAACTCGAGCGCGTGTTCGGGATGGCGAAAAACTACGACGGCCCGCTGCTGATACACGCGATCACAGAGAAGGGCAAGGGCTACGCACCGGCGGAAAACGACCCCGTCGCCTACCACGGCGTGCCGGGCGGCGGCTTTGAAAAGAACCACGGGGCGCTGTCGTGGAGCGCGGCCTCGGCCGGGTGCATCGAGCGTCTGGCCGAAAACGACGCGCGCGTCGCGGCGCTGACGCCCGCGATGTGCGAGGGATCGGCGCTGAGCGGCTTCCGACGGCGTTTTCCCGAGAGGTTCTTCGATGTCGGCATCGCCGAGGAGCACATGGTGACGCTTGCGGCGGGGCTGGCGGCGGGAGGGCTGCGGCCCGTGGCCTGCGTCTACTCCACTTTTCTGCAGCGCGCGATGGATCAGCTCGTGCACGACGTGTGCCTGCAGCGTCTGCCCGTCGTCTTCGCCGTGGATCGCGCCGGCCTTGTGGGCGAGGACGGCGAGACGCATCAGGGGCTGTTCGACGCGGGCTGGGCGTGCGCGGTTCCGGGGCTTGCCGTGTGGTCGCCGTTCGATCTTCGGTCGCTGCGCGACGCCTACGACGCCGCGTACAGATCGTGCGCCCCGGCCCTGATCCGTTATCCTCGCGGAGATGTGCCCGATCTGGGCCTCCCGCCCGACGCCGACGTCACGCCGCTGCGCGCCGTTGTCGGACGCGGCGCTTCCTGGTGCGTCGTCGCCTACGGGGCGGCGTGCCCCTTGGCGCTTTCGGCCGCGCGGATCGCGGAGGACAGGGGCGACGAGCGGCCCGACGTGATTCTGCTCAACCGCGTTTCCCCGCTGCCCGAGGATCTGCCCGGCTTGCTGGAAGGCAAAAGCTGCGTCGTCGTGGCGGAGGAGGCCTACCGGCGCGGCGGGCTGGGCGAACATCTGGCGTCGCTGTGCGCCGAACGCGGCCAGTGGCGTGTGGTGCGCGTCGCCGCCGTGGGGCCGGAGTTCGTCGCGCAGGGCACGCAGGAGCAGCAGAGGGCCCGCTGCGGGCTGACCGCGGAAAAGATTGCGTCGCTCCATGCGCGCTAAACTTCTCAAGCAGAGGCTGGATCGGCGTCTCGTTGAGGACGGGGCGGCGGCTTCGCCGCGCCTCGCGGCCGCGCTGGTCATGGAGGGAAAAGTTTTCGTCGCCGGGCGGGCGGCCAGAAGCGCGGGGGAACTGGTGCGCGAGGATGTCCCCGTCAGCGTGAAAGACGACGCGGGCTGGGTGAGCCGGGGCGCGTACAAGCTGCTGTCGGCCGTCGAGCGCTTTTCTCTCGTCCTGCGCGGGCGAATCTGTCTCGACGTGGGCGCTTCGACGGGCGGCTTTACGCAGGTGATGCTCCGCATGGGAGCGTCCTTGGTGTACGCGGTCGATGTGGGGTACGGCCTGCTCGACTGGAGCCTGAGACGGGATTCGCGCGTGACGCTCTACGAGCGCACGAACGCGCGTTTTCTGACGCGCGCGATGTTTCCCGTTCCCGCCGGGTTCGCCGCGTGCGACGCATCGTTCATATCGCTGCGGCTGCTGCTCGGGCCGATGGCGGACGCCACGTCGGAGGACGCGGAGGCCGTCGCGCTCGTCAAGCCGCAGTTTGAGGCCCGCCGCGAAGAAGTCGGCGACGGCGGCGTGGTGCGCGATCCCGCCGTGCACGCGGCCGTGCTGTCGCGCCTTCTGCGCTTCGCCGCCGAGGAAACGGTCTGGGGCGTGCGGGCGGCCACGTGGTCGGGCGTCAGAGGCCCGAAGGGCAACATCGAGTACCTGCTCCACCTGCGCAAAAACGCGCCGCCGGCCGCCGTGGACGTGGAGCGCCTTGTCGCGCAAAGCCACGCGGCGTTCGCGTGACGGCCGTTTGTACGTCCGTACACAAAAGCGCGCGGCGGGAGCGCCGGCGCTCTTTTCGGCACGCCGCGCCGTCCGGCGACGGAGGGACAGACATGAATTTCGGTCTCATCACCAATTTAGCCAAACCCGAAGCCGTGAGGCTCGCCGGAGAACTGTGCGACTGGGGCGTCCGGCGCGGCCGCCCGTTTCTGCTCTATCCCGGGGAGGCGGAGGCGCTGGGGCGTCCGGGCGTTCCGCTCGAACGCTGGCTCGCGGCCGTCGATACGGCGCTCGTCCTCGGCGGCGACGGAACGTTTCTGAAGGCCGCGCGCATGGTGTGCCGGTCGGGCATCGCGCTGTTCGGCGTGTGCACGGGGCGTCTGGGGTTTCTGGCCGTCGGCGACCCGAGGCGCGTCCGCGAGGAAGTGGAGCAGATCGAACGCGGCGACTTCCGTCTGGAGCGGCGCGGCTTCCTCGAAGGCGTGGTCTCCGGCCCACGCGGAATCAGGCGCGCTTTCGCGCTGAACGACTTTGTCGTCAAGGGCGGCCAGGCGCGGCTCGTCTCGATCGACGTCCGCGTGCAGGACAAGCCGATGTGCGAGTACCGCGCCGACGGATTGATCGTCGCCACGCCCACCGGCTCGACGGCTTACGCGCTCTCGGCGGGCGGGCCGATCGTGCCGCCGTCGCTGGAGTGCATGGTGCTCGTTCCAATCTGCGCTCACACGCTCTACGCGCGCCCCACGCTGCTGAGCCCCTCGGATCGTCTGACGCTGCGGCCCGCCGACGGCGGCGAGTTGTTTCTCACCGCCGACGGGGACGAGACGTTCACGCTCGGCGGCGGCGAGCGGTTCGACATCACGCTGGCGCGCGATCTCGGCGCGAACGTGATAACGCTGCCCGATTTCGGCTATTACGACCTGCTCCACGAAAAGCTGATGTGGGGCTGGAATCCCGTGGCGGAGAGGAGAGAGGAGCGTGCTTGACGAACTGCGTCTCGTGTCCGTGGGCGGCGTCGCCCGGGCAAGTCTGCGCTTCGCTCCCGGCCTGACGGCCGTGACCGGCGAAAGCGGCGCCGGAAAGAGCAGTCTGGTGCGCGCGCTCGAACTGGTAAGCGGCAAGCGAAGTTCGGCGGGGACGCTGCGCGCCGGCGACGAGAACGCCGTGGCCGAGGCGTTTTTCAGCGCGCGGGGCCGGATCGAAGGTCTGGACGACGATCTTCAGCCGCGGGACGGCTCTTTTTCGATGCGGCGCGAGCTCTCGCGCTCCGGGCGGGGGCGCTGCTCGGTGCAGGGGAGAACGGTGCCGCTTTCCGTGATCGCCGACGCCGCGCCCGCGCTTATCTCCATCCAGAGCCAGTTTGCCCAGCTGGCGCTCCTCGATCAGGACGGGCAGATGAAGATGCTCGACGCCTGCGGAGGGGCCGAGCTGTCGGCGTGCCGCCGGCGGCTGGAGACTCTTTTCTCGCGAGTTCTCGACGACGAGCGCGCGCTGCGCGGCAACCGGCTGCGCGAGCGCGAAGTGACCGAAAAGTACGGCGCCCTCGAGGAAATCGGGCCGGTTCTCGAACGGCTGAAACTCGAGCCCGACAGCGAGGAAAGGCTCTCCGGCGAGTACGCGGCCGCCGAAAAGGAACTCGGGCGTCTGCGCGCGCTGCGCGGCCGCGTGAGGCTGCTTGACGACCGCGAAAACGGCGGCCTTCTGGCCGAACTGAGGTCGGCCCTCGGCGGCGTCGCGTCGGAACTGCCCGAGGAGTCGCGCGACGACATCGCCGATAGGATCGCCCGGGCGCTTGACGAGCTTGGCGAACTGGCGTCCGCTCTGGCGTCGCTGGCCCCGGCGGAACGTGTCGAAAACCTGGAATCCGAGATCGACGGCCTCGAAACGACGCTGGGGCTGATCCGCAAGTGCAAGCGGGCCGCCGGCGCGCGGACGGCGGCCGAACTGATCGAGTACCGCCGGCGCGGAGAGGAGGAACTGCGCTGGCTCGGCGACCTGTCGCGCGAGCAGGCCGGGCTGAACGCGCGCGCCGCCTCGGACAAAAAAGAACTGGCGCGGGCGGCAAAGACGCTCCGCGCCCTGCGTCTGGCGGCGGCGGAGACGCTGGAAAAGCGCGTTTCGTCGCGCCTCGCCGACCTCGCGATGGAGAGCGCGCGGTTCCGCGCGCGCGTCACCGAGACGAACAAACTCCGCGCGAGCGGCGCGGAGAAGGTCGATTTCGTGATCGAGCGCGGCGGGCAGGAAATCCCCGTCGCGAAGGCGGCCTCCGGCGGCGAACTCAGCAGGCTGCTGCTGGCGCTTCAGGCGTCGCTGCCCGACGAACTGCTGCCGCCCACGGTGGTTTTCGACGAGGTCGAAGCGGGTCTGGGCGGCCGCGCGGCTTACCTGACGGGCCTTGCGCTGCGGCGTCTGGCCGGACGCGCGCAGGTGATCCTCATCACGCACGAGGCCAGCATCGCGGCGCTGGCCGACTGCCATTACAAGGTCGAGCGCGAGGGCGGCCTGTCGTCCGTGCGGCTCGTCACCGGGGAGGCGCGCGTGCGCGAAATCGCCCGTATGCTCTCGGGAGACGGCGGCGACGAAAAAGCGCTGGAGCACGCCAGAACCCTCCTCGACGGCGCGCGCGCGACGGCTGACGCGCGGCGCGGCGAAAAAGAATAAAACGCGGGCTGCCTTCCGGGTGTTTCCGGAGGGCAGCCCGCGCGCGTTCGCGCGTTTTTTCCGTTAATCGCGGGGACTGTTGTGGCGCATGTAGGCCTGAAGATCCTTCGACGTGTTGAGCAGGTGGCTTTCGAGCGCCCCGATCGTGCGCGGCAGGTCGTGGGCCTTGACGCCCTCGAGGATCTCGCGGTGCTGATCTTCCGACTCCTTGCGCATCGAGCCGAGATGGCTGCGGATGTATCTGTCCACCTGATGGTGCAGCTTGATGATCAGATCGATCGTCATCGGGCGGTCGGCCGGCTCGTAGAGCGACGTGTGAAACAGCGTGTTGAGATCGCGCCACTTGATGGGGTCTTCCACGCGCTTCATCTCGTCGAGGCGCTTTTCCTGTTCCTGAATGAGCGCGTTGGAGATCTGGCCGAAAGCGATTTTCATCACGCCCGTCTCGAGCCACGCGAGCATATCGTAGATCTCGCGCGCGTCCTCGAGCGTGAGGCCGGAGACGATGGCGCCGCGCCGTCCGCGGAACTCGACCAGCCCCTCGATCTCCAGCTGTTTGAGCGCCTCGCGCAGAGGGATCGGCGACACGCCCATGCGGGCGGCGAGCTGGTTTTGCAGAAGCTGCTCGTTGTCGCGCAAAATACCCCTGTAGATGGCCTCGCGCAGCACGTTCGCGATATAGTACGAAGCGGCGTTGTCGCCGCTGATCCCGGGCATAAGATCTTCCAAAGTCATTGGCGTCTGGGTCATGGGAGTGTGTATAGTCTCCTTCCTTGTGAAAGGGTAGGCGTATTTTTAATATATATTATACAGATTTTGTGCAAAAAATCCAGTCCCACCGGCGCGATTTATATTTTTTTATTTAAAATCTGTATTCCGCTGTCCTGTCTTTGAGCGGCGATAAGACTTGCGCGCCGGGGACGCCGATGGTACAATCTGCATCGACCCGTTACTGCGTCGTTCCCGTTTACTGTCCGCCGCGGCTTTCCCATGGCGCGCCGCGCGAGGGCGCGGACGTCGCTGTTCCGGGATTCCTGCCCATGAGGTGAATTGAAATGCTGGAAAAGAGCGTCAAAACGGAACTGATCGCGAGGTACCGCATTCACGAGGGCGACACCGGCTCGCCCGAGGTACAGGTAGCCGTGCTGACACAGCGTATCCGCGACCTGACGGAGCATCTGCGCGTGCACATTCACGATTACCATTCCAAGAAGGGGCTTCTGTGCCTCGTCGGCAAGCGCCGCAAGCTGCTGCGCTATCTCAGCGTCAAGGACTTCAACCGCTACAAGGCGCTGATCGAGAGTCTGGGCCTGCGCCACTAGCCTTTTTCTTTATGTTTCCCGGGAGAGTCCCGTTCCGCGCGGGGCTCTCTTTTTTTATGGCCCGGGCGGCGCGCGCGGGAGCGCGCGTGAACTAAAAAATATGCGCGGCGGGCGAATGTTCCCTCTCTTTTTTCGCGGATTTGTGCTATTCTAACACTATTGTTGCCGAGATTTGTGAAAATGAGGAGGAGTCTTTGTAATGGAAAAGACGTACACTTTGAACGTCGGCGGGACCGATCTGGTCTTTAAGACGGGCAAGATCGCCAAACAGGCGGGCGCGGCTGTCGTCGCCTCCCACGGGGAGACGACCGTGCTGACGACCGTCTGCATGTCGCCGACGCCCCGGGCCGGGCTGGATTTTTTCCCGCTGCTCGTCGATTTTGAGGAGCGCTACTACGCCGCGGGAAAGATCCCCGGCGGCTATATCAAAAGGGAGGGACGCCCCTCGCAGACGGCCATTCTGAGCGCGCGCGTGATCGACCGCTCCATCCGTTCGCTGTTCGACGACGCCATGCGCAACGACGTGCACGTCGTCGCGACGGTGCTCTCCGTCGATCAGAAACACCCGGCGAATATTCTGGCCATCAACGCCGCCTCTCTCGCGCTGACGATCTCCGACATCCCGTGGAACGGCCCGGTCGGCGCCGTGCGCATTGGCTGCGTAGATGGTCGTCTCGTCGTCAACCCCACGGAAGATCAGCTGGCCGAGAGCACGCTCGATTTGACCGTCGCGGGACACGCGGGGGGGATCACGATGGTGGAATCGGGCGCCAAGGAGGTAAGCGAAGAACTGCTCGTGGAGGCGCTGTCGCTCGCCCAGGAGGAGATCAAGCGCATCGTCGCGTTCCAGCTTTCCGCGAGGGCCGAGATTGGCCGCCCCAAGGCCGAACTGCCCGCGCCGCCCGCCATCGCCGAAATCGACGAGTGGATCGCCTCGTCTCTGGCCGACGACGCCGCCAAGGCGGTGATGATCCACGGCAAAAAGGAGCGCGGCGCGGCCATCTCGGCGCTCGTCGCGAAAGCGGAGGAGCGCTTTTCGGGCGCGTACCCCGACGCCGGCGCCTACATCGCGGGCGCCGCGGAGAGCCTGATCAAGCGCACGATGCGCGCGATCACGGCCCGCGACAAAGTGCGCGCCGACGGCCGTTCGACCGACGAGATCCGCCCCATCTCCTGCGAGGTGGACGTGCTCCCGCGCGTGCACGGCTCGGCGCTGTTCACGCGCGGCGAGACCCAGGCCCTCGTGGTCGCCACGCTCGGCATGCTCGGCGAGGACGACCAGATCATGGACGGTCTGAAGATAGACGAGCCAAACAAGCGGTTTTTGCTGCACTACAACTTCCCGCCCTATTCCGTGGGCGAGATCAAGCCCATGCGCGG
>CAZRXR010000006.1:0-11908 GCA_964604125.1 uncultured Synergistaceae bacterium
CGCGCGCGCTCCGGCGGCCGCGGAAAGCCTTCGAGCGGACGGAAAAAAAACGAAAAGCCGCTTTCGCCCGGGAGACGACCGCCCGAGCGGGGGCGGCCGCGCGCGCACAGCCGGGGCCGCCGAAAAAGTTTTCGCGCTCCCCGTTCCGCGCGAAAAGGTTTTGTTGTATGATTAAGCGGTACGACGGGGAGGTGGACGACCTTGGAAAAACTGCTTCTGCCGCCCGCGCCCGCCCTTTCGGAAAACGCGCTGGCGCGGCTGCGGCTTTACTGCGGGCTGCTGCGCGCGGCGAACGAGCGCGTGCGCCTCGTCGGCCCGCGCGACGAGGAGACGCTGTGGCGCGATCACATCGCCGACTGCCTGCGCCTGCTGCCTCTGCTGCCCCGCTCGGGGCGTGTGATCGACGTGGGCACGGGCGGCGGCCTGCCCGGGGCGGCGCTCGCCGTCTGCCGGCCCGACCTGGGCTTCGTGCTGCTCGACAGCCTTTCGCGCAAGACGAAAGCGCTCGCCGGCATCGCCGCCGAACTGGGGCTTGAAAACGCCTCCGTCGTCTGCGCGCGCTCCGAGGACTACGCCGCCGCCGGCCGCGAGACGTTCGACTGCGCCGTGTCGCGCGCCGTCGGCGAGGCGGGGATCGTCGCGGAGTATCTTTCTCCGCTCGTGGCCCCCGGCGGCAAACTCCTCGTCATGAAAGGCCCCGCCGCCGAGGAGGAACTCGCCGGGATCGAGGGCCGGTGGGGCGCGCTCGGGCTGTCCGAGCCGACGCTGTACGCCTACGAGCGGGACGGGCGCGTCGGCCGCGTGCTGGCGTGGAAAAAGACCGCGCCGGCTCCGGCCGCCTTTCCGCGCCGCCCCGGGCGGGCCGAGAAAAAACCGTGGTGGAGGGCACAGTCATGAAAACGATCGCCATATTCGGCCGGAAAGGCGGCGCCGCGTCCGAAAGCGCCGGGAGACAGAACGCCCGCGGGAGCGTTCTCCCCACCGCGCGCCCATGAGACGGCCCCGGATCGCCGATCTCGTCGTCTTCAGCCGGATCACGGGCGCGGCCCTGCTGGTGTGCGGCTACCTGCTCGCCGGGCTGTACCTTGGAAGATGGTGCCTGCGGCGCGGGTACCCGGGCTGGAGTATGCCCGCGTGCCTGATCGGGGGGCTGGCGGCGGCTCTGGCCTCGGGCGTCCGCGAGATCAAGAGCGTCCTCGCCGCGCTGCAAGATCGCCCGCGCCGGGATCCCGAACGCTGAACGCGAGACTTATCCACGTTTTTTCCACATCTCCACACCTTGAAAAAGCATACTGACTGCCACTTGACAGGCGGCGTTTCCCGGGACGGCGCGGAAAAACGCCGCGCGGAAATCCCGGCGGCCCGCCCCCGATCGGCGCGAAACCGGCCGGCGCAACGATCCGCGCGCTGTCAACATCGCCGCGAGAGGCGGGACTTTCCGCTTTCTCTCCAAAAAGTCAACACGCGCGAAATGTCTCGATGGCCCAAATTTTTCCGCCGCCCTTTTGGTTCGATCCTTTAAGGAAAGAGCGCGACTTTTTTCAAAAGTCCGTTTTTTCGTCTCCCGGCGGGCGGTAATATCGTCTTTACAGCACACGGTCAAACTTCGCGGGCGGACGGAACCGTGTTATCCACATGATTTATCCACCGTCGTGAATAACTTTTTTCCGGCGCTGGAAAATCCCGGGGCAAAAAACAAAAAAAGGAGGACTTGCGATGGAAACGCTGATGGCGCCGTGGAGGTACAGCTACATCCGCTCGACGAAAAGCGGCGGCGCGAAGTGCATCTTCTGCGAATATCCCGCCGACGGCGGCGGCGACAGGGAACATTTCATCGTCTTCCGCGGGAAGACGTGTTTCGTGATCCTCAACGCCTACCCCTACAGCTCGGGGCATCTGATGGTCATCCCGTACCGCCACACGACCGATCTGGGCGGCTTCACGACCGAGGAGACGCTCGAGTTCCACGGCCTGATCGCGCGCTCGATCGAGTGTCTGAAGGGCGCTTTCCGCCCCGACGGGTTCAACATCGGCGTCAACCTCGGCGCGGCGGCGGGGGCGGGCATCGACACGCACGTGCACTGCCACGTCGTGCCGAGGTGGAACGGCGACAGCAACTTCATGGGCGCCATCGGCGACACCAAAGTCGTGCCCATCTCGCTGGAGGAGACGTGGAACCTCTGCCGGGCGAACTGGAGGTGAGCTGCCTGCGGCCGGAAGGCGGCGCGGAGTTCGTGCTGCGGCGGAAGCGGAGCGAGTTCGTCGCCTCGCTCTGCCCCGCCTCCACGGAAGAAGAAGCGCGGCGCGCTCTCGACGCCGCGCGCGGGAGACACCGTTCGGCGTCGCACAACTGCCCCGCGTGGAGGATCGGCTTTCCCGAGACGGAGGAGTTCTGCTCCGACGACGGCGAGCCGGCCGGCACGGCGGGACGCCCCATTCTCGGCTGTCTGCGGAGGGCGGGCGTGTGCTGCGCCGCGATCGTGGTGACGCGCTATTTCGGCGGCGTCAAGCTGGGCGCGCGCGGGCTGATCGACGCCTACGCGGCGGCGGCCGAGGGCGCGCTGTCGAACGCCCGTCTGACGCGCGCGCGGCCGTTTTACACCCTCGTGGCCGAGACCGACTACGCTCGCTCCGCCGATCTCTCGCGTCTGCTGCGGAGTTTCGGCGTCGGACAGAACCGCGTGCGCGCGTCCTACGCCGAAAAGGTGGCCGTGACGGCGCTCGTCGCCCCGGGCGAGCGCCCGCGCCTCGAAAGCCTGCTGGAAAGCTACGAGGCCCGCTCGCTTCTGGCGTCTCCGCCGCGCTGGAGCGCTTCGGCGGCTCTGCACGCCGTCGGATCCGGCGCGACGGAAAGCGAATATTAAAGAGAGACGTTTCCCCGGCGGGGAAACGTCTCTCTTTTTGTTGTTTTCCGTCCGGCCGCCGTCTAGGGCCGCTCGCTCCACGCGCCCCGGCGCACGCGGCTCTCGTCGGGGACGCGCGGCTCCTTTCGCCCGTCCGCGTGCCCTATGACGGCCAGACCAAGCGCCTCCACGCCCTCGGGCAGGGCGAGGAACGCGCGCACCGGCGGCTCCTTGGCGGCGCGGCGGTACACGCCGTACCACAGCGCGCCGAGGCCGAGCGCGAAAGCGGCGATCTGCATGTTCTCCATCGCGGCGGCGCAGTCCTCGATCCACGCGAGCCCGCCCGTGTAGCCGCGCGTGTCGGCGCAGACGGCGACGGCCCACTGCCCCCGCTCGAACGGCTCTTTCTGCTCGACGATTTTCGCCAGAGCGCGCACGCGCGCCGTGTCCAGCACGATCAACCGCGCCGGAAAGAGTCCCCTCGCGCTCGGGGCGCACAGCCCCGCCGCGACGATCTGTCTGACGACGTCCTCGCCGACTGGCTCGTCGGTAAAGCGGCGGACGCTGCGCCGCGACAGGATGCTTTTCAACCGCTCGTCCATCTCGACTGCCTCCTCGCCGGTTTTTTTATTTTTCGCGCCGCTCGGGAGCGTACCCGCCGTCAGCGGGCCGCCCGCCGCGAAGCGGAGCGAAGTCTTTTCACACACTGGTCAATGATCGTCAACGCCTTGTCCATCTCGTCCGGGGTGTTGAACGCCCCGACGCTGAGCCGGAGAGCGCCCCTCGGGAAACTGCCGAGCGTCTTGTGCGCCCACGGGCTGCAGTGCAGGCCGGGACGTGTCTCGACGCCCTCGCCGGCGAGTTCCGCCGCGAGGACGGCGTTGTCCACGCCGTCGAAGTTGACGGCGAACACGGCCAGCCTTTCGCCGTCTTTCATCTCGCTTTCGCCGTACAGCCGCGCGCCGGGCAGTTCTTTGAGACCCGAAAGCAGACGCGCGCCCAGTTCGTTTTCGCGCCGCCGCAGTTCGTCCACGCCGCGATCCTGTATCCACGCGAGCGCCGCGTTCAGCCCGGCGATGCCGGGCAGGTTCGGCGTGCCGCTTTCGAAGCGGTCGGGAAGCGGGTCGGGCTGACGCTCGAGGTGCGAGAAACTGCCCGTGCCGCCCTCGATCAGCGGCGCGCACCGCGCGGCGAAATCGGGGCGCCAGACGACGCCGCCCGTGCCCTGTGGCCCCAGCAGCCCTTTGTGCCCCGTAAAGCACAGCGCCGCCAGCCCGAGAGCGGAAGCGTCGAGCGGCAAAAGCCCCGCCGTCTGCGCCGTGTCGGCCACGAGCGGCACGCCTCTCTCGCGGCAGACGCGCGCGCACGCGGGCAGATCCTGCACCGTGCCGCAGACGTTGCTGCAGTGGCTCATCACGGCGAGGTCGCACTTTTTTCTGTCGAGTTCGGCCGCGAAGCGCGCCGGGTCGAGCCGTCCGCGCCCGTCGCACGGCACGACGCGCACCTCCACGCCCTGTTCCTCCAGACGGCGCAGAGGGCGCGTGACGGCGTTGTGCTCCATCGACGTGGTCGCCACGCTCATGCCGGGGCGCAGAAAACCTTTCAGCACCACGTTGAGCGACTCGGTGACGTTGGCCGTGAACGTCACGTACCGGGGCGAGGCGTCCTCGTAGCCGCCAAGCAGCGCGGCGACTCTCTCGCGGCATTCCAGCACAAGGCCGAGCGTCCCCATGTCGCGCGCCGAGGCCGAGCCGCGCCCCGCGTTGGCCCCTCCGCGCAGCAGAAAACCGCTCATCGCCCCGGCCACGCACTCCGGCTTCGGCCACGTCGTCGCGGCGTTGTTCAGGTAAACCGACATCGTGATCATCCCTTCCGGCGTCGTGTTTTTAAATTTCTTTCAGCATCGCGGCGCCGCGGCGGGCGCCTTTTTTTACATTATACAACGCCGGGGCGCTATTTTTTTTAAAGCCTTGAAGTTTATCGTGTTTTGTGGATAATAAACTGTGGATAACGATGTTTTCAAGTTCGCGGACGCGGCGCTCTTTATGAAACGGGCAACCCGCGGCCGCGGCCGGCCGGGGCGCCGCCGGACGCCGGGGCGCGCGTCTTTGGCGGCGTCCGCACAGACGCTCGGGGAGGGACGGGAGAATGAACGAGGCTGAAAAAATCTGGGAGCGGCTGCTTTCCGCCGTCGAATCGGCGCTACCCCCGAAAGAGGTCGAAATCTGGCTGAAAAACTCGTGTTCTCCCGCGCGCGCCGAGGGCGGGCGGCTTGTCCTCGAGGCCGGCAACGACTTCGTGGCCAAGCGCGTCCGGGACAAGTACCTGGCCGCGCTGGAGGAGGCCATGGCGGCGGAAGGTCTGGGAACGGGCGTCGATATCGCCGTCTCGGAAAGCGCCTCCCCCCCGCCGCCCGAAAGGGCGCCGGCCGTCAAGCCGCCCATCAGCCCCAACGGTCTGAACAGGCAGTACGACTTCGCCTCGTTCGTCGTCGGCAAGTCGAACAGACTGGCGCACGCCGCCAGCCTCGCCGTGGCCGAAGAACCGGGCCGCGCGTACAACCCTCTGTTCATCTGGGGCGGCGTGGGCCTCGGGAAGACGCACCTGATGCACGCCATCGGCAACTACGCCCTCGGCCAGTACCCGAACATGAAGGTGACGTATCTTTCGTCCGAAAAGTTCACCAACGACCTGATCACGGCCATCAAGAACAACCGTCAGTCGGAGTTCCGCGCGCGCTACCGCAGCGTCGATATTCTGCTGATCGACGACATCCAGTTTCTCGCGGGCAAGCCGGGCATTCAGGAGGAGTTCTTCCACACGTTCAACGATTTGCACGACGCGAAAAAGCAGATCGTCCTCAGCTCCGACCGACCGCCGAAAGAGCTTGACGACATCGAGGAGCGCATCGTCAGCCGCTTCGTGTGGGGTTTTGTGGGCGACATTCAGCAGCCCGACTACGAGACGCGCATCGCCATCCTCAAGAAGAAAGCCGACCAGCGGCGCATCCCCGTGAACGACGACGTCATCGCGTTCCTCGCCGAGAAGATCCCCACGAACATCCGCGAGCTGGA
This sequence comes from uncultured Synergistaceae bacterium, assembly GCA_964604125.1. Classification (GTDB taxonomy): domain Bacteria; phylum Synergistota; class Synergistia; order Synergistales; family Dethiosulfovibrionaceae; genus Pyramidobacter. The sequence goes on from CAZRXR010000006.1 coordinate 5,918, forward strand.
GGGCGCGCTCAACCGCGTCGTCGCCAGCGCCAACTTCTCGCAGCAGCCCATCACGGTAGAGAACGCGCTGCTGTGGCTGAAGGACGTTATCGACACGAAAAGCCGCGGCATGATCTCGTTCGACCTCATCATGGATCTCGTCGCCGGCGAGTTCGGCTACACGCCAGAGGACATCTGCGGCAAACGGCGCACCGCCGATCTGGCCCTCGCGCGGCAGACGGCCATGTACCTCTGCCGCGGACACACCGAGTCGAGCCTGACGCAGATCGCCAGAGACTTCGGCAAGAAAGATCACACCACGGTGCTGCACGCTATCCGCAAGATCGAACTGCTCCTCAAAGAGGATCCCCGCGTGAAGCGGATCGTGGAAAACATAGAGAAAAAGCTGTGACGGGGATGTGAAACCGCTCTGGATATCCCTGTGGAAAAAATTCGTTTTTTTCGCCGCGCCCTTTTTCGTGTGGACGGCGTGAACGTCCGCCCACAGATTGTCCCCGCGTTTATCCACACGCGGCGCGCTTTGGGGGAAGCGGGTTTCTCAGTCTTATCCACATATTGCACACACCCTAGTACTGCGACTGCTGTTTTTATACCTTATTTCAGTGTCAACAGTCCGCGTCCCGCCGCGCGGTTCCCGCCGGTTTCAAAATTTCCGCACCGCTTACAGGAAAGAGAGGTTTTTATCCGTGAAACTGGAAATCACCCAGAACGTCTTCATGAAATACTGGAGCATGGCCGAACGCGTTACAGGCTCGAAAACAGCCATGGCCGCGCTGGCGAGTATCCTGTGCGTCGCCGGCGAGGACGGCGTCACGCTCAACGCCACCGACCTGAAAACAACCATCCGCGTCAAGGCCGAGGGCGCCGCCGTGATCGAGCCGGGGACGGCCATCCTGCCGCTCCGGGTGGTCGGCGAACTGTTCAAGAAGATCTCCGTCTCGCCGTTCACGGTCAAGGTGGAGGACGAAAAGGGCGTCATCACCGCCGGGCGAAATCGCTACTCGTTCACGAGCTATCCCGTCGCCGACTTTCCCGAGCTGCCCTCGCCGCGCGCGGCCGAGGAGTTCACGCGCCTTTCCGCCGGCGAGCTGAGCCGTGTGATCGCCGAGGGCGGCATCGCGGGCGCCCCGAACGAGGACTTTCCCAAGTACCTTTCGGGCGGCCTCATCCAGATGGCCGAAGGCGAACTGCGCGTCGTGGCCACCGACGGCCGCCGCCTCTCGCTCTCCAAGACCGCCGCGGGCGACGCGCGGGGCGGCGAGGCGCGCGAAATGCTGCTGCCGCTCAAGTCGCTCGCCGAGTACCAGGCCATCCTTTCCGGCTTCGCGCCCGACCAGGAGGTGGAGGTGCTGCAGGACGGCGCCGTCACCTACTTCAACATGCCCGGCGTGCAGTATTCGGTGCGGTGCATCGACTCCAAGTTCCCGAACTACCAGAAAATCCTGACCAACACCAGCACCACGCAGCTGCGGATCGAGCGGGCCTCGTTCATTCAGGCGCTTGATCGCGTCAACGTCGTCGTCGGCGACAACAGCCGCATCGTGCTGCTCACGCTGTCGCCCGGCGCCGCCCTGTCGCTGGCGGGCCGCGCGCCCGAGGTGGGCGAGGCGAACGAGAGCGTTGACGGCGAGATCAACGGCGAGCCGCTGAAGGTCGCGTTCAACGTCGCCTACCTGCTCTCCGGCCTCAAAGCCTTTCACGGGAGCGAAGTCAGTCTGGCGTTCAACGGCAGCGAAGGGCAGATGGTGATCTCGCGGCCCGAAGGCGAGGACTTCATCTACATGCTCATGCCCATAAAGCTGAAGTCCGTGGAGACGGCGATGGGCGTCTCCGAGGGGTAAAGAGAGCCGATGCGGATCGCACGGACGCGCTTCCGCAATTTCAGGAACCTTGAAAACGCGCTCGTTTCATGGTCGCCCGGGCTGAATGTCCTCGGCGGGGACAACGGCGCCGGCAAGACAAACGTGCTGGAGGCTCTCCACATCCTCACCGGGTGGGGAACCTTCGGCGGATCGCCCGGCGCCGCCGTCAAGTGGAACAGCGAGGGCGGCGCGTCGCTCGTCGCCCAGGCCGAGGGCGAACGCTCCGCGCTCGTCGAGGCGACGATAGCGTCCCGCGTCGCGCTGCGCGTGGACGGCAGGCCCTGCCGCTGGGCCGACCTGAGAAGCTGTGTGCAGTCGCTGGCGTTCCTGCCCGCCGACATGGCGCTCGTCGAAGGGCCGCCCGCCGTGCGCCGCCGCTTTCTCGACGTGCTGTGCGCGCTGATGTTCCCGCTGTACGCGTGGAAACTTTCCGAATATAGGAAGATCGCGCGCCACCGCCGTTACCTGCTCTCGCGCGGACATTCCACGCTCGTCGTGCGCCAGACCATGGCCTCTCTCGCCGCCTGGATCTGGGAGTGCCGGCAGGAAGTGACCGCCGAGATCGGCGGCCGACTTCGCGACTGGGGCGGCCTTTTGCCCCGCGAAATCGGCCTGAAGCTGAAGCGGGGCGGGGCCGGCGGCGCCGACGACCCGCTCGAGGATTTTTACCGCTCGTGCGAAAAGCTGGCCGGGCGCGAGAGGGCGCTCGGAGTTCCCCTCGTCGGGCCGCACCGCGACGACCTCGAGCTGACGTGCGGCGGCAGGCGCGCCGCCGAGGCGCTCAGCCGCGGGCAGAGACGCCGGAGCGCGCTCGCGCTGGTTCTGGCGGCGTCCGGCGCCGTCGAGAGCCGCTACCGCGCGGCGCCCGTGCTGCTGCTTGACGAGGCCACGTCAGAGCTTGACGCCGAGGGGAAAGCGGCGCTGCTGGACTGCCTCGCCCGCGGCGGACGGCAGGCGTTCGCCGCCACCGCCGAAAGCGCCCTGCCGAAGTTTGACGGCGCGCTCTGGCGTGTGGCCGACGGAAAGATCCGCCGCGCCGACGGCTGAAAAAGTGTGAGAAGAGTTTGACCAATATGAATTAAAAGCGCGGCCTTCTCTGAAAAGAGCGGGCCGCGCCGGGATATTTTTCTGCGGCGCGTATCAGCGCCGGGGAGGGCAAGGATGAAAAAAATACTGTTCGCGCTGGCGATCGCGCTGGCGCTGCGCGGGCCTCTCGCCGCCGCCGAGCCCATCGACGGCGTGTGGGGCATGAAGTTCGGCGCGTCCCCCGAGGACGCGCGCGGGGCGCTGACGCGCGCCGGGGCCGAACTTCTGTGCGAGTACGGCTACGTGCCGTACTATCGCGAGGCGTTTTACAAGGTGGACTTTTTCGGCCGCAAGGGCCACCTGCTGCTCCGCTTTTCCAAAAAGGGGCTGTTCCTCGCGCGCTTCGCGTTCGCGCGTGGCGCCGCCGCGGACGAGCCCCCGAGCGGCGCCGCCGCGGCGCGCGTCGCCGAGGACACGAGCCGCGTCGTGTTCTCCAAAAACTACGCCGAGCTGAACGCCATGCTCGCCGAGAAGTACGGCGCGTCCGAGAAACTTTCCGAAAACGGCGTCGTGCGCGGCGCTCGCTGGAGCGACGGCGGCTTTAAACACCACTCCGTGACTCTTTACGAGAGCCCCTCCCTTTCGGGGAGCGACACAGTGCTCACCTACGAGGACACCGGCCGCAGGTGAGAGGTGGAACAACCGTGATCGTCTTTCCCGAGAGCGCGTTCGACATCATCGTCGTTGGCGGCGGACACGCCGGCTGCGAAGCCGCGCTCGCCGCCGCCGGGATGGGCGCCCGCACGCTGATGATCGCGCAGGACGTGGATCACATCGCCTGTATGCCGTGCAATCCTTCGATAGGCGGGCCCGCCAAGGGCAATCTGGTGCGCGAAATATCCGCCCTCGGCGGCTTTCAGGCGCGCGCCGCCGACGCCTCGGCGATGATGATGCGCTGGCTGAACACGTCGAAAGGCCCCGCCGTGCGCGCCCTCCGCGCCCAGTGCGACCTCGGCGCCTACCACGCCGCCTATCTTGCCGCGCTGACATCGCGGCCGAACCTGCGCGTCTTTCAGGATCAGGTGGAGGAACTTTGGATCGAGCGCGACAGGCTTCGGGGCGTCAAAACGCGCTTCCGTCTGGCTTTCGAGGCCCCGCGCGTCATCCTCGCCACGGGAACGCACCTCGGCGGGCGCGTGCACGTGGGCCTCGTCAACTTCGCCTCCGGCCCCATGGGACAGCAGCCCGCCGTCGGCCTTTCGGACTCGCTCGCGCGGGCGGGCGTCGCGCTGCAGAGGCTCAAGACGGGCACCACGCCCCGGCTGCACCGCGACAGCATCGACTGGAGCGGCATCCCGCTCCAGACGGGCGAGGAGACGCCCGTGTGTTTCGACTTCTGGGGCGAAAAGAAAGTGTACCGCGAGATCGCCTGCGGCATGATCCGCACCAACGAGCGGACGCACCGCGTCATCGCCGACAACCTCGGACGCTCGCCCATCGTACACGGGGAGATCACGGGCGTAGGCCCGCGCTACTGCCCGTCGATCGAGTCGAAGGTGATGGCCTTCCCCGAAAAGGACAGTCACCCCATCTTCCTCGAGCCGGTCGCGCGCGGCAGCGTGGAGATCTACGTGCAGAACTTCTCGACCAGCCTGCCCTTCGACGTGCAGATCGCGATGACACGCACGCTGCCCGGCTGCGAAAGAGCCGTCATCCTGCGCCCCGGCTACGCGATAGAGTACGACGCGATCGACCCGCGCCAGCTGAGTCTCTCGCTGGAGATGAAAAGCATCCCCGGGCTGTACTGCGCCGGGCAGATCAACGGCACCTCCGGCTACGAGGAGGCCGGCTCGCAGGGCCTGCTGGCGGGGATAAACGCCGCGCTCGCCCTGCGCGGCGAGGCGCCGCTCGTGCTCGGGCGGCACGAAGCCTATCTGGGAGTGCTCGTTGACGATCTGGTCACGCGCGGCACGAACGAGCCTTACCGTATGCTGACAAGCCGCTGCGAGCACCGTCTCCTCCTCCGTCACGACAACGCCGACAGGCGTCTTGCCCCGATCGGGCGCCGTCTCGGCCTGATCAGCGTCGAGAAGTACGACGGGCTGCGGCGCAGATGGGATCGCGAGGACGCGGAGATCGCCCGCCTCAAAGGGACGCGCCTGCCGCCCGCCCGCGTCGATCCCGTCCTTTCCGCCGGAGGAAGCGGGAGCGTCGGCCGCGGCGTGAGCGCCGCCGAGCTGCTCCGCCGCCCCGAGATGAATTACGCGAAGGTGGCCGCCCTGATGGACGGCCCTCCGCTGAGCGGGGAGTCCGCCGCGAACGTCGAGACGGTTGTGAAGTACGAGGGCTACGTTGAGCGCGAGCGGCGCGCCGTCGATAGGCTCCTCCGTCTGGAGAGCATGAAAATCCCGCCCGACTTCGACTACGGCGAACTTACCGGTATGCTGACGGAGAGCCGGGAGAAACTCGAACTCGTGCGTCCGGCCACGCTCGCCCAGGCGGGCCGCATCTCGGGCGTCACGCCGGCCGACCTGCAGCATCTGGCCGTGTACCTGAGCGCGCGCTCTCGACGCTGAGCGTCCCGCGCGGAACACACGGCGGGACGCTGTCTCGCAAGGAGCGGTTTTATGGAAAAGAGAACGTCGCGGGGCGCGCTGTCCCTCGCCGAAGTCATCAAAAACAACGCGCCGCCGTGTCTGCGCGTCGTCTCGCTTCTGGCCGAGACGGAGCGGCAGTGGGACGAAATCGCCGGGCCGAGGCTGGCCGGCCGCACGCGGCCGCTGTCGCTCGATCGCGACGTGCTCGTCGTCGCCTGCGAGACCCCGGCGGCGGCGCAGATGGTCAACATGAGCGGCGGCACCCTCGCCGCGCGCGTTAAAGACGCGGCGGGGCTGGATCTGATGGGCGTGCGCGCCGTCGTCCGGCGGCTCGCGCCCCGTCGGGCGCGGACGGCCCCGCCCCGGGGGAGACGCCTGTCCCCCGCCAAAAAGGACGTGGACGCCGCGTTCGCCCGCGTCTCGGCCGTCGTCCGCGACCCGGAAGTCGCCCTCGCCGTCGCCCGCGCCGAGGCGGCCGCCAAAGCGCGCTGGGGCGGCGGCCGCCA
>CAZRXR010000006.1:12008-54825 GCA_964604125.1 uncultured Synergistaceae bacterium
CGTTTTTTTTCCGCGCGGGCGGCTTTCGCGAAAAACGTTTCGTACATGCGCGGCGCTTGTAAGCGTCGCGACGCCGAGCGCGAAAAAAGCCGGACGAGAGAGAGGCTCTCGTCCGACTTTTTTGTTCCCGCGCTCCCCGGCCGCCGCGCGTTACAGTTTCAGCCCGTCGATCCAGACTTTGGCCCGCTCGACGCCGATGCCGGAGGAAACGCGCTTTTCGCCGACGAACGTCGCGCCGGGGGCCGACGGCGCGAGTTCCCGCGCGCTGTTTCCCATGCCGCTGGAGCCGGACGTGGCGAACAGCGCTATCTTTTTGCCGCTCATGTCGTACTGCTCCAAAAACGTGTTCACGATGGTCGGCGCCACGTACCACCAGATCGGGAAGCCCAGCAGAACGGCGTCGTACCGCGCCATGTCCGCCACGCGCGCGCCCGGGGCGACGGCGGGACGGAAACTTTTGTTCCTCATCTCGGCCGAGCTACGGCTTTTCGGGTTTGTCCAGTCGAGGTCGGCGGAAGTGTACGGGACTTCGGGGACGATCTCGAACAGGTCGGCGTCCGCGGCCTTCGCCATGGTCTTCGCGACTTTCCGCGTGACGCCGCTCGCGCTGAAATACGCGACGAGAATTTTGCTCATGTTCGTTTCCTCCTTAGACAGAGTGATGGTTGAACGGTTCCCGCCCGGGAGCCGGGCGTGTCCGACACGGCGGGGACGCGCGCCGCCCGCGCCGTGAGTCTTCGGGAACGCGGGCGCGCGGCTTTTCGCGGTTTGTCCGGGAGAAGGACGGGATCCGTCCGATCCGCGCGGCGCTCTGTTACGCCGGGGGCTTTCCCGGAGCGGGCGGAGAAGCGCGACGGCGTCGTCCTTTCGCGCGCGCGTCCGCGTCAAAGATAGACGACGGTCTCGGAAAGAGCCTTGCGCCCGAAGTGCGGCGGAAGGGGTTTGAATCCCTCCGCCGCGTGGCCGAGGTCGAGCGCCATCACGATCTCCTCGCCCTCCGGCAGGCCGAGCGCGGCGGCCAGCTTCTTCGGGTCGAAGAAGTTGATCCAGCAGCTGTCAAGCCCCTCGTTCGCGGCGGCCAGCATCATGTGCGTGGCCACGATCGCCGCGTCCTCCGCGCCCGAGTCGCGCGCGCCGCCGGGGTAGACGAACGCCCCGTTCGCGGCGTAGGCCACGACGAGCACGACGGGCGCTCCGTAGCGGCAGGGACAGACGCCGTCGAACGCGGCCAGCGTTTCCGGCGCGCGAAGGACGTAGACCCTCTGCTCCTGGGCGTTTTTCGCCGTCGGGGCCAGCCGTCCGGCTTCGAGCACCGCCGTCAGAGCGTCCGCGTCCACGGGCCGATCGCCGAACTTTTTGCACGAATAGCGATTTTGGATGACTTCTTTGAAATCCATTGTGTTCCTTCCTCCTTCTTGTTCGCGCGCGGGCTGCGGGGAACGCGCTTGTTAAGACGTTTGTCGTTTTGCCGGGCGGACGCGATCGGGCCGCCGGTTTCGGGCGCGGCCGTTTTTCGCGCGGCGGGTCTCAAACGCGGAAAAAAGTCCGCGGACGGGGCTTGGCGGCGGCGCAAAGCGCCACAGCGGCGAAAAAAGCGCGGGCCGGTATTTTTTCACGTTTCGGGAGACTCTCCCCGCGCGGGCGGCGGATACGGGCCGCAAGGCCCGCCGCGATCTCCTCCGCGCGTCCGTTTTCCCCCGGCGCGCGAGAGGACGGAGCGATCCGCCCGGCGCGGCCGAGGGCGAAAAAATTTTTTTCTGGAAAATATTTTCGGAAAGCGCGGGCGTTTCCCCCGCCGCGACGAGAGTATACGCCCCGGGAGCCGCTCCAAGTCAAGCGCCTGTTTCCGCGCGAGCGGGGCGAAAAGGCGCTTTGGACGAAAAAAAGTTCGCGCGCCGGAACCGCGAAAGCGGCGCCGGGGGCGGCCGTCGAGCGGCGTCAAAAGCGGGGAGCCGGTTCGCCGCGCGCGAAAAGCGCGCCGCCGGGACTTTTTCGCGCCGGCGGGCAAAACGGCCGACGCCCCCGAGAGGAGAGCGCGGGCCGGCTTGTTCCCCGTTCGCGAAAAAACGCCCCGTCCGCGTAACGGGGCGAAGCCCGGCTCCGATTTTTGAGCGCGCCCGGTGTTCTTATTCGCGCGTTCTGTTTTTCTCCGTCTGCCTGCCCGGCGCCGGCGGGCGGAGGAGGCGGCCCGGCCGCCGCGCGCCCGGGGAGCGGCTTTCGCGCGGGGCGCAAATTTTGAGACGACGGCGAAAAAAAAAGGAAAGCGGCGCGACCGAACGTGGCCGCGCCGCTTTTTCGCCGACCGCGTCCGCCGGGTTTAAAGCCGGGGAGCGCGCGTCCTTACAGCACGGCGCTGAGGATCATCAGCTCGACAAAGCCGACGGCCCACGCGACCGTGGATGTGACCGACCAGTTGCGAATCTGCTCCTTGGTCTCCCTGATGCCCATCAGGTTGTTGACCACCCAGAAGTAGCTGTCGTTGAAGTAGCTGAAGAACAGCGAGCCGACGCACGCGGCGAAAGCGCCCAGCATCATGTTGGCGCCGGCGGCCTGAAGGATGGGGGCGGTGATGCCCGCGGCGGTGATCATGGCCACGGTGCCGGAACCCTGCACAAAGCGCACCAGCGTGGCGATGATGAACGGCAGGACGGCCAGCGGGATGGCGGTGCTGGCGAGCAGCTGGGCGATGTAGTTGCCCGTGCCGCTGTCCTTGAGGATCTGGCCGAGCGCGCCGCCGCCGCCCGTCACGAGAATGATGATGCCCGCGGACTTGATGCCCGTTTCCATCTCGGAGATGGCCGTCTTCCTGTCGAGGCCGCGTCCCAGCGCGAAAAGCGCCAGCAGCAGGCCGATGCCCACGGCGATGATCGGGTTGCCGAGGAACGTGATGACGGTCTTGACGATCCCCGTCATCTTCAGCGCGGCGGCGATGTTGTTCAAAAGGATCAGCACGATCGGCGCCACGAGGGGCAGGAAGCTGTCAAACGCCGAGGGCAGCTCGCGCGACGGAGCGAGATCGCTGTCGCTGTCGATGACCGCGATCACTTCGGGCCTCTCCCAGCCCTCCTCGTTGTCGGCGGGGAGCTGGTAGAGTTTTTTGCCGTACCACTGGGCGTAGAGCGTGGCGGCGATCGCCATGGGGATGGAGATCACGATGCCCCACAGGATGAAAGCGCCGACATCGACGCCGAACGTCCCGGCCACGCCGAGAGGCCCGGGAGTGGGAGGGATCACGGAGTGAGTGATCACCAGACCGGCCGCCAGAGGCGTGGCGATGGCCACGATGGAGCGGCGCGTTTTCTTGGAGATGGCCTTGGCGATGGGGCTTACGACGACGAAGCCGGAATCGCAGAAAATGGGAATGGAGACGATAAAGCCGGTGAGGGCCATGGCCCAGTGCTCGTGTTTCCTGCCGAAAAGCTTGATGAACGTCAGGGCCATGCGCTCGGCGGCGCCGGTTCTGTCGAAGATCTGGCCCATCATCACGCCGAAGCCGATGATGATGCCGATGCTGCCCAGCGTGCCGCCGAAGCCGCTGATGATTGAAGCGGGAATCTTGTCGGGAGCCATGCCGCCCAGCAGGCCGATGATCACCGCCGCGATGATCAGGCCGAGGAAGGGATGCACCTTCGTCTTCAGAATGAGGAAAATCAGGACGAGAATACCGACAGCCAACGCGAAGATCATGCTCGATCCACCCATACCTCACAACTCCTCTCAACCGAAAGATATTTTTTCGCGGCCGGCGCGCGCAGCGCCGGCATAGCCGCCTTTACCGGCCCCCGCGGAACGCCGGGGCGTACTTCACCGCCAGACGCACGGCCTCCTTCATGCTCACGGCGCTGGCGACGCCCTTGCCCGCGATGTCGAAAGCGGTGCCGTGATCCACGGATGTTCTCAGAATGGGCATTCCCGCCGTGATGGCGATGGTGCGTTCGAAGTCGAGCGTCTTCGTGGCGATATGCCCCTGATCGTGGTAGAGGCTCAGCACGCTGTTGTACCTGCCGTGCAGGGCCTGCGAGAACACCGAGTCGGCCCCGATCGGCCCGGCCACCTTGTAGCCCATCTTTTGAAGCTCGGCCACGGCGGGGAAAACTTCCTTCACTTCTTCGTCGCCGAAAAGCCCGTGCTCCCCGCTGTGGGGGTTAAGCCCGGCGATCGCCATCGCGCCCTCGGTGACGCCCAGCTTGCGAAGGGCTTCGGTGCAGCGGATCACGTAGTCGATGATCCGCTCCTTCGTCACCATGTCGCAGGCCTTGCGCAGGGACACATGGCGGGTGAGGAAGAACACCCGCAGGTTGTTCACCTCGAAAAGCGTCAGCGGGTCGGGAGTGTGCGTCAGCGCGCCGAAGATCTCCGTATGGCCGATAAAGTTCACGCCTCCCGCCTTCAGCGACTCTTTGTTGATCGGCGTCGTCGAGACGGCGTCCACCTTTCCGGCGTTCGCCAGTTCGATGCTCCTGACGATGTATTCGTAGGCCGCGCGCCCGCACATGCCGAGCACCCGCCCCACCTCGAACCTGTCCATGTCCACGTTGTCGATGTCGATCAGGTTCAGCGCGCCCGGCTCGTAGCGCCCGTCCTCCGGCTCCGCGACGGAGACGATCTCAAGGGCGGGGCTGCCGGGATAGCCCATCGCGCGCTCCATCACTTTTTTGCTGCCGACGGCGACGCACCGCGCTGTCTTCAAGATTTCCCCGTCCGCGACCGTTTTGAGGACGATCTCCGGCCCGATCCCCGCCGGGTCTCCTATCGGAATGGCGACGAAAGGTCTCATCTTCGCATCTCTCCTTTTTCGCAGGCTTTTTCTCCGCGCCGTCCGGGACGCGCCGGTTTACAGCCGCGCCAGCAGGTAGTCGGCGCAGGCGACCATCGCGTCTTCTCCTCCCACCATGCCGCCCTTGCTGACGAAAGCCTTGCCCGCCAGATTTCCGCCGATGGCGACGCCGTATCCGGCGAGGGGCAGCACCTCGTCCACGAGCCTCAATCCCGCCGTCCCGGCGGCGGCGTGGATCGCCGCGGTGATGTCGCCGCCGGTGGAGTAGATTCCGCCGATCTCGGGACAGGCCGCGACCACTCCCATCGTCACGCGCGCGAAGGCGTCGTTGACCAGCGACGACACTCCCTCGATGTCCGTCCCCAACCGCTTGGCGTAGGGAGCGAAGGAAATCTGCTTATCGGGGTCGATGCCGCTTCCGATCACCGCGAGAATGTCGGCCTCGTCGCGCCGGCGGATCAGTTCGCCCGTCAGGCGCCCGATCTCCGTCGCCCGGATCTCGTCGCTTTCGAGGATGGCGGCCGCGTCGAGATAGACGGCCGCCACGCGCCGCCGGTTTAAAAGCGCGCGCGTCTGGGCGCGGGCCACGCCGTTCACCGAGCCGATGGCGCAGAAGATCTTTTTGCCCGAGCGGACTGTCCCGCCGGGGATGAGTTTCTTGGCCAGACAGGCCGTGAAAGGCCCGGGATCCACGCTCACCGCCTTGATGCCCGAGGCGGCCGCGGCCTCGGCGACGATCCGCAGGTCGTCGTCGGTCACGCTGTCCGCCAGCAAGACGCGGAAACCGGCCTCTTTCCGCCCGAGGATGACTTTGGCCAGATGTTCCGGCCCGTCGTGCACGTCGTCCAGATGGATGGGGGCCACCCGGTACTTCGTCTGGGACTGGAAAAGCGCGAGCGCGTCGCTGGTGCGGATGGGGCATTTAGGGTCGGCGGCGGCCTCCGTTTTGCGCAGGGGCACCCCGTTCACCAGCAGATGGCTGCCCGCGATGACGCGGCCGGAGCCGGGGAAACACGGCACGCAGACGGCGACGGAATCCTCGCCCAAAGCGTCCAGAAAAGCGTCCGTCTCGCTCCCCAGATTGCCCCGCAGCGTGCTGTCGATGCGCTTGGCGTAGAAACGCACCTCCGGCCCGGAGAGGACGCCGAGGGCTTCGCGTACCCGCGCGTAGGCCTCCTCCGGGCCGACGGCGCGGCTGTCGGTGGGATAGACCAGACAGTCGCAGTCGCCGATCGAGGCGGCCCTGTCGAGGGCCGCGCGGAGCAGCGTCCTCGTGTCGAAACCGTTTTTCTTCAAGAGTACGCCCGTGGCGTTGGCGCCGGTCAGATCGTCCGCTACGACGATGCACCTTGCCATGAAATCGACCTCCCGACTGAAGATTTCCCCCGCGCGGCACGGACGGCCGCGCGCGGAACGGGAAAGACCGCGGCCGACGACGGACATCGCGGGAATATTTTCTTAAATTATAATATTGAACTCGTAGGTTGTCAAATTATTTTTAACGATCCTCAACCTTTCGTTTCGCGGCGGGAAAAACGCGCTCCGCTTTTTGCGCCGACGCGCTTTTTCCGCGGAACCGGGGCGCGGCGGTGTGGTACAATGGCGAGAAACGCCTTAAAGGAGGTTTTTTTAATGAACGTGCTGCTTGTCAACGGAAGCCCGAGAGCGGACGGGAACACGGCGATCGCCCTGAAAGAGGTCTCGCGCGAGCTTGAAAGTCTGGGCGTGAGCACGCGCGCGCTGCGCGTGGGCGACAGGGACATACGCGGGTGCGTCGCCTGCGGCTCGTGCGCCGGAACGGGCAGGTGCGTTTTCGACGACGTTGTCAACGAGGCCGCTTCGCTGTTTAAGGAGGCCGACGGGCTGGTCGTCGGCTCTCCCGTGTACTTCGCCTCCCCCGGCGGGACGCTGATCTCGTTTTTGGACAGGCTGTTCTACAGTCTGAACTTCGACACGACGATGAAGGTGGGCGCGTCGGTGGTCGTGTGCCGCCGCGGCGGGGCCTCGGCGTCGTTCGACGCGCTGAACAAGTACTTTACCATCAGCGGCATGCCCGTCGTCTCCAGTCAGTACTGGAACTCGGTGCACGGCCTTCTCCCGGGCGAAGCGGAGCGCGACGCCGAGGGGCTGCGGACGATGCGCGTGCTCGCGCGCAACATGGCCTTTCTGATGCGCGCCGTCGCCGACGCCAAGGCGAAGTACGGTCTGCCGCCGGCGGAGAAGCGCGTCTTCACCCACTTTATCCGCTAGGTCGCCCCGCGCGGCGGAAAGAACGGGCGGCCGCGCGTCCCGACGCGCGTCTTTTCGCGGGAAAGGCGCGCCGCGCCGCCCGTTTTCCGGGGCCGCGCGCCCCGGACATGTCCGCCCCGTCCCGAAATTCGCGAAACAAACTTGCGATTCTGTCTTTTTAAGTGTAAAATAGGAAAAGTTAGAACGAAAATAATCTTTGGCACGCGAAAGGGAATACTCATCATGTCACAGACGGAACAGGAAGCGCTCGACAAAAAGGCCCAACGGCTTTTGGAAGAAAAGGAAGCCGAGGCGCGTATGCGCACGTACAAGGGGCCGATGGCGGTCTTCATCGCCGCGGCGCTGTGCGTCTGGGCGGCCTTTCAGCTGTACTACACGACGCTCGGCGTGATAAGCGAGATCAACCTGCGCGCCGTGCACTGCGTTTTCCTGCTGTCGTTCACGTTCATCCTGTTCCCCACGTACCGCTCGGAGCGCCGCGTGCGCACGCTGCCTCCGTGGTGGGACATCCTGTTCATCGCCGTCACCGTGTGGGCGTTCGGCTACTTGATCGTCAACTATCCCCGCATCGCGATGACGGGCGGCCGCATCTCGGACTTCGAGATCTTCGTCGCCGCGACGGCGCTGCTGATGGTGTTCGAGGCGGGCCGCCGCGCGTCGGGCAATCTGGCGCTGCTGGCGCTGTTCTTTCTGGCGTACAACTGGTTCGGCGCCTATCTGCCCGGGTATCTGGGTCACAACGGCTTCCTGCTCAAGCGCGTTCTGATCACGCAGTTCTGGGGCACGCAGGGCGTGCTGGGCACGGGCGTGGGCGTCTCGGCCACGTACATCTTCCTGTTCGTGCTGTTCGGCGCCTACCTCAAGTACAGCGGCTTTTCGCGTTTCGTGAACGACTTTTCGCTGTCGCTTGTGGGAGAGACGCCGGGCGGGCCGGCCAAAGTGGCGGTCATCGCCTCGGCGCTGATGGGCATGATCAACGGATCGGCCGTGGCCAACGTGGCCACGACGGGCACGATCACGATCCCGCTGATGAAACGGACGGGCTACAAAAAGGAGTTCGCCGGCGCCGTGGAGGCGGTGGCTTCCACGGGCGGCCAGTTCTGCCCGCCCGTGATGGGCGCCGTGGGCTTTGTGATGGCCGAGTTCCTGGGTCTGAGCTACACCTCGGTGATGCTGGCGGCCATCGTGCCCGCGCTGCTGTACTATGTGGGGCTGCTGCTGGCGGTGCACTTCGAGGCCATGAAGCTGGGGCTTTCGGGGCTGTCGCGCGAAAATCTCCCCGGCGCGTGGAAGGTGCTGAAGGAGCAGGGGCACATGGCGCTGCCGCTCGTCATGCTGCTGGGGCTGATGTTCGCCGGCTACACGCCTCTGTTCGCGGCGGTGTTCTCGATCTTCGGCACGCTGGCGGCAAGCTGGCTGAGGCCGGGGACGCGCATGACGGCGCGCAAAATAGTGGACGCCACGATAGAGGGCGCGAAGGGCGCCGTCTCGGTGGGCGTGTGCTGCGTGGTCATCGGCGTGATCATCGGCACGGTGACGCTGACGAGTCTGGGGCTGAACCTTGGCTACCTCATTCTCGATCTCGTCAAAAACGACAACGTCTACCTGACGGGACTGCTCGTCATGATCATGTCCACGATCCTCGGCATGGGCGTGCCGGGCGTGGCGGCCTACGTCATCGTGCAGGCCGTGGCCGTGCCGGTGCTGCTCAAGTCGGGGGCGCTCGCGCTGACCAGTCACCTGTTCTGCCTCATCTACGCCTGTCTTTCCAACATCACGCCGCCTGTGGCCATCAGCGCCTACGTGGCGTCGGGCATCGCCGGATCCGACCAGACGCTCACGGGGCTGTGGGCGGTGCGGCTGGGGGCGGTGGGCTTCATCATCCCGTTCTTCTTCCTCAACGATCCCGTTCTGCTTCTGGGTACGGGATCGGCCTCGGCGGGCGCGACGGCGTGGGCGGTCTGCACGGCGCTGCTCGGCACGGCGGCGCTCGTTGCGGGGCTGGAGGGCTGGCTGTTTGAAAAGTGTTCGCCGCTCGAGCGGGTTGTCCTCGTGGCCATCGCGCCCACGCTACTCTATCCCGGCTACGCCACCGACGCCGTGGGCATCGGCGCGTTCGCCTTTCTGGCGGCGCGGCAGTTTTTCAGCCGGAGGGCGCGTCTTTAAAGGCTGTTGTGGCCCGCGCGGGCCATACGGAAATCTTGCAACGCACGAAAGGAAGGTTGTGTAGTATGAAATTCAAACGCATCGTCTGTCTTGCCGTCGTGTCGGCTCTCCTCGCCGCGGGGGCGTCCCTCGCGGCCGTGAAGATCAACTTCCCCACGGCGGGCGCTTCCGGCGCGCTCTACGCCGTCGGCGCGGCCATCACGAACAACTGGACGAAGAACGTCGAGGGTGTGCAGGCCGCGAGTCAGGCTTCGGCCGGCGGCATCGCCAACCTGAACATGGTGTCCGAGGGCGAGGCGCAGGTGGCCATCGCCATCAGTTCGAACGTGCTGCAGTGCCTCAATGGCACCGACAGCTTTGAGGGGCACGCCTACGGCGACCTCAAAGTGATCGCCGGCCTGTACATGAACCCCAATCAGGTTGTCGTGACGAACAAGTCGGGCATCACGTCGCTGCGGGACATCAAGGGCAGACACTTCGCCGTCGCGGCCGCCGGGTCGTCGGTCTACGACGAGTGCAGCAACCACTTCACCACTCTGGGCTTCAAGTTCCCCGACGACATCCGCGCCGAGTTCATAGCGTTCGGCCCTGCCGCCGACATGCTGCAGAACGGCACGCTCGACGGCGCGTGGATCATGTCGGGCGCTCCCGCGGCCGCCGTGTCGCAGGCGCTCAGCTCCGGATCCCGCCTCATCGAGATCGACGACGAGACGCTGGCCGCTCTGCAGGCGCGCTTCCCCTGGTACGCGAGATTCGTCATCCCCGCCGGCACCTATCCCAACCAGCCCGAACCCGTTAAGACCAGCGCCATCAAGATGGTGATGTTCTGCCGCGGCGACCTGTCCGAGGAGCTTGTGTACAACCTGACCAAGTCGTTCTGGGAGCACATCGGCGAGCTCGGCGTCGCGCAGAAGAACCTCGAGGGCCTGAAGCCCGACGAGGCCGTGAAGGACATCGCCGGCCTGCCGCTCCATCCCGGCGCGGCCAAGTACTACAAGGAAATCGGCGTGATCAAATAACGGCTCCCCAAAAGCCCGGAAAAGGCGAAAAAAAGCCCTCGGATCGTTTCGATCCGGGGGCTTTTTCGTTCGCGCGCGCTATCTGACGTAGACGAAGCCGTCCATGATCCGGCGCGGTCGGCGGAGCGAAAAAGCGCGCCCGCGTCCCGGGGGGATCCGCGCGGAACACAGCGGGACGGCTGAAAAGCGGGGGGCGCTCGTTCCGGGCACGCCGCGCGCGGCGCGTAAACGTCCGTTCGCGCGCGAACGTCTTTTTTTAGCCGGCGCGGCTTTGCCGGCGGCGATCCGCCCGGGCGGGCGGCCGGAAGTTTCCGTCTCCCGCCGAAGCGGCGCGCGGCGCGTATTCCACGCGGCGGGCGAGAATTGACGGCCGGCGCCGCGCGGGCGGCGAAAGTCCGGCGTTTCGCGCGGCGGAAAACGCGCCGCTTTTCGCGTTCCGGCTCCGCTTCCTGTACCTTCTGCCGCGAGCGCGCGCCTTTACCGGCGCGGCGGCGGTTTTTTACGCCGCTCCAGCGTTTTCCGGCCGCCGGGCGTTTCCGCCCGCCCGGTTCGCGGCGGAAAAAAGGCTCTCCGCGCGGGGACGCGCGCGGAGAGCCTTGGGCGTTTTCGCTGTTTTTTTCAAACTTTCCGAACGGACCGCGCCGGCGTTTTCACGCGCGATCCAGACGTTTCGCCAGCTCGGGCAGGAGTTTCTCGAATTTGACGCCGTACCAGTGCGCGTCGTCGCCCATCGTGTTTTCGATGCAGGCGGCCGTGAAATCCGCCGCCACGCGGGCGGCGTCGTAAAGGGACTTTCCGCGCATCAAAGAGCCGACGAGTGCGGAGGCGAAGATGTCGCCCGTGCCGTGGTAACTTTTGGGCAGCTTTTTGCGCAGGTACACGCGCGTCGCGCCGTCCCGCCGCACCGCGACGCCCAGACGGCCCGGCTCGAACGCCGCGCCTTTCAGCACGACGCTTTTCGAGCCGAGCGACGCCACCCTGTCGAGCAGCGCCTCCACGCGGGATCTGTCCTCCGCGATGCCTTCGTCGTACGGCGTGCCCGTCATGAAACAGGCCTCGGTGATGTTGGGAAGGGCGATGTCGGCCGAGCCGCACAGTTCGCCCATAGCGCGCGCGTACTCCGGCGAAAAACCGGCGTACAGTCTGCCGTTGTCGGCCATCGCGGGGTCTACGACGCGCAGGCCGCCGGGGCGCAGGTTGGATTCCATGATCGCCTTGACGGTGGCGATCATTTCAAGGCTGCCGAGATAGCCGGTGTAGACGGCGTCGAACGCTATCCCCGCCGCGCGCCAGTGCGCGCTGACGGCGGGCATGTCCGCGCTGAGGTCGCGGAACGTGTAGCCGCGAAAGCCGCCCGTGTGCGTGGAAAGCACGGCCGACGGCAGGATGGCCGTCTCGACGCCGCACGCCGAGACGACGGGCAGCGCCACAGTCAGCGAGCATTGTCCCACGCAGGAGATGTCCTGGATGGTCAGGATGAGAGCGTCCTTCATGATTGTCCCTCCGAATCGGTTCAGGCTGGGCGCGCCAAAGAACGGAAAAATCCCGCGCCGCCGATCCACAGTATACCACACAACGGCGGGGAGCGGCGGGGATTTCGCCGCCGAGGCGTCCGGAGCGTCGGGATCGCGGCGCGCCGGCGTTTTTTGAGCGAGGGCCGAACGCCGGGGCCAGGGCGGCGCGCTCTCCGCCCCGCGCCGCCGGAGTTTGAGCGGGCGTTTGGCGCGGCGGGGGAGACCGGCGCGCGCTTTTTCGCGCCAGCGCGGAGGAATTTTTTCTGTCGGGCGGAATTTTTTCGCTTGACAGGCCGGAAATGTGCGCTATAATTCTCCCCATAAAACCATACAGTTTGATAAAGGCGATGAATCGGAACCTGACGAGAACGTTTTCCCGCGCTTTCCAGAGAGGAAGCCCCGGCGGCTGAGAGGGCTTCCGCGCGGGTTTCCCGCCGGGCAAGGCCCGAGGAGCCGGAGTGGAAAGGCGCGACGCGCCGGAGTACATTTCCCGGACTGATCCCTCGTCATCGGGATCCAAGCGGGGCGCGCCCGCGCGCGTCCAAGCAGGGTGGTACCGCGGGAGTTTTCCCGTCCCTACACGTCGTGTGGGGACGGTTTTTTTATGGGACTTCCGAGGGACGGCCGGGCTTGCGGCACGCGGCGCGCCCAAGCGGGGTGGTACCGCGCGCCGTGTCCGCGAAAGCGCGTCCCCGTGTGTTCGGCCTCGAAGGAACGCACGGCGGGGCGCGTTTTTTCGTTCCCGGAAGGCATCGCGCGTGTCCCGCGCGGGACACGCCGGACTTTTTAAAACGAGACTTGTGAAAGGGAGCGTGTGAAGATGAAAATCGCAGTGGTCGGAGCGACGGGCGAAGTGGGGCGCACGATGGTGCGCGTGCTTCAGGAGCAGGGCGTGCGCCCCGAGGTCATCCGCTTTTTCGCCTCGGGGAGGAGCGCCGGCTCGACGATGAAGTACTTCGATCGCGACGTGGTCGTTGAGGAACTGACGCCCGAGTGGGCGCCGGAGGGAACGTTCGACTACGTTATCATGTCGGCGGGCGCGGGCGTTTCAAAGTGGTTCGCCCCGATAGCGGCCGCGCGCGGCGCGACGGTGATCGACAACAGTTCGTGCTGGCGCATGGACCCGGAGAAGATCCTCGTCGTGCCCGAGATCAACGGCGACCTTCTGGAGGGCTACCGGGGCATCATCGCCAACCCAAACTGCTCGACGATACAGATGGTGCTGGGGTTCTACAAGGTGCACGAGAAGTTCGGCATCAAGACCGTCGTCGTCAGCACGTATCAGGCCGTCAGCGGCGCCGGCCGGCGCGGCATGGACGAACTGCTGGCGCAGGAGAAAGGCTCGACCGAGTGCAAAAAGTTCGCCGCGCCCATCTTCCGCAACGTGGTGCCGCAGATCGACGACTTTCTCCCCGACGGCTTCACCAAGGAGGAGATGAAGATGGTGAACGAGCCGCGCAAGATCCTCCGCGACGACGCCATCATGAGCTGGCCCACGACGGTGCGCGTGCCCGTGCTCTACGGCCACAGCGAGGCCGTCTTCGTGGAGACGCGCGAGCCGTTCGGCGGCGTCGAGAATCTTCTGTCCGTGATGCGCGAGCAGGAGCACGTGCTCGTGAGCGACAAGCCCGTCGTGACGCCCGCCGTGGACGCGGCGGGCACCGACATCACGTTCGTCAGCCGCGTGCGCAGTTTCGACGACACGCACTTTTTGCAGTGGAACGTGGCCGACAACGTGCGCGTGGGCGCGGCGACCAACGCCGTGCGCATCCTGTTGAGGCACGCCGCCGTCAACGGCGTGAAATAGGCGTTTCGCGCCGTTTTGATAATTTTGATAAGTTTTTCCGGCGAGCGGCCGGACGTGAGCCGAAATTGTGACAAAGGAGCGAAAAAAAATATGTTCAGAGGAGCAGCAACCGCGTTGATCACCCCTTTCCGCGACGGAGCCGTCGATTTTGAGGCCCTCGCGGGGCTTTTGAACTTTCAGATCGAAAGCGGCGTCGCCGCCCTTGTGGTGCTGGGCACCACGGGCGAGGCCGCGACGATGACGCCCGCCGAGCGCGACGCCGTGATCGTACACTCGCTCAGAGTCGTGAACGGCCGCGTGCCCGTCGTCATCGGCACGGGCACCAACAACACGGCCTCGGCCATCGACCTTTCGCGCCGCGCCGAGGAACTGGGCGCCGACGGCGTGCTCGTCGTCACGCCGTTTTACAACAAGCCGAACCAGGAGGGTCTGTACCGCCACTTCAGCGCCGTGGCCGCGTCGATCCACGTGCCCGTGATCCTCTACAACGTCCCCGGCAGGACGGGCGTCAACATGCTGCCCGAGACGGTTCTGCGCCTCGCTTCCGACGTGCCCAACATCGTCGCCGTCAAGGAGGCGAGCGGCGATCAGTTCCAGTGCGACAGGCTGATCCGCGCGCTCGCTGTGGCGCGCCCCGACTTCCGCGTCTTCTCCGGCAACGACGATCAGGCGTTCCATCTGGTCTGCGGCGGCGGCGACGGCGTGATCTCGGTGCTGTCCAACGTGCTGCCCGCCCAGACGGCCGCGATGATGACCGCCGCTTTGAGCGGCGATCTGGCGGGGGCGCGCAGTCTGCACCTGCGGCTTCTCCCGCTGATGAAGGATCTGTTCCACGAGAGCAACCCCATCCCCGTCAAGTACGCGGCGAGCCTGCTGGGCCTGTGCCGCGACGAGCTGCGCCTGCCGCTCGTGCCCGCCTCCGAGGCCACGCGCGAGCTGGTGCGCGCCGACTTGCTGGAGCTGGGCGTCGTGGGGGACGAAAAATGAGTCTGGGCGTCCCCTACGGCGTCATAGGTTACACGGGGCGCATGGGCGGCGAGATCGTCGCCGCCTGCGGATCGTCTCCCTGCCTGCGCGTGTGGGACGCCGGCGAGGAATGCGACGCCTCCCCGCGCGTGATCTTCGACTTCTCCTCCGCCGCCGTGCTGCCGCATACGACAGAGTTGTGCCGCGCGCACCGCGCCGCGCTCGTCGTCGGCACCACGGCGCTGGACGGCGGGCACATCGCCCGCCTGCGCGAACTTGCCGAGGAAGTGCCCGTCGTGCAGAGTTTCAACTACTCCATCGGCATCGCGCTGATGGCGATGATGCTGCGCGACTACGGCCCCCTGCTGGCCGACTGGGACGCCGAGATCTGCGAGATGCACCACAGCGGGAAAAAGGACGCGCCGTCCGGCACGGCCATCATGCTCGGCAAAGCCCTCGGCCGCGACGTGCCCATGCACAGTTTCCGGCTGGGCGGGCTGCCCGGCGACCACGAGGCGGTCTTCGGCAACGACGGAGAGACGCTCTGCATCCGTCATCACGCCATCAGCCGCTCGGTGTTCGCCATCGGCGCCGTCAAGGCCGCGAAGTTCGCGCTGGAGCGGACGAGCGGCTTCTACACGTTCGCCGATGTCGTCGGCGCCAAGTGAAAAACGGGGGAAAAACGCCATGGACACGGAAGAAGTCATCCGTCTCATCAAAGAATCGAAAAAGCGCACGATCGCCCGCGCGTTCGTCGCCGGCGATCTGGGCGGCATCGACTGGGGCGCGCTGCACTTTGTGGGCGGCGCCCATTTCGGCACCGTCAAGGGCGACCTGCCCGACATCCTCGCCGTGCTCGACAGAAACGGCGACCGCGTCGAAGACTGCGAGGTGGAAGTGCTCTGCCGCAACAGCGCCGTTCCGCTTGCCGACCTGACAAAGTACGAGGCCCGCATCGAGCCGGGCGCGATCGTCCGCGACATGGTGGAGATCGGCAAAAACGCCGTCGTGATGATGGGCGCCGTCATCAACATCGGCGCCGTGGTGGGCGAAGGCTCGATGATCGACATGAACGCCGTTCTCGGCGGCCGCGCCCGCGTGGGCAGGAACTGCCACATCGGCGCGGGCGCGATAATCGCGGGCGTCGTGGAGCCGGCAAGCGCCCGGCCCGTCGTCATCGAAGACGGCGTACTCGTCGGCGGCAACGCCGTGGTGCTGGAGGGCGTGCGCGTCGGAGCGGGCAGCGTCGTCGCAGCCGGAGCCGTCGTCACCGAGGACGTGCCGCCCGGAGTCGTCGTCGCCGGCGCTCCCGCGCGCGCGATCAAGAAAGTAGACGCCAAGACCGAGGGCAAGACGGCCATCGTGAGCGCGCTGCGGGAGCTGTAAAAAAGATGGAAAGCCCGCACACACCGTCCGCCGTTGTGCTCAAATACGGCGGCTCCTCCGTCGCCGACCCGGAAAAGGTGCGCGGCGTCGCCGCCATCGTCGCGCGGCGCTGCGAGGCCGGGGAGAAACTGGTCGTCGTCGTCTCGGCGATGGGAAAGACAACCAACCACCTCATCGATCTGGCCTTGAGCGTTTCGCCGCAAAGCGGACGCTACAAGCGCGAGATGGACATGCTGCTCGCCACGGGCGAGCAGGTCAGCGCCCCGCTTCTGGCCATGGCGCTCAAAGATCTGGGAATCGACGCGCTGTCGATGAACGCCTTCCAGATAGGCATGCTCACCACGGCCGCGCACTCCAGCGCCCGTATCCGCGATATCCGGTCCGACCGCCTGCGCTCCGAACTGGACAAGCGCGGCGTAGTCGTCGTCACGGGCTTTCAGGGCGTCACCGACGAGGGCGACTTGACCACGCTCGGGCGCGGCGGCAGCGACACGTCGGCCATCGCGCTGGCGGCCGCGCTCGGCTGCCCGTGCGAGATCTACAGCGACGTGGCCGGCGTGTACGCCTGCGACCCGCGCCTTGTGCCCGCCGCCAAAAAGCTGGACTACATCACCTACGAGGAGATGCTCGAACTGGCGTCGTCCGGCGCCAAGGTACTCCACTCGCGCGGCGTCGAGATCGCCGACAAACAGGAAGTCGAGCTGTACTGCGGCTCCACCTTTTCCGATGAAAGAGGGACGAAAATCGTGAGAAAACTGCCCGAATGGCTCGAACAGCCCGTCGTCACAGGCGTCGCTCTGGCCGAGCAGATCAAAGTGGATCTCTGCGGCCTGCCCGACGACGTGACGCTCTACACGCGCCTGTTCAACGAACTGGCCTCGTGCGGCATCAACCTCGACATGATCTCCATCGTGTCCGGGAACGGCAGCGCCGCCATCACGTTCTCCGTCGTCAGCGGCGACATGGAAAACATGGATCGCGCGCTTTCCGCGGCCCTGCCCGGCGGCGGCTGGAGCGTGAGCGTGGACTCGGGCGTCAGCAAGGTGTCGGCCATCGGCGTGGGAATGCAGTCGGCGTCCGGCGTGGCCGGGAGATTCTTTGGCGCGCTGGCGGGGCGCGGCATCGCCGTGCTCGGCACGACCACGTCCGAGATCAAGATCGCCGCGCTGGTGCCCCGCTCGCAGGGGCAGGCCGCCCTTGACGCGCTGACGTCCGAGTTCGGCCTGAAAGACGACTGAAGACGCGCCGCTGTTTCCGGCGGCTTTTCGCGCGCGATGAGCGAGGAGGAACGCATGGACGCGAAAGCACAGGCGCTGCTGCCGTGGCTGACGGAGGTGTACCGCGCCCTTCACCGCGTCCCCGAAGTCGGGCGCGACCTGCCGGAGACGACGGCGTTTGTCACGGCGCGGCTCGACGAGATGGGGGTGGCGTGGAGGCCCTGCGCGGGCGGCGTCCTCGCCGAACTGCCCGCGCCGCCGGGAGGCCCGCTTCTGGCGCTGAGAGCCGACATGGACGCCCTGCCCGTAGACGAGCGCACGGGCCTGCCGTGGGCAAGCGAGCGCCCCGGCGCGATGCACGCCTGCGGACACGACGCGCACACCGCGTGCGCCCTCGGCGCGCTCAGACTGCTGAAGGAAGGCGAGCGCCCGCCGTCCGGCCTGCGCGTGCTCTTTCAGCCCGACGAGGAGGGCGACGGCGGCGCCGCGCGCATGATCGCCGACGGCGCGCTCGACGGCGTGACAGCCGCGCTCGCCCTGCACGTCGCGCCCGATCTCCCCGCCGGAAAAGTCGCCGCCGCGAACGGGCGTGTCCGGGCCGCGAGCGACATGTTCACCGTCACGCTCCGCGGCCGCGGCTGCCACGGCGCCTATCCGCACACCGGCATCGACGCCGTCGTCGGAGGCGCGCAGATCCTCGTCTCCCTGCAGACGCTCGTCAGCCGGGAGACCGACCCGCTCGACAGCGTGGCGCTCACCGTGGGGCACTTCGAGGCCGGGCACGCGCGCAACGTCATTCCCGACACGGCCCGTTTTGACGGCATCATCCGCACGCTGACGCCGCGGACGCGGCGGAGAGTGCGCTCGCGCTTGGCCGAACTGGTGGAGGGCATGGCGCGCGCCCTGCGCCTGACCGCCGAGACAACCGTCGTCCCCGGCTATCCGCCCGTCGTCAACGACCCCGCCGAGGCCGCGCGCGCGCGGAAAGCAGCCGCCGCGCTTCTGGGGCCGGAGAACGTCGTCGTGCCGGAGTTTCCCCAGATGGGCGTGGACGACTTCGCCTACCTGGCCGAGAAAGTTCCCGGCTGCTACGCGGAACTGGGCTGTCTGACCCCCGGGCGGGCGGCCGAGCCGCTGCACAGCCCGCGCTTTTTCCCCGACGAAAACTGCCTGCCCGTGGGCGCCGCGCTCGTCGCCGCGTGGGCGCGCGGCGAGCGCTGAACCGCCCGCCCGAAAAGGCGTACAGAAAAAAGCCGGATCCCGCGCCGCGCGCCGGATCCGGCTTTTTTCGCGGAGAAAGCGTTCGGCCGTCATAAATTTCGCCGAGACGTAATTATCCGTAAAAACATGCTATAATTTCGTCGCGGCGAAATTTAAAACGGAATGAACGTGTCAATTTCGTCATAACGGAAACTTTTACTCAAACGAGGGAACGGCCGCGGCGCCGGTCGAGCGCGAACTGTACATGAGAAGGATACGCCCGCTCGTCGGCGGCCGCGACTCACGGCGCGCCGGACAATGAACCGAAAAAAGGCGAACTTACGGAGCGCGCGGAAGATCCTTCCGTGTGACAGAAACGCCGAAACACGCTCCCGGCGTTGAACTGCTGTCTCGCGCGTAAAAAAAATCCGGCCTCGTTCCCTTTCGGGGAACGGGCCGGTTTTTTTGCGCTCTACGCTTCGGGCCGCGCGTTCGCGAGATCGAGCAGCAGATCGACCGCGTCGAGGTAGCCCTTCGTTCCCCTGCCCGCGATCTGGGCCACGCAGGCCGCCTTGGTGTAGCTGAAGCGGCGGAACGGCTCGCGCGACGAGATGTCGCTGATATGCACCTCCACGGCGGGAACGCCCGCGGCGCGCAGCGCGTCGGCGATGGCGAGGCTGGTGTGCGTGTAGGCGGCGGGGTTGATGACGATGCCGTCGGCGTCCCCATACGCCCGCTGGATTCGATCTACGATGGCCCCCTCGTGGTTGCTCTGGAAGAACTCGGCCCGCGCGCCGAGCGCTTCGCAGTGGGCGCGGATCGCGCCCTCCAGCTCGGCGAGCGTTTCGCGCCCGTAGATTTGCGGCTCGCGCACGCCGAGCATGTTCATGTTGGGGCCGTTGATGACGAGGATTTTCACAGCAGCGCCTCCTTGATCTTTCGCGCGGTCTCGGCGGCCGACCGCCCCGAAAAAGTGTAATCCGCCCACGCGCGGTACAGCGGCAGACGCTCCCGCCGCAGAGCGTCGAGGCCGCGCTCTCGCGAAAGGGGACGCCCTTCGACGGGCAGTTCGCCGTCGCGGTCGAGGTAGACGACGACGCTGTTCTGTCTCAGCAGCGGCAGGTTGCGCGCGCGCGTGACGACGCCGCCGCCGGCGGCGATAACGGCGCCGCTCCGTTTCGACTCCTCGGCCAGCGTTTCCGTCTCGATTTGCCTAAAGGCTTCCTCGCCGCGCTCGCCGATGATGCGCGCGGCCGTCGTGCCCTCGCGCGCCTCGATCCTCTCGTCGATATCGACGACCGTTCTCCCCGTCAAAGCCCCCAGAGCCGCGGCCGTCGTGCTCTTGCCGCAGCCGGGCATACCGATGAGCGCGATGTTCCGCGTGGACTTGGCTATCTTTTCGGCGATCTCGCCCGCCAGAGAAGCCGGGAGCGAGCGGCCGAGGAACAGTTCGCCCGCTCGCGCCCCCTGAGCGGCGAGCATCGGCAGGCCGCCGCGCGCCGGGATGCCCAGTTCTTCGGCCTGAAGCATCAGCGCCGTGCGCGCCGGGTTGTAGATAACGTCCAGCACGAGACGGCAGCGCGGAAAGGCGCGCAGATCCACGGGAGAAGCGCCGTTCCCCGGGTACATGCCCACGGGCGTGGCGTTGACCACCAGCTCGGCGTCCGAGTGGCGGGAGAGATTGCCGTAGTTGTCCGGCCCGTTTCGCGAGATGACGGAAACCGGAACGCCGAGGCTCGCCAGCGCGGCGCGCGCGGTTTTCGACGCGCCTCCCGAGCCGAGCACGACGGCCGGGCGGCCGCGGAACGATCCGGCGTCGCTTCCGAGCAGAGCGAGAAAGCCGTCCCAGTCGGTGTTGTCGCCGTACCACGAGCCGTCGTCAAGCCGCGTCATCGTGTTGACGCAGCCGATGGCCCGCGCGCGCTCCGAAAGCCGGGCGCAGGAGCGCGTCACGTCGGTCTTGTAGGGAATGGTGACGTTGAAGCCGTCGAGGTTGGTCTCGCGCAGAAAGGCGTCGAGCCGGCCCGGCTCCACGGGATACAGTTTGTACTCGTAGCCGCCGATCATGGCGTGGATGGCGGGCGAGAAACTGTGCCCGAGCGCGCGCCCGATCAGGCCGAAACGTTTCATTTACACGACCTCGGAGTAGCTGCCCAGATATTTTATCGTGGAAACGGCGCCCTCCAAGTCGTCGAACACGCGCAGGAACGAATCGTTGTAGACGGAGCAGTCGATGTCGAAGTAGAACATGAACTCGAAGTCGCTGTTGGCCAGCGGGCGGCTCTCCAGCTTGTTGAGGTTGATGTCGAGCGCCTTGAAGCGCGACAGCACGTGCGACAAGGCCCCCCGGCGGTGCGGAATGGTGATCATCAGACTGGTGCGGTTGGCGCCGGGGTAGATCTCGAGCGTCTTGCTGATGCAGATAAAGCGCGTGAAGTTGCTGCCGGTGTCCTGCACCGACGATTTGAGGCACTTCAGCCCGTACAGCTCGGCGCAGCTCATCGACGAGAGCGCCGCGAGATCGCTGCGGCCGCTTTCGTGAACCATCCGCGCGGCGACGGCCGTGTTCTTGACGGGGACGGCCTTGGCGTTTATCGACTTGAGGAAGGACTGGCTCTGCGCGAGGGCCTGCTCGTGCGAGACCACTTCCTTGATGTCCTCGATCCGCGCGCCCGGGTTGGCCAGCAGGCAGTGATCCACCTTGACGCGGCAGCTGCGCACGATGTAGCAGCTGTGCTCCATCATCAGGTCGTAGATGCGGTTGACCGAGCCGGCGGTGCTGTTCTCGATGGGGAGAACGCCGTACCGGCACAGCCCCTTCTCCACCGCCGAGAAGACGTTCTCGAAATAGTTGAAATACATGATGCTGCCCGAGGGGAAGATATGCTCGCACGCCATCTGCGAATACGCGCCCTCCACGCCCTGACAGGCGACCGCGGGCCGCAGCGGGAACTGGGCCGGCGTGTTGGCGAGCGCTATCCGTATGGCCTCCTTGACGGGCGACGGCCCGGCGAAGATCCTGTGCTGCTCGGAGCGGCTGAGGTCGAAGATGAGCGAAAAGAGCGCGTCGGCCGCCGGCGCCATCTCCTCGCCCACGGAGGCGGCCAGATCGTTCAGCTTCTGGCGCTCGCGGGCCGGGTCGTAAATAGGGATGTTGTTCTTCGCCTTGTAGGCGGCGATGTCGCGGACGACGGCGAAACGGCGGGCGACGAGGTCGATGATGCCGCTGTCGATCTCGTCGATCTGCGCGCGGAAATCTTTCATGTCCATTGAGTATGCTCTCCTTGTGTATTTTTTCGGTCAGTTCTTCAAAGGCCCGTAATCGCCCGGCAGAAGCGCGTCGCAGAGCGCGACGGCCGCGACGGCCTCCACCGCCGCGACGGCGCGGGGCACGACGCAGGGATCGTGGCGGCCGCCCACGCGAAGTTCCGTCTCGGTCATCGTCTGCACGTTCAGCGTGCGCTGCGCCTTGGCTATCGACGGCGTGGGCTTGAACGCCGCGCGGAAGACAAGCGGCATTCCGCTCGCGATTCCGCCCAGAATCCCGCCGTGGTTGTTGGTGGCGGTGCGCACCGCGCCGCCCGAGGCGACGAACGGGTCGTTGTGCGCGCTCCCCGTCATGCGCGCGGCGGCGAAACCGCTGCCGAACTCCACGCCCTTCACGGCGGGAATGGCGAAGACGATGGAGGCGAGAGCGCTTTCCAGAGCGCCGAACATCGGGCCTCCGACGCCCGCGGGAAGGCCGCAGGCCGCGCACTCCACGACGCCGCCCACGGAGTCGCCGTCGGCCCGCGCCCGCTCGATGGCGCGCGCCATCCGCTCGCCCGCTTCCGCGTCACGCACCGTGAGCGGCGAAAGGACGCGCGCGTCGAAGTCGCGCCTGTCCACGTTCACGGGGTCGAAAGGCGCGTCGCGCTCCCCGGCGATCTCGGCGATATGCGCGCCGATAAAAACGCCCAGACGCTCCAGAATCTGCATACACACGCCCCCCGCCGCCGTCAGGGGGGCCGTCAGGCGGGCGGAGAAGTGCCCGCCGCCCGAGGCGTCCTGAAAGCCGCCGTACTTCACCGCCGCCGTCCAGTCGGCGTGCCCGGGACGCGGCGTGGCCGTAAACTCCGAGTAATCGCCGGGGCGCGCGTTCGTGTTGCGGATCATGAACGCGAGAGGCGCGCCGCAGAGCCTTCCGCGCGCGAGGCCGCCGAGGAACTCGATCTCGTCGGCCTCCCCGCGCGCCGTCGAAAGAGGACTCTTTCCCGGGCTTCGGCGGGCCATAAAGGCCGACAGGCGATCCATGTCCACGGGAAACCCCGCCGGAAGCCCCTCCACCACGGCTCCCACGGCGGCCGAATGCGACTGCCCGAAGACGGTGACGCGGATATTCCGCCCCCACGACGAACTCATCGCCTAGTCCTCCCGGGCCTCCGCGACGCCGCCGAGCGCCGCGAGGTCGTCGAAAAAGCCGGGGTACGACTTATCGACCGCCTGCGCCCCGTCGATGCGCACCGCGCCGGAGCACAGCGGGGAGGCCGCCGCCGCCAGCATGGCGACACGGTGATCGCCGCAGGCATCGACCGCGCCGCCCGGGCAGGGCGCGCCGCCCTCGATCGAGAGAGCGTCGCCCTCGTCGAACGCGCGCCCGCCGAGCGCGCGCACCGCCGCGCACACCGAGGCGACGCGATCGCTTTCCTTCAGCCGCAGGCGTCCCGCGTTGAAAAACGTGGTGCGCCCGCGCGCGGCCATCGCGGCGACCGCCAGCGCGGGCACCAGATCGGGAACGTCGCGCGCGTCTACCTTTATGCCGCGCAGCGCGCTTTGCCGCGCGCGCACGGTTCCGCCCGATACGTCGATTTGCGCGCCGAACTCGCGCAGAATGTCCACGACGGCGCTGTCGCCCTGCAGCGAGGGCAGTTCCAGCCCCTCCACGGCGATGTCGCCGCGCGCGGCGGCGGAGCACAGCCAGAACGCGCTGTTCGACCAGTCGCCCTCGGCCGCGAGCAGAGGGGGCGTGGCGTACCTCTGCCCGCCCGGCACGGCGAAGCGCGCGCCGTCAAAGTCGGCGCGGACGCCGAAAGCGCGCAGCGCGTCGAGCGTGAGATCGACGTACCCCGCCGACTCCAGCCGGCCGGCGACGGCGATCTCGCTGTCGCCGCCGAGCAGCGGTAGCGAAAAGAGCAGTCCCGAGAAAAACTGCGACGACACCCCCCCCGGCAGGCGGTACTCCCCGGGCGTCAGGCGTCCGCGCAGCGCGGGTCGGGCCGTGCCCTTTCCCACGACGGTCACGCCGTGGCGCTCCATCTCGCGCCACAGGTCGTCCATGGGGCGCGACGGCAGTTTCCCGTGCAGGGAAAACGTCGCCTCCACCCCCAGCGCCGAGACGAGCGGCGTGAAAAAGCGATACGTCGAGCCGCTTTCGCCCGGGTCAAGCTCGGCGGCGCGCGGCGCGCCGCGCGCCGGGGTCACGTCAACGCGCCCGTCGCGCGCGACGGCGCGCGCTCCCAGAGCGGTCAGACAGCCGGCCGTGGCGAGGATGTCCCGCGAGATCACGCGGCACTCAAGCGACGCCGGCTTGTCTCCCAGCCCGGCGCAGATCAGCAGACGGTGCACGTGCGATTTCGAAGGCACGGCGCGCACGGAACCGCGCAGCGCGCGCGGCGTCAGCGTAACGTTCATGCGATCGCCTCCCGCGAAGTTTTTGTCAGTTCCAGCCCCTCCTCGAGGAGCGCCCGCGCCTCGGAAAGCGAAAATTTTCGCCGCTCGCACCGCCCGACGCCGAGCGGCAGCACCAGCGTCAGCGTGTCCGACGCGCGCTTTTTGTCGGCCATCACGCTGTTGAAAAGTTCGTCGGCGCCGAAGTCCGTGCTCGCGGGCAGCCCGCGCGCCGCGAGAGCCGCCAAGAGCCGCGCCGCCGTGTCGGCGGGGCAGACGCGGCGTTTGGCGCACGCGGTCGTTACCAGCGCCATGCCGACGGCCACGCAGAACCCGTGCGGGATCGAGAAGCCGCCGCATTTTTCGACGGCGTGGCCGAACGTGTGGCCGAAGTTGAGGATCATTCGCAGCCCCGTCTCCTTCTCGTCGCTGCGAACCACGTCGCGCTTGATCTCCACGCAGCGGTGCACGATGCGCGCGATGTCCGCGGCGCTCACGGTTTCGGCGGCGGAGGCCGCGAAGAGCCGTTCGTCGCGGATCATGCCCGTCTTGACGATCTCGCCGAAGCCGTTTGCCAGCTGGACGCTCGGCAGCGTGGAGAGCGTGTCGGTGTCGTAGAGAACGAGATCGGGCTGGTAGAACGTGCCGACGAGGTTCTTCCCCGCGTCGAGATCCACCGCCGTCTTGCCGCCCACCGACGAGTCCACCGCCGCCAGAAGCGACGTGGGCAGCTGCACCAGGCCGATGCCGCGCATGTACAGCGACGCGGCCAGGCCGCCCAAGTCGCCGATCACGCCGCCGCCGAGCGCGAACACCGTGTCGGCGCGCGTCATGCGGAAAGCGGCCATCGCGTTGAGCGCCGAAAAGAGCGTCCGCGCGTTCTTCGACGACTCCCCGGCGGGGACGACGTGCAGCATGGGCGAAAAGCGCGCGTGCTCCAGCGACGCGAGGACGCGCGGCGCGTAGATCGGGGCGACGTTGCTGTCGGAGAGAACGAACGCCTTGCCCGCGCCCCGCAGCGGCGCGGAAATTTCGCCCGCCGCCGTGAGCAGATCGGCGCCGGTGTGGACGTAATATTTTTTCGAGGGCGTCGTCACGGTGACGCTGTTCATCTAGCCGTCCACCTCCTCCTTGCGGACGCGCCCTTCCTCGAGCAAGGCCCAGAGCGTTTTCTCGTCGCGGCGCGAGATCGCGTCGCGGTACTTCCGCAGTTCGCGGATGATCCCGTCCACCTCGGCGGTCAGGTAGTCGCTGTTTTCGATGAAAAGGTCGGTCCACATCGTCGGGTTGAGCCAGGCGACGCGCGTCATGTCGTGGTACGAGCCGGCGGAGAAGCCGAGGTGCTCGCGCGCCGTGGGGCTTTTGATGTAGGCGTTGCTCACCACGTGCGCCAGCTGCGACGTGAACGCGATCAGCCTGTCGTGGCGCTCCGCCGTGGTCACGACGAAGTGGGCGAACCCCGCCGGCATCACGAAACTCTTGATGCGCGCCAGCAGCGTCACGTCGTCGAAAACGCGCGGCACGGCGACGAAACTGGCGCCCTCGAACATGCGGGCCGAGCTGTTTTTAAACCCCCAGCGGTGCGTGCCCGCCATCGGGTGCCCGCCCGCGTACTCAAATCCCCGCTGGCGCGCGAGGCGGAAGCCCGTCTCGCAAATGCGGCGCTTGATGCCGCAGCAGTCGATCACCATGCACGAGGCGGGAATGTACGGCGCGTTCTCCTCCAGCCAGGCCACCGACAGCGCCGTGTGCAGGCACACCAGCACGCAGTCGCACTCCGCGAGGCGCTCGCGCGTCAGTTCGCCGTCCACGGCGCCCGCCAGGCGCGCGAACGCGAGCACCGATGCGTCCTTTTCGGCGGCGTAGACCGTGAACTCGGGGCCGGAAACCTTGTAGGCGCGCGCGAACGATCCGCCTATCAGCCCCAGCCCGACGATGCCTATCGTCTTCATGCGACGGCCTCGCGCACCTTCGCGATCTTCGACATCAGCGCGCCGAACTGGTCGGGCGTCAGCGACTGCGCGCCGTCGCACAGCGCGTGGGACGGGTCGTTGTGAACCTCGATGATCAGCCCGTCGGCTCCGGCGGCGACGGACGCCAGCGACATCGACGCGACGTAGCGCGAGTAGCCCGTCGAGTGGCTCGGATCGACGATCACGGGCAGGTGCGTGTACTCGTGCAGCACCGCCACCGCCGACACGTCGAGCGTGTTGCGCGTGTACGTCTCGAACGTGCGGATGCCGCGCTCGCACAGCATCACGTTGTCGTTGCCGCCCGCCATGATGTATTCGGCGCTCATCAGAAGTTCCTTGAGCGAGTTCGCCATGCCGCGCTTGAGCAGGATCGGCTTGCGGCAGCGGCCCAGCTCTTTCAGCAGGTCGAAGTTCTGCATGTTGCGCGCGCCCACCTGAAGCACGTCGATGTCGGCGAACAGGTCGAGATCCTTGATGTTCATGATCTCGGACACGACGGGCAGCCCCGTCTCGCGCTTGGCCTCGAGGAGCAGCCTGATGCCGTCGCCGTGCAGCCCCTGGAACGAGTAGGGCGACGTGCGCGGCTTGAAAGCGCCGCCGCGCAGCAGCGTGGCGCCCGACGCCTTGACGGCGCGCGCCACGGTGATGATTTGCTCCTCGCTCTCGACGGAGCAGGGGCCGGCGATGACCTGAAAGCACCCGCCGCCGAACTTGCGCCCCGCCACGTCCACGATCGTCGGCGCCTCGTGGAACTTGCGGTTGGCCTTTTTGAACGGGTCGCTGATGCGCGTGACCCGCTCGATGATCGAGAGGCTCTCGAGCATCTCGATATCGACTTTGCTCACGTCGCCGATCAGGCCGATGATCGTGTGGAACTCGCCCTTGGAGACGTTGCAGCTCAGCCCCATGCTCTCGAACCAGCGGCATAGACTCTCTCTCTGCTCGTCGGTCGCGTCGTTTTTCAATACTGCGATCATCACAAAACACGCTCCTTTGATCGTCCGTTCCGCGCGTATCCGCGCGCGAACGCGGCGGGATAAAAATGAAAGGCCGCGCGGCGATTCCGCGCGGCCTTTTGTTCCCGTTCACGGGGCGCCCGGCGAGACGGTTTTCTTCGCCCGTCGGCGCTTCGGCAGCACAAAATCACCTTTTTGGGAGGCTTCCAAAAAAGTAAAAGTAAAAGTATCCGGCTGCGTAAAAGCTGACGTGGCGCATGAAATTCTCCGGCTGTTCCCGCGGGATCGCGCGCGAATCGCGTTCCGCGCGCTTACGAGCGAGTATACAACGTCCTGTCCGTTTTTGTCAATAAGGAAGAAAGCGGGGCGCGATCATTCCCCGTCGCGGGCGGCGGCCTCCTCGTCGCGCAGTTTGCGGCGCAGCACCTTGCCGAGCGCGTTGCGCGGGAAGGTTGTGACCGTCTTGATGCTGCGCGGCACCTTGTAGTGCGGCAGGCGCTCGCGGCACCAATCGACCAGTTCCGACGAGCTGGTCGTGACGCCCTCCTTGAGAATGACGAACGCGCGCACGATCTGACCCGTCACGGCGCGCGCCACGCCGATGGCGGCCGACTCCTGCACCTTGGGGTTGGAGTTGAGCACGGCCTCGACCTCCTGCGGGTACACGTTGAAGCCGCCCACGATGATCAAGTCGCTGACGCGCTCCTCCACAAACACGTTGCGGTTTTCGTCAACGCGCACCATGTCGCCCGTGTTGAACCAGCCGTCCTTGTACTTCTCGGCCGTGATCTCGGGCGCGCGGAAATACTCGGAGGCGACGTTCGGCCCCTTGATCCACAGCACGCCCTCGTCGCCCTGCGCCGGCGAGCCGTCGAGGTCGCACAGCTTGTAGCTGATGTCGCACAGCAGCGGGCCGACGGAGCCTTCGGGCGAGCCTGTTTCCGTCTGCGCGGCGACGATGGGCGAACACTCGGTCAGGCCGTAGCCCTCGATGATCGTGACGCCGAACAGACGATCGACGCGGTCGCGCAGCGTCTTGGTGAGGCGGTCGCCGCCCGAGACGACGTAGCGCAGCGAGCGCGGCTTCCACCCGGTCTTGGCCGCGTAGCCGCACAAAAAGTGCAGCAGCGTGGGCACGGCGACGAGCACCGTGACGCCGGCCTCGTCGATGGCGCGGACGGTGCCCTCCACGGGCAGGAAGTTGGCGCGGATCGTCTCGGGAATGCCGGCCAGCATCGGCATGAAGCCCGACAGGCAGCAGCCGAGCGTGTGGAAGTTGGGCAGCACGTCGAGCAGGTTGTGGTTCTGGATGTCGGGGAGCACCTGTTTGAGCGCCTGCAGCATACAGGAGATGATGTTCATGTGCGTGATCGGCACGCCTTTGGGCGTGCCCGTGGTGCCGGAGGTGTAGAAGATCATCGCCATATCCTCGGCGCTCTTGAACGACGGCGCGGCCTTGAAGGCGGGCAGCGCGCCCGCGCTCTCCAGAAAGACCAGCGGCGTCGGCAGGGCCGGGAACGCCGCCGCGTGCTCCTTCAGCGCCGCCGCCGCGACGACGACGGCGGGCATGGTGTGCCCAATCTGCGCGGCGAGCGTCTGCGCCCCCGCCAGCGGGTTCAGTGTGGCGACGGCGCCGCGCAGTCTCCAGACGGCGACGCACAGCGCCTGAAAGGCCGGGCAGTTGGGCAGCATCGCGACGACGCGGTCGCCCGCGCCGAACCCGGCGGCCTTCAGCCGTTTCACGTTTTCCTCGACGAGGGCCAGCACGCGCTCGCCCGTCCACCACTCGCCCTCGTACCACATCATTTTTTTGGCGTTCGACCAACGCCGGACGATGATCTCGTCCATTCTCATGCTTTCCATCGCGGATTTCTCCTCTTTAAATAGAAATTTTGTCCGCGGCGCGAATTAGGGACGCCGCGGCGTCCGCCCCGTCCCCCGCTCCGCGCCGGGCGAGACGCGCCGGGGAGCCGGCGCGTTTTCCACAGTAAAAAAATCGCCCGTCGGTGAAAAATCCGCGCGCGGGGGAGCGCAAACGCCACGCAATAGTGTATCATATAGAGCGCGGAGCGGAATAGTGTTCCGCGCGAAAAAACGCGAAAAGTTTGAGAAAATTTTTTAAGGCGGAAAGAGATCCGATACGAATCGTTCGCGAAGGAGGGGTTGCGAGGATGTCCGCGCCGTGGGTTTATATCAAGGATCTGAGAAATCACGTGGGCGAGACCGTCCGCGTGAAGGGGTGGATGTACAACAGGCGCAGTTCGGGCAAGATCCAGTTTCTGCAACTGCGCGACGGCTCCGGGACAGTGCAGGGCGTGCTCGTCAAGTCCGACGTGCCGCCGGAGCTGTTCGCCGCCGCGAAATCGCTGCGGCTGGAGGCCAGTCTGGAGGCCGAAGGCGTTGTGAGAAGCGACGAGCGCGCGCCCTCGGGCGTGGAACTGTCGCTCACAGACCTCCTCGTTCTGCAGAACCCGGACGAGGAGTACCCCATCGGCAAAAAGGAGCACGGCATCGACTTCCTGCTCGACAAGCGCCACCTGTGGCTGCGGAGCGGCCGCCAGCGGGCCTTGATGAAGATCCGCGACGAGATCGTCCGGTGCTGGCGCGCGTTCTTCCGCGACCGCGGCTTCATGCTGGTGGACAGCCCCATCCTCACCGGCTCCAACGGCGAGGGGAACGAGGGGCTGTTCGAGCTTGACTATTTTGATCGGAAAGCCTATCTGGCGCAGACGGGGCAGCTCTACGCCGAGGCGGCGGCGATGGCGTTCGGCAAGGTGTACTGCTTCGGCCCCACGTTCCGCGCCGAGAAGTCCAAGACGAGGCGCCACCTTACCGAATTCTGGATGCTGGAGCCGGAGATGGCGTTCTACGACGGCGCGATGAACATGCGGCTGCAGGAGGAACACGTCGCCGAGACGGTCAGACACGTGCTCGAACACTGCGGCGCCGAACTGGCCGTTCTGGGGCGCGACACGGCCCCGCTGGAGAAGGTTCTGTCCGGGCCGTTCTACCACATCGGCTACCGCGACGCCGTCGCCAAACTCAACGGGCTGGGCAGCGACATCGCCTTCGGCGACGACCTCGGCGCCGACGACGAAACTCTGCTCACGCGGCAGTACGACCGCCCTGTGTTCGTGGAGAACTATCCCAAGGATGTCAAGGCTTTCTACATGAAGCAGAACCCCGAGGACAACGGCGAGACGGTTATCTGCGCCGATCTGCTCGCGCCCGAAGGCTACGGCGAGATCGTCGGCGGCTCGCAGCGCGAGGAGGACTACGGCAGGCTGACCGCGCGCATGAACGAGCTGAAGATGAACTTGAGCGACTACGACTGGTACCTCGACCTGCGCAAGTTCGGCTCCGTGCCCCACAGCGGCTACGGCATCGGGCTTGAGCGCACGATCGCGTGGATCTGCGGCCTGCCCCACATCCGCGAGGTCATCCCGTTCCCGCGCACCATCTATCGGATCAGGCCATAGCGGCGGACAAAAAAATTTCCGGCCCCTCGGACGGGGAGCCGGAAATTTTTTTTTGCGTTTCGCGCCGGTTTAGTAGTCCTTGCCGCCCACAAAGCTGGTGCGGACAAAGAAGTAGGCCTTGGGATGGGCGCAGACGGGGCAGATTTCCGGGGCCTTTTTGCCCACGACGATGTGCCCGCAGTTGGCGCACTGCCAGATCATGTCGCCGTCGCGCGAGAAGACGACGCCGTCTTTCACGTTCTTGAGCAGGGCGAGGTAGCGCTCCTCGTGCTCCTTCTCGATGGCGCCCACCATCTCGAACAGCTTGGCGATGCGGGGGAAGCCCTCGGCCTTCGCGACTTCGGCGAACTCTTTGTACATGCTCGTCCACTCGAAGTTCTCGCCGGCCGCCGCCGCCTCGAGGTTCTCGGGCGTGGCGGGAACGTCGCCGCCGCTGAGCAGCTTGAACCAGATCTTGGCGTGCTCCTTCTCGTTGTTCGCCGTCTCCTCAAAGATGGCGGCGATCTGGACGTAGCCTTCCTTCTTGGCCTTGGAAGCGAAATAGGTGTACTTGTTGCGCGCCTGCGACTCGCCGGCGAAAGCGGTCTGAAGGTTCTTCTCGGTCTGAGTGCCCTTGATGTTTTCCATCGTAAAAATTCCTCCTTTTTGAAAACGGAATGATCCCCAAAGGGGGCGTTCCCCCTCGAATCACGCGCTATTATCCCCGACGGCGTTTCGGTTTGTCAAGACAAATCAAAAAGCGCGCCCGCCCTCAAAAGCGCTCGTTTGGCAACAGGTACCTCCATTGCCCGGGAGGCAGCGCCCCGAGCCGCACGCCGCCCACGCGCACGCGCCGCAGAGACTCGACCCGGACGCCGACAAGCTCGCACATTCGGCGGATCTGGCGCTTTTTGCCCTGACGCAGGACGAACCGCAGCAGCCCGTCGCCGATAAGCCGCACGCGGGCGGGCAGCAGTTCCTCGCCGTCGAGCGAAAGCCCGCGGTTGAGCAGCCGCAACCCCCTGTCGCTCAAAAAGCCCGACACGCGCACCAGATACTCCTTCTCGACGGCGCCGTCGCTTCCGACGACGCGCCGCGCGACGCGGCCGTCACGCGTGAGCACGAGCAGCCCCGTCGAGTTGATGTCGAGCCGTCCCGCCGGCGCGAGGCCGCGCGGCAGCGACGGGTCGAAGCGCAGCGGCGATGTGTCGCCGCGCCAGCGGTTGCCCGGCGTGATGAGGACGCGCGCCGGCCTGTATCCGTCCTCCGCCTGTCCCGAGACGTAGCCGAGCGGCTTGTTCAGCAGCACCGTGACGAGACGTTCCTGTCTGTCGCGCGCCGCGCGCGCCAGCTCTACGCGGTCGGCGGGCGTCACCTTCTGCCCGAGGACGGCCGGGAGGCCGTTGACGCGCACCAGCCCGCGCGAGATGTATTCGTCCGCCTCCCGGCGCGAGCACATGCCAAGCTGGGCCATGCGCTTTGAAAGGCGCAGGCTCGCGGAAGGTTCGTTGTTCACCGGTTACGCGCCGCCTTGTCCGCGGATACGCCCACAGGCCGGGCCGCCCGCTCCGCGCCCGAAGCGAACGGGTCGTCGTCCGGATCGTCGTTCCAGACGTACTCGACGGCCGAGGCGATCTCGAGCGCCGCGTCGCGCCCGCAGCGGTCGGCGGCGAAGCCGAGCGCCATGTCCATGCCGGCCGACACGCCCGACGACGTGTAGAACTTGCCGTCCGCCGTCCATCTCGCCGCGCCGCGCCACAGCACGGAAGGGCCGAGCGAGCGCGCCCAGCCGAACGCGCGCTTGTTGCTCGTGGCGCGCCGTCCGTCGAGCGCCCCGCAGGCGGCCAAGAGCGCCGACCCCGTGCAGACCGACAGACAGTACGCCGCGCGTTCGCTCACGCGCCGCACAAGGCCGGTAAACGCCGCGTCGCGCGCGAGTTCCCGCGTCCCGATCCCTCCCGGCAGCAGCAGCGCCCCGTCGGGATCGGCCTCGCCGACGGGATCGGTGACGACGCGGACGCCCCGCGAACCGGCGATCTCTCCGCCCCGCGCCGAGACGAAGCGCGGCCGCGCGTCCGGCAGGCGGCCCAGAATAGCGGCGGGGCCGAAGGCGTCGAGCGTCTCAAAACCGGGAAACAGCAGCACGTTCACCGAAAACGGCCTGCCGGGCAGGTCGCTTTTTTCGCGCAGCGTGCCGAGGTAGGCCCCCTGCCGGAAACTCCCCGAGGCGCGGAACCCCTGGTTTTCGTAGTAGCGGTTCAGCGGCTCGCAGGCGCGCGGACAGTCGAGGCGCAGCCGCGTCTTGCCGAGTCGCGCCGCCAGAGCGGCGGCGTGGCGCAGGAACGTCCGCCCCGCGCCCTTTTTGCCCGGCGCGGCGGCGAAGTTGTGGACGTACAGCGCCGGTTCGCCGTCGTCCCACGCCTCGTCGCGATCGAACAGGCAGGCGGCGGCGTCGGGAGCGCCGCTTTCTCCCTCCAGCACGTAAAGCTCTCCGCGCCCGGCGGCGCGGGCGTAGTATTCGCGCGGGTAGTATCTCCAGTAGTCCTCGGCGTTCCATTGGCGCAGCCCGCTCTCGTCCATCCACGCGATGCGCGAGCCGATCAGCGCGAAGACGCCCTCCAGATCGGCGTCTCCCGCTCGGCGGAAATTCCCGTTTATGGGCGCTCACCTCTTTCCAAAAAAGCGGTTCAGGTTTTCGGTTATACGGCGAAAGGCGCGGAAAAACGGGCTTTGCGCGCGGCAAAACCCGTTTCCGGCCGATTTTTTTCGCGGAGCGCGCGGGCCTAGACGGCATCCAGCCAGCGGCGCGCTGCGTCGTCGGTGAGGCCGTTGGCGTCGAGGCAGTCCCTCACGTCGCCCGCGCACAGCGCCCGGATATCGCGCGCGCTTCTCGCCGGGCCGCCCCCGCCGTGGGTGCAGAACGGCAGCACCGTTTTGCCGGAGAAGTCGTACCGCGACAGGAATGTCGCGACGACGCGCGGGCACGTGTGCCACCACACGGGGAACCCCAGCGCCACCGCGCCGTAGGCGCCGAAGTTGTCCACGCCGCCGGAGATCTCCGGCAGTTCGTGGAAGAT
This sequence comes from uncultured Synergistaceae bacterium, assembly GCA_964604125.1. GTDB lineage: Bacteria > Synergistota > Synergistia > Synergistales > Dethiosulfovibrionaceae > Pyramidobacter. Next base: position 45,421 of record CAZRXR010000006.1, read on the forward strand.
CTGTTCTTTCTTGGCGACGAACACCGAGGCGGCGTATCCGGCGGGATAGGGCTTGACGGGCGCGATCTCGAACAGGTCGCCGCCGCTCACGCGCGCGATCCGTTCGGCCGCCAGCCTCGTCGCGCCCGACTTTGAGAAATACGCGATCAGCAGTTGAGCCATCGTCCGTCCTTTCCTGTCTTGCGCGACAAAAAGGGGCTACTCCTTTTGGATCGTATCGCCCGGCGCGATGTCGTCGGCGATGTCCAGATCGATGACGCCCCCCTCGATGTCCACGCCGCTGTCGTCGATGTCGGACGGCTCCTCGCCGCCGTCGGCGTCGCCGGCGGGCTTGACGAAGATGCCCAGCCCCTCGGCGGCCTCGTCGAGCACCGTCTTGCGGATCTCGGCGAGCAAGTCGGGGTTCTTGTCGAGGAACTCCGCGAGGCGATCCTTGCCTTGGGCGATCGTCTCGCCCTTGTAGGTCAGCCACGATCCTTTGCGCTTGATGACGTTGGAGTCGATGGCCATGTCCACGATCGACATCGTCAGAGGGATGCCCCTGCCGTAGATAAGCGAGCAGTGCGCGTTGCGGAACGGCGGCGCCTGCTTGTTCTTGACCACTTTTACGTACAGCTCGTGGCCGATCACGTCGTCGCCCTTGGTGATCTGCTTGCCGCGGCGCACCTCGACGCGCACGGACGTGTAGAACTTGAGCGCCCGCCCGCCCGAAGTCGTCTCCGCGGGGCCTTTGGCGTAGCCGGTGGCGATGGTGGCGCGCAGCTGGTTGATGAAGACGACGACGCAGTTGCTTCGCGAGATCGAGGCGGTGAGTCGGCGCAGCCCATACGACATCAGTCTGGCCTGCAGCCCCACCTGCGTCTCGCCGATGGTGCCGTCGATCTCCGCCTGCGGGGTCAGCGCGGCCACGGAATCGACGACGACGATATCGACGGCGCCGCTGCGCACGAGCGTCTCGAGAATGAACAGCGCCTGCTCGCCGCTGTCGGGCTGCGACAGGTAGAGCTTTTCCACCCGCACGCCCAGCGTCGCGGCCAGCCGGGGGTCGAGCGCGTGTTCGGCGTCGATGAAGGCCGCCACGCCGCCGGCTTTCTGCGCCTCGGCGATGGCGTGCAGCGCCAGCGTCGTCTTGCCGCTGCCCTCGGGGCCGAACACCTCGACGATGCGCCCGCGCGGGAACCCGCCGATGCCGAGCGCCACGTCCACGGGCAGAATGCCCGTCGGGATAACGTCCACCTTCGCTTTCGTCCTCTCGCCGAGCAGCATGATCGACCCGTCGCCGAACTTGGCGCGGATATCGCCGATGGCCTGCTCGAGAATGTCCTCTTTCGTCAGAGGTTTTTTGCTTCTGTCCTTTTTGTCAACCAAGGAATACTCCTCCTCCCCAAAATGCCGTTTGTATGCGCGCTCCCCGGGCCGGGCGGGACGCCGCCGTCAGCGGGAGCGCCCGTAGACGAACATCGGCGAGTAGCGCGCGCCCCCGGGCGTGAGCGCGCTGCGCATAAAGATCACCCGCTCCGGCAGCCAGCCGCCGCCCTCGAACGTCCGCGGCGGCAGACGATCGAGCCGCGCTTCGGAAAAGGCGGGAATACGGGCCAGCGTCAGGTGCGGCGTAAAGCGTTTCGTCTCGGGCGGCAGCCCTTCGGCGCGGCAGGCGCGCTCGATAAGCGCGTTCAGCCCGCCCAGTTTTTCGGCACCGCGCAGCCCCGCCCAGAGCACGCGCGGCGGACGCCCGAACGTGCTCATGCGCCCGATCGTCATCGGCGGCAGACCGTCAAGACATTCGCGCAGCGCCGCCGAAAGCCGCCTGTCGAGCGACGAGACCGTCCCCGGGGAGATCTCGCCGCAGAAGCGCAGCGTAACGTGGAGGCCGCGCGGATCCACCCACCGCGCGCGAGGCTCCTCGCGGGCGGCGTCGCGGATCCACCGCGAAAGCCCGCCGAGCAGCGCCTCGGGCAGCGGCAGGCAGAAAAAAGCCCGTATCCCCGTCATCAGCGCGCTTCCGGGACGGCTCCGAGCAGCAGTTCGAGCGCGTGCTCGACCGCCCGCGCGCGGACTTCCTCCCGCGCGCCGTCAAACCGGCGGACGTGAGAGCGCGCCCCCCGCGCCGCGCACAGGCCGAACCATACGGTTCCCACGGGCTTTCCGGGGATGCCGCCGCCCGGCCCGGCGACGCCCGTAACCGAGACGGCGATATCGACGCCCAGCAGACGGCGCGCGCCCTCGGCCATCGCCATGGCGCACTCGCCGCTCACGGCCCCGGCCGATTCGAGAATTCCGGCGGGCACGCCCAGCGCGTTCCGCTTGACCGAGTTGTCGTAGCTGACGACGCCGCCGTAGAAACACGCGCTGCTGCCGGGCACGGACGTGATCGCCGCGGCGATCAGCCCGCCCGTGCACGATTCCGCCGCGCCGATCGTGACGCCCGCCGCCGCGCACGCCGCTATCAGGCGCGAGGCGAGAAACGCCGTTCTTTCGCCGCCCATCAGAACGGCCACCAGCCTTCCACGAACACCTTGCGCAGCGCGAACAGCGCGGCGCAGGCCAAAATCCCCGCCGCGATGTCGTCGAGCATGACGCCCACACCGCCCGGGGCCTTTTCGCAGGCGCAGACGGGCCATGGCTTGAGGATGTCGAAGAAGCGGAACAGAATGAAACAGGCGATAAAGTACCGCGCCGACTGGTCGTGAGCGCCCGCCCCGGCGATGTGCCCCAGCGTGGCAATCAGCTGGCCGACGACCTCGTCGATGATGACTTCGCCGGGGTCGGTCACGCCCGTCATCCTCTCGTAGGCGCCCGAGGCCCACACGCCGGCGGCGGTCAGCGCGATCAGCGCGGCGGCGCGGACGCCTGCGGGCAGAAATATGGCCGCGACGGCCGCGACGAAACTGCCCGCCGTGCCGGGAGCGGCCTTGACGAGCCTGCCCAGGCCGAACAGCGTCGCGATCATTCCGGCGGGCGTGAGCGCGGGGTTATGAGTCATGGATCATCTCTCCTGTCAGATCGTACTCGGACGATCCCGTCACCTTGACGCGGATCAAGTCTCCGGGCCGGGCGCTTTCCGCGCACGTCACCGCGACCTCGCCGTCGATCTCGGGCGCGTCGCGGAAACTGCGGCCGACGCGCGCGCCCGTTTCCTCGTCGATTTCGTCGATCAGCACGTCGAGCGCGCGCCCCACGAAACGCGCCTGCCGCGACAGCGAGACCTCCCGCTGGAGATCCATCAGCTCGTTGCAGCGCGCCGTCTTCTCCCGTTCAGGGATCTGATCGGGGAAGGACGCCGCCGGCGTGCCTTCCTCGGGCGAGAAGGTGAACGCGCCGAGGCGGTCGAAGCCGATCTCCTCGACGAAGTCGAGCAGTTTGTCAAACTGCCGCCGCGTCTCGCCGGGGAAACCGACCATCAGCGTCGTGCGGAAAGCGAAGTCGGGATCGAGCGATCGGCCTGTCTTGAACAGTTCGCGGATGTGTTTCTCGACGGGCGGGCGGTTCATGCGCCGCAGCACCTCGTCGTCGATGTGCTGGATGGGGATGTCGAGCCACGGCACGATACGTTCGCTCGAGACGACGCGCTCCAGAAAGGCCGCGTCAACGAGCGACGGGTGCAGGTAAAACAGCCTCAGCCACAGGCCGCGCGGCAGCTCGCGCTCCAGTTCGTCGAGCAGCGCCGGCAGCGACGGGCGGCCGAACAGATCCCGTCCGTAGGCGCTCAGTTCCTGCCCGACGAGGCACAGTTCCTTCGCGCCGGAGCGGACGAGCGCATGGGCCTCCTCGAGGATCTCGGCGACGGGACGGCTGCGCAGGCGGCCGCGGATCCCCGGGATGGCGCAGTAGGAACATCGGCTGTCGCAGCCCTCGCTGATCTTCAGATAGCGCGTCCACGGCGTGCCGCTCAGCTCGGCGCGCCGGCAGCCGGGGCGCGGGGCGGCGCGCCCCATCTGTCGCAGCAGCGCGTCCCAGTCCTCGGAGCGCGCCCAGTAGTCCACCGACGGGAACTCGGCTTTCAGTTCGTCGCCGTAGCGGTTGAGCATACAGCCGACGACGGCCAGTTCCTTGACGGTTCCGTTTTTTTTCAGGCGCTCCAGTTCGAGGATGACGCCGACGCCCTCCTCGACGGCCGCCCGCAAAAAACCGCACGTGTTGACGAGAGCGATGTCCGCCTCCTCGGGCGAGCGCACGAGACGGAACCCCGCCGCCTCCATCACGCCGCCGAGACGTTCGCTGTCGGCGGCGTTTTTGGGGCAGCCGAGGCTGACGATGTATAAATTTTTCACAAACGGTTCTTTCTTAACTCTTGGGGCGCGGCAGCCGCTCGCTCGTGCCGTCGGGCAGGTACTCCAGATGCTGGCGGCCCCTGCCGAGCGGCGCGAAGTCGGCGCCGTTCGCGGACACGGAGACGTGCTGCCCGAGGCCGAAGACCACGTCGAGCGGCGATTCAAGGTCGAACGTCATCTCCCAGCCGCCGTTCACGGTGTTCTCGAACAGGGTCTTGCGGCCGTCGCGCACGCGGATCCAGCATTCGCCCGTGGCGCGGATCGTCAGGGCGGGCTTCGCGGGCGCGGCCGGTTCGGGCGCTTTTTCGGGTTCCGCCGGTTTCGGCGGCGTCTCGGGGGTCTCCGGCTCCGACGCCGTCTTCGCGCGCTCCTCGCGCTCGCGCGTCACGGCCTCCTCCTCGGCGCGCTTTTTCTCGGCCAGCAACGCCTGTTCGGCCTCGCGCTTCTTCACCGCCGACTCGGCCTGTTCGGCCTGAATCCGCGCGATCTCGCCGCGGATGCGATCCCAGTTGCAGGCCAGACCGACGATGGCCGCTGCGGCCAGCGCGAAAAGCGCGATCAGACAGTTGCGGCGCGTCGAGCTTTGGCGGAAGCCCCGCGCCGGAGCGGCCGCGTGCGAGGTGTTCGACGGCAGCGGGGACACGCGCCCGGGGCCGGTGGGGTAGACGGCGCCCTGCGACGCCGCCGCTGGCTCCACGTGTTCGGCCGTCAGCACGCGGCTGTACTTGTCCCACAGCTCGGGGCTTTCGAGCAGTTCCGCGCAGCCGCGCACGAAGCCGCGCGCGTAGACGAGCGCCTTGAAGCGGCTGAAGTCGCCCGCCTCGATGTCCTCCAGAAAGTTCTTTCTGATACAGGTCTCGGCGGCGAGAGCGTCGAGGGTCATTCCTCTGCTCTCGCGGAGCGCCTTCAGTTCTTTTCCCAGTTCGACGAGCGTCTGCCGCGCGTCGTCCGCGCCGGCGTCCGGGCGGGTGTTCGTTTCGTTCATCGCGTTTCCTCCTTACAATGCCTGCGCCGCCGAAGCGTCCCGCGCCAGCGCCGCGGCGGCCGCGGGATCGGGCGCGCCGAATACGGCGCTGCCCATGACGGCCACGTCCGCGCCGCTTTTGCGCGCGAGCGCGACGTTGCCGGGGCCAAGGCCGCCGTCCATCTCGATCAGAAAGTCCAGCCCCAGCGCCTCGCGCAGGCGGCACAGCCGCACGGATTTCCCGCACACCTCGGGGATGAAACTCTGCCCGCCGAAACCGGGGTTGACCGACATCAGCAGCACGACGGCGCACATCGGCAGAACCGGCTCGATCATCTCCACGGGCGTGGCCGGGTTGAGCGCCACGCCCGGCTTGACGCCCGCTTCTCTGACGCGCGTCAGGGCGCGGTGCAGATGGCGGCAGGATTCCTGATGCACTGTCAGATAGTCGGGCCGCGCGGCCAGAAACATATCGAGAAAGTCCTCGCCCGGCTCGACCATCAGATGCACGTCGAGCGCGGCCCGCGGATAGCGGCGGCGCAGAGCTTGCACGAGGGCCGGCCCGTATGACAGATTGGGGACGAAATGCCCGTCCATCACGTCGATGTGGAGAAAGTCGTACAGGCCGTTCAGAGCGTCAACCGACGCCCCGAGCGCCAGAGGGTCGGCGGCGAGGAGCGACGGCGCGATCAGGAGCGGCTTTACATGTAGCGATCCTGCCATACGAAGTTGCCTCCCAGGTAAATCGTGACGATGGCCTCGCCTACGTAGGGGACGCTCAGACGGATGTTCTCCCCGGGCTTCACCTGCCTGTTCAGCAGCCTGTGCTCGCCCGTCTTGTCGATCATCTCGATGACAATCGTCTGGTTTTTGACGGGCGGCGCCTGATAGCGGATGTTGGCTATCTTCTTCTGCTCGGGTTCATCGGCCGGTTGCGTCTCGGGAGCGCCCGGCGCGCCGCTTTCGCCTGTCCCGGGAGAGTTTTCCGCGAGCGCGCCCGGCTCCGCGCCGCCCTCCTGCGCCGGCTCGGTTTGCTCGTCGGGTTGCGGCTCGATGACGGTCATGACGGCGCCGCCCGCGCTCTTTTCGCCGCCCGTATTCTCCCCGGCGTCATCCGTCTCTCCGTTTTCCCGGGGTTCCGGCGCGAGGCTCCGATCCCACGACGAGACGCGCAGCGCGACGCCCGAGTTGCGCGGCACGCGCGTCCCCGCGCCCGGGTTCATGGAGATGACCATGCCCTTGGGCGAGGACGTGTCGTACACGTATTCCACGCTGGGGCGCAGGGCGCTTTCGCGCGCCAGCTGCATGGCCGTCCTCTCGTCGCGCTCGATCAAGTCGGGCACGACGACCGAGCCCGACGCGACCGCCGGCCCCAGGCTGACGAGCAGGCCGATCTCGCGCGTCGGGGAGACGGAAGCGGGCGAGGCCGGGTTCTGCGCGATGACGACGCCGGCGGGGCGCTCGTGGTTGATCTTCTGGATCTCGCCTATCGTGAAGCCCGTGTCCTGGATCTTGTCAACGGCCTGTTTGAGCGGAAGCCCGCGCACGTCGGGGAGTGACACTTTCTCGGTGCCGCGGCTGACTTTGAGGATGGCGGTCTTGTCGGCGCGCAGTTTGATGCCGGTCTCGGGCCATTGGCCGATGACGGTTCCGCGCGGCAGCGCGGAGTCCTCCTCCTCGATCCGGGCCTTGATGCCCATCCGCTCCAGCGTCTGAACGGCTTCGATGACGGAGCCGCCTTTGAGGAGCGGGATGGAGCGCGACGGGTTGGAGAAGAACACTTTATAGATGATGAACGCCGCGGAGCCGATGATGCACACCAGCACAGCCGCCAGCAGCGCGCGCATGGATCTGTTCATTGTGTGATGCCTCCGTTTCCTTTAGTCTTTGACGAAGACAGCCAGATAAAAGCCGTCTGTCCAGGGAGTGTCGGGCAAAAGGGCCGTCCCGGCCTCGCGCCGCTCGCCGCGCGCGCGCGCCGGGGGAACTTCGCGCGCGCCGGGGCAGCGCGGCAGGACGCGGGCGACGACGCGCTCGTTTTCGCTCGCGAAAAGGCTACACGTCGAATATACCACTTTTCCGCCCGGTTTGACCAGAGCGAACGCGCGCTCGAGAAGGCGCTCCTGTACGGCGGCCAGTTCGCCGAGGCTCGCGGCGTCCAGACGCCATTTTCCCTCGGGATGGCGCCGCCACGTGCCGCTGCCGGAGCACGGCGCGTCGAGGAGCACGGCGTCGGGGGCGCGGTCGGGGGTCAAGACGAGGGCGTCGCCCGTCTTGCGGCGCACGCGGGAACCGACGCCGAGGCGCTCCATCTCGCGCGCGCAGGCAGACAAGCGCCCCTCGGACAGATCCCACGCCTCCACGCGAATGTCGGGGCGCGCCAGAGCGATTTGCCCCGTCTTGACGCCGCGGCCGGCGCACATGTCGAGAAGGTAAGCGCCTTCAAAGTCGGCGGCCTCGCGCCCGGCGACGATCGACGACTCGCTCTGGGCGGCGAACCAGCCTTCCTTCCAGCCGGGGAGGGCCGTCGGAAGCGCCGTGCCCTCGACGCGCAGCCCCTCAGGCAGGGGGGAGGCGCTCACGGCGCGGCCCGCCCGGGCGAGAAGGCGCGGCAGTTCGGGCGGCGCGGAGGGCGACAGCCGCAGCGAAAGGGACGGAGAACCGGCGCACATCGACGCGATGCGTTCCGCCTCGGACGCGCCGTAACAGTCGCGCCACAGCCGCGCCGCCCAGAGGGGCACGCCGAGGAGCAGGCAGCGCGCCTCCAGACTCGGGTCGCGCTCCAGACGCTCCAGTTCGGCGGCGGTTTCGCAGAACGCGCGGCGTAGCACGGCGTTGACAACGCGCGCGCCGCGCGGGTCGCGCGATTTTGTCCAGTCGATCAGCGACGAGATCAGCACGGCCGGGGCGAAGTTTTTCAGTTCCGCGAGGCCGCACACGCCGCACAAGACGGCCGTTTGCGCCGCGCGGGAGAACTTTCGCGGGCTCGGCCGCATGAACGTCTCGCGCAGACGCCGCCACAGCGAAAGGCGGCGGCACATCGCGTAGCACAGCGCCGTCGCCAGCGTGAGATCGGCCGGCGAAAGCCGCCCGCCAAGCGCGCGCAGTTCCTCGGCGATCAGGGCGCCGTGTTCGGCGCGGTTCCAGACGTACAGGGCCGCCTCCACGCCGCGCATCCCGCGCCCCGCCGCGCCGTCAGTCATCGACGATCTCCGCCTCGATGGCGCCGTCGGCCGACGTGGTCACCTCGACGCCGCTTTCGGCCCGGGCGACGCGCCCGCCGAACGACGTTGCCGCGCGCGTCCTCCGCGCGACGCTGACGATCGACAGCCCCCGCACGTCGGCGCCGCCGAGGAGCAGCTTTTGCAGCCAGGGCGACAGGTACGGCCCCGCGAAATACCCGGCCGCCGCTCCGGCCGGAAGCGCCGCCAGCGAGAGCGAAGGCAGCAGCGCGAGCGCGGCCGCGCCTCCCGAAAGCAGAGCGGCGCAGGAGCGGAAAAACGCCGACGACGGGTCTATCCGAAGCGAGGTCTCGCCGTTTTTCAGGCGGGCGAGCGCCGTCACGGCGGCCTCGTAGACGGCGGTTTCGTCGCCGACCCCCGAGAGGAAAAAACCCGATCCGCCGGCCGAGGCGCGGAACACGGTGCCGTAGCGCTCGGAGATCACGCGGCAGACGGCGTTGGCAAGCGAGAAATTGGCCCGCGCGCGGGCGTTTGTAAGCAGCGTCCACATCTGCGCGGGGTCTCTCGTCAGCCACAGCGCCGACGCTCCGCCAAGCCCCGTCAGCGCGGCCGCGGCGACGCAGGCGAACATGATCAGCATCACGGGGGCCAGCAGCAGCCCCGCTCCCGGCAGCAGGAACAGGAGCGCGAGCAGCCATAACGGGTTCAGCCTCATCGTCAACCTCCGAAGGTCTCAATTCAAAAAAGGGGTGGCCGCCCAGCGCTCGGAAGACCACCCGATGTTTTTTTTCGCGAAAAAACCGTCAGTCGCGGCTGCGCGAGTTGCGGAGCATGATCAGACGGATCAGCATCAGCAGCGCTTCAAGAGCGCCGGCCACATAGGTGAGGGCCGCCGCGAAAAGCACCTTGCGCGTGCCGCCGACCTCCTCGTCCGTCATCATGCCGTTGGAGGAGAGGATTCGGAGCGCGCGGCGCGAGGCGTCGAATT
>CAZRXR010000007.1:0-3938 GCA_964604125.1 uncultured Synergistaceae bacterium
AGAGCGAAGTGCTTCGTTCGTACAACAAGGGCCGCCTTATCGCCTCGGCCGAGCCGGCGACGAGGAAGGTTCTTTTCTGACGGCGGTGAAATCAAGCGCCGCCGAAATAGCCGCGCGAAGCCCCCGCCTCGCGCGGCCGTCTTTTTGGCGCGGGACGGAGCAAAAATTCATCCGCGTACTGAAAATTTGACTTTAGCTGAAAAACGGAGGATCTAAGGGCTTACAGGAGCGGTCGGGAAGTAAAAGCGCGACGGGAACAGGACAAAAAACTCCCCGCCGCCGGGCGGAGAGCGTTTTTCTGTCCATTCTGTCGCTTCTGTCCGCCCGAAGAGAAGGATGATGACCGAAACCCGACACTCGCGGCCGCGCATGTGATAAGCGCCCCCTCCGCCCGTGAAATGCACTTCTCCCCGTCTGGGACGCGCCTTCCTCAAAGAGATTTGTCCTCTGACTTTCACGCGGCGGGGCAGCGGTAAACTGTATCGCACACGTCACTCTGATTTTGCCGATGCCTTCAAAATCGCGATGCCGTACCCCGCTGACGGGCATCGGAAACTGGCTATCGCACTTCGCGCTGGAAAGATCGTCAGCACGTTACCGTCTTTGCCCGGCCGCCGGAAAAACCCTCAGATAGAGATGTCATGTCTGGGCGCCGTAGGAAGGATTTTTTTGCGCTTTTACCAAAAATCCCTTGTTATTCCCGCATAAAAAAAGGCACGCCGGAGCGAAAACGCTCCCGTGTGCCCGTTTTTTTACCGCTTTGAAGACCGCGATCCGAGATTTACCCGCTTCCTTCCGTAAATCACCGACTTATCCTCGCGGGGGGCGCTCCTTTTTTTTCGCGCGCGCGGCTATTTGGCGAGGATCTCTTTTTCCTTTTTCTTAAACTCCTCGTCCACCTTGGCGATAAACTTGTCGGTAGTCTTCTGCGCGTCGTCGAGCAGCTTTTTCAGATCGTCCTCGGTGATCTCGGACGCCTTTTCCTGCTTCTTGTAGGCGTCGTTCGCGTCGCGGCGGATGTTGCGCAGCGCGACTTTGGCCTCCTCGGCCAGCTTGGCGGCGAGCTTGACGAACTCCTTGCGGCGTTCGCCCGTCAGTTCCGGCACGACGAGGCGGATGTTGTTCCCGTCAACGTTGGGCGTCAGGCCGATGTTGGCGGCGAGGATGGCCTTCTTGATCAAGTTGGTGGCGCTCTTGTCGAACGGGGCGATCATCAGCACGCGCGCCTCGGGAACGGTGACGTTGGCAAGCTGCTTGATCGGCATGGGCGAGCCGTAATAATCGACTTTCACGGGGTCGAGAAGGCCGGGGTGGGCGCGCCCCGTGCGAATGCCCTGGTAGTCGGAGCCGAGGTGGTCAATCGCTTTTTGCATCTTTTCTTCGAGGTTCTTGTCTGCCATTTGAAAATCACTCCTTGTCGTTTATTTTGAGACGAATGTGCCGATGTCGCGTCCCTCCACGAGGAAAGCGCGCAGATTGCCTTCTTCGAGGACGTTGAGGACGGCGATGGGGATGCCGTTTTCCATGCAGAGCGAGAACGACGCAGCGTCCATCACCTGAATCCGCTTCTGGAGAGCGTCCATGTAGGACAGCTGCGCGAACTTGACCGCGTCCTGAAACTTAAAGGGGTCTTTGTCGTAGATCCCGTCCACCTTCGTGGCCTTGACGAGACATTCTGCGCCTATTTCGGCGGCGCGCAGGGCCGCCGTCGTGTCGGTGGAGAAATACGGCGAACCAGTACCCGCGGCGAAAATCACGACGCGGCCTTTTTCGATGTGCCGCAGCGCCCTGCGGCGGATGTAAGGCTCGGCGATCTGCCGCATTTCGATGGCCGTCAGCACGCGCGTGGGAATGTCGTTCTTGCGCTCGAGGACATCCTGCAGAGCGAGCGCGTTGACGACGGTGCCGAGCATTCCCATGTAATCGGCCTGCGAGCGCTCGATCCCTTCTTCGACCGCCTGCCGTCCGCGCATGAAGTTGCCGCCGCCGACGACGAGCCCGAGCTGAATCCCCTCTCTGGTCACCTGCGCGATCTGCTCGCACATTCGGTCGATGGCCCGAAAGTCAAGACCGAACCCCTGTTCGCCCGCGAGGACTTCTCCGGAGAGCTTCAGCAGTACTCGTTTATATCTCATTAGCATCCTCCTTAGCGGTATGCCCGTCAGAATGATGATTGCCGCGCCGCGAAAAAGGGTACAGAGCTCGCGAAACTCTGTACCCCCAAAGGCACCCTTATTCGCCAATCGAGAAACGAGAGAAACGGCGAATCTTCATGTTTTCGCCCATTTTCGCGATCTGCTCGACGACAAGATCCTTGATTTTCTTTTCGTCGTCGCGGATCCACGGCTGCTCCAGCAGGCACACCTGCTCGTAATACTTGCGGATCTTTCCGGCGATGATCTTGTCGATGATCGCCTCGGGCTTTTTGTCGGCGATAAGCTGCTCTCTGTAAATGGCCTTTTCGCGCTCGAGCACGTCGGCGGGAACGTCCTCGGGGGCCAGATAGAGCGGGTTGGCGGCGGCGATGTGCATCGCGATGTCGTGGCCCAACCGCTGGAAATCGTCGGTCTTGGCCACAAAGTCGGTCTCGCAGTCGATCTCGACCATCACGCCGATCTTGCCGGTGTTGTGGATATAGGAGAACACGCGGCCGTCCTTGGCGTCGCGACCGGCCTTTTTGGCGGCCTTGGCAAGCCCCTTCTCGCGAAGGTAGTCGATGGCTTTCTCCGCGTCGCCGCCGCACTCGACGAGAGCCTTTTTGCAGTCCATCATCCCGCAGCCGGTGCGGGCGCGCAGTTCGCTGACAGCCGCAGCAGTAATGTTCATCGTTCGTCCTCCTTAATGACTATTGATCTTCGCTTTCGGCGGTCACTTCGCCGTAGGTTTCGGTGAGCTTTTCCTTCATGTCGAGGATCGAGGCGTCGTCGGCGGCCACGTCCTCCGGGGCGGCGGGGGCGGCCTCGGGAACGGCGCCGTCAACGCCGCCGCGTCCCTCGATCACGGCGTTCGCCATCAGGCCGCAGATCAGCTTGATCGCGCGGATGGCGTCGTCGTTGCCGGGGATCGGGTAGTCGATCATCTCGGGGTCGCAGTTCGTATCGACGATGGAGATAACCGGGATGTGCAGCTTGCGCGCCTCGAGAACGGCGATGTCCTCGCGGCGGGGGTCGATGACGAATAGCGCGTCGGGGAGCGCGCGCATGTCCTTGATGCCTATCAGGTATTTTTCAAGTTTGGCGAGCTCTTTGCGGAACAGCGAGATCTCTTTCTTGGTGAAGTCGCCCCAGTCGTTGTCGGCCTCGTGCTTCTCCAGCTCGATCATGCGCTGCACGCGCTTGCGGATCGTCGTGAAGTTCGTCATCAGGCCGCCGAGCCAGCGCTGGTTGATGTAGAACTGGCCGCAGCGCCGCGCTTCGTCGCAGATGGTCTCCTGAGCCTGACGCTTCGTGCCGACGAACAGGACGCTGCCGCCCTCTTTCGAGATGGAACGCACGAAATCGTAGGCTTTTTCAAGCCCTTTCACGGTCTTCTGCAGGTCGATGATGTACACGCCGTTGCGCTCCGTGAAGATGTAGGGCTTCATCTTCGGGTTCCAGCGGCGCGTCTGGTGTCCGAAGTGGACGCCGCACTCGAGGAGCTGTTTCATGCTGATCACTGACATTTCGATTCCTCCCGGTTTTTCCTCCGGCGCGCTTCCGCGGGTTTCGGGACTCCGTACCGGGAGCACCGCCTCGCCCTCGCGCGCCGTGTGATTTTTAAAACCGATTTATTATACCATAACCGAACTTTGGCGCAAGCGGGAACTTCGTTGAAAATGACTTTCGCGCGAACGCCGGGGCGCGCGTTCACCGCCGGCGCGGGGCCGGTCTGCGCGCGCGGCGCGTCCGTTGAAACGGGCGTTCCCGCGCGCCGGAGACGCTTTTAAGCCGCGCCCGCGC
>CAZRXR010000007.1:4038-11718 GCA_964604125.1 uncultured Synergistaceae bacterium
CTTGCCGCGCGAATATCATTTCGGTATAATGTCTCTTGACTTTGAGTGAACTTCAAGTGATACATTCACAACGTTAATCACGGCCGGAACGGCAAAGGAGCGGCATATGGAATACAGAACGCTAGGACGCACAGGGCTGCGTGTCGGAGCGATCGGACTGGGGTGCGAAGGCTTCGCGGGAAAAACGGCGGAGGCCGTCAGGGAAGACCTCGACCTTTCGCGCTCCCTCGGGATCAACTTTTTCGACTGTTACTCGCCGGACCCGGAACTCCGCTCAAATCTGGGATATGCGCTCAAAGGGCGGCGTGACGAGTTCGTCATTCAAGGGCACCTCTGCACGGCGTGGCGGAACGGGCAGTATGAGCGCACGCGCGACGTTCGGGAGACCGCCGCGAGTTTCGACGATCTGTTGAAACGACTGGGCGCCGACTTCATCGACGTGGGCATGATCCATTACATCGACGCCGAGGACGATTACCGCGCCACGTTTGAGGGCGCGATCATGGAGTACGCCCTCAAACTCAAAGAGGCCGGGAAGATCCGTTTTATCGGCCTCAGCAGCCACAATCCGCGCGTGGCCGCGATGGCGGCGCGCGGCGGGCTTGCGGATGTGCTGATGTTCTCGGTCAACCCCTGCTACGACCTTCAGCCGGCGGGAGAGGACGTGGAACGGCTGTGGGCCGACGAGAGCTACGAGCGCCCGATGACCAACATCGACGGCGAACGTGAAGCCCTTTACGAGCTGTGCGAGCGGAACGGCGTCGGCATCGACGTTATGAAAGCTTTCGGCGGCGGCGACCTGCTCAGCGCCGCCGACTCGCCTTTCGGAAAGGCGTTCACGCCCGTACAGTGTCTGGAGTACGCCCTCACGCGCCCGGGCGTCGCCTCCGTGATGGCGGGCTGCCGCACGCGGGAGCAGATAAAAGCCGCGGCCGCCTGGTGCGACGCCGGGGCGGAGCGCGACTACACGTCCGTGATGAGCGGGCTGGGCAAGTTCAGCTGGAAGGGGCGCTGCATGTACTGCGGTCACTGCGCCCCGTGCCCCGTCGGCATCAGCGTCGCCGCTGTCACAAAGTTTTACAACCTCGCGCGCAACCGCTCCTCGATCCCAGAGACGGTGCGCGGGCACTACGAGACGCTTCCCCGCCACGCCTCCGACTGCGTCGCCTGCGGCGCGTGCGAGAAGCGCTGCCCGTTCGGCGTGGAAATCAGGAAAAACATGCGCGCCGCCGCGGAACTTTTCGGCGTGTAGGCGCTCCGCGACGATCTTTTTTAACACGGAGAGCAAATATGCTTATCGCTGAAGTTTCACAAAGGTGCGACATTTCGTGCGACACGCTGCGCTATTACGAGCGCATCGGCTTGATCCCGAAGATCCGGCGCGGCAAGAGCGGCGCGCGAGATTATTCCGAGAGCGACTGCGAGTGGATCGAGTTCATCAAGTGCATGAGAAACTCCGGCCTGCCGGTGAAAACCCTGATACTGTACGTCCGCCTGTCGCTCGAGGGAGAGGCCACCGCCGGCCAGCGCAAGGCCCTGCTCGTCGAGCAGAGAAAACAGCTCGCCGAAAAGATCGAGAGCCTCGCCGCCACGCTTAAAAAACTCGACTATAAAATCCGAAATTACGACAAAATCGTCCGCTCATCTTGCAAAGCCGCGAAGTGACGACAGACTGCGGCGGCAAAAAAAAAAGAAAGCCCTCCGCCGGCGGCGGAGGGCTTTCTTTACGCGGTCTGGAAAACGCGGAGGGTCATTTGGCCTTGCTCAAGTCGCCCACCCGCATAAACAGGTTCTGGCACAGAGCGAGCAGGGCAAGACGGTTGGCGCGGACGGCCGGATTTTCGTCCATGACCATCACGTCGTTGAAGAACGCGCTCACCGACGGCGAAAGCCGGGCGAGGACGTTCATCAGCCCGTTCCAGTCCCTGTCTTTCATCGCGGCTTCGACAGGCTCGTTCGCGGCGGCCACCGACTCAAAAAGCGCCTTCTCGGCGTCTTTGACAAAGAGAGCGGGATCTGCCCGGGTGTCGCCGGGTTTTTCCTTGGCGAGGATGTTTTTGACGCGGACGGCGGAGTTGACGAGGCTGGTGAACCAGTCTTCCTTTTTGACTTCGCCGAACGCCTCCAGCAGACGCATCGTCTGCAGCGGGCGGCCGGGCGTCACGGAGAGAGCCAGTTCCACAAGGTCGTGCGAGAAGTTCTTTTCTTTCAGCTGGATCAAGGTGCGCTGTCTGATAAAGTCCAGCAGCGACTTCAGCGCGTCCTTCCCCACTTCGAGTTTGCCCGTGACGAAATCGAGCAGTTCCGCGAGGTCGAGGTCGAGGCGCAGCCCCCAGACGATTTCGTTGATGCAGCGGATCGCGCGGCGCAGACCGTAGGGATCCTGCGAACCGGTCGCCTGAAAGCCCAGCTTGTACGCGCCCGCCATGTTGAAGGCGCGCTCCGAGATGCCGACGACGGCGCCTATAACGTCGGAGGGCAGCGCGTTCCCCGCCGCCGTGGGCATGTACTGCTCCTCGATCGCCAAGGCCACGCGGGGATCCTCGCCGTTTTTGAGGGCGTATTCCTTGCCCATCGCCCCCTGAAGTTCCGAGAACTCGCCGACCATGCCGGTCACGAGATCGGTCTTCGCCAGCAGGGCGGCCCGCTCGACCAGTTTCACCTCGTCTTTAAGGCCCGTAAGCTCGCATATCTTGCGGGCGATGTCGATCATCATCATCGTCTTGTCGTAGACGGAGCCGAGTTTTTCCTGATATATGACGTTTTTCAAGTCGTTCACGCGGGTGTGCAGCGGCCTTTTAAGGTCTTCCTGCCAGAAGAACACCGCGTCCTCCAGGCGCGCGCGGAGAACGCGCTCGTTGCCCTCGCGAACCAGATCGATGTTGGGGACGACGTTGTTGTTCACGCCGACAAAGCACGGCATCAGCTTGCCTGCCTGATCGTGCACGGCAAAGTACTTCTGGTTGTCCTTCATCGATGTCGTGAGAACCTTCTCGGGGATCTCGAGATATTTCCTGTCGAACGAGCCGTAGAAAGGAACGGGATATTCGACCAGATAAAGATTCTCGCGGATCAGGTCGGGATCGAGTTCGACGACGCCGTCAAGCTCCTTTTCGATGCTAGATATCGACGCGCGCATTTTCTCCTCGCGCTTTTTCTGGTGGACGATGACGTTGTTGTCGTACAGCGAGGAGAGATAGTCGTCGCACGACTTGATCGCGATCTCGCGTTTGCCCATGAAACGGTGACCGTTGCTGACGCGCCCGCTTTTCAGGCCGGCAAACTCAAATTCGACGACGTCCGAACCGTACAGGCACATCAGCCACCTGATCGGACGGGCGAAGCGCGCGTTCGAGCTGTTCCAGTACATGTTTTTCGGGAAAACGAGCCTCGATATGAGGCGCTTCATCATCGCGGGCAGCAGCGCCGCCGACGGGCCGCCCTTGTGGTTGATCACGGCGAAAGCGTACTCCACGCCGTTGACGCTCTTGCTGACGAGGTTTTCGACGGCGACGCCCTTGCCCTTGGCAAAGCCCGCGGCCGCGCGGGTGGGGTTGCCCATGCCGTCGAAGGCCGACTTCCACGCCGGGCCTTTGTACTCCTCGCTGAGGTCGTCCTGCGTTTCGGCTACGTTGCGCGCGTAGAGCACAAGGCGCCTCGGCGTGCCCATGGCCTCGATGCGCCCGTGGGCGACGCGCTGCCCGGCGAACTCCTCCTGGGCGAACCGCTCCACGTCCTCCAGCGCCTGCGGCATAAAGCGGGCCGGTATTTCTTCCGTGCCGATCTCAAGAATAAGGTCACGCTCCATCGTTCCCGTCCCCCTTAAAATTTATCCATGAGCGGATAGCCCATATCCTTGCGCTGCTGCGCGTAGGCGGAACAGCAGCGCGACGCGATGCCGCGGATGCGCGAAACGTAGCCGGTGCGCTGCGTGACGCTGATCGCTCCGCGCGCGTCGAGCAGATTGAAAAGCTGAGAGCATTTGAGCACGCAGTCCCACGCCGGAAGCACAAGTCCCTGATCCGCCAGCCGGGAACTTTCCTTTTCGTAGAGCGAAAAGACCTGCGACAGCATGGCGACGTCGGCGGCCTCGAAATTGTAGATAGAGTTTTCCACCTCTCCCTGATGGTGCACGTCGCCATAGGTCACGGTGTCGTTCCACAGGAGATCGTACACGTTGTCCACCTTCTGGACGAACATCGCGATGCGCTCAAGCCCGTAGGTGATCTCCGCCGGGACGGACTCCATATCCACGCCGCCCACCTGCTGGAAGTACGTGAACTGCGTCACCTCCATGCCGTCGAGCCACACTTCCCAGCCAAGCCCCCACGCGCCGATGGCCGCCGACTCCCAGTCGTCCTCGACGAAACGGATATCGTGCTCGGCGGGGTCGATGCCCAAAGCGGCGAGGCTCTTGATGTAGAGCGTCTGAATGTTCGCCGGAGCGGGCTTCATGATCACCTGATACTGGTAATAGTGCTGGAGCCTGTTGGGGTTGTCGCCGTATCTACCGTCGGCGGGGCGGCGCGACGGCTGAACGTAGGCGACGTTCCACGGCTCCGGGCCGATGACGCGCAGAGACGTGGCCGGGTGCATGGTTCCCGCGCCGACTTCGATGTCGTAGGGCTGGCGGATGATACACCCCTGATCGGCCCAGTAGCGCTGCAGTTTCAGTGTGATGTCCTGAAAATTCATGACGCAGATACCTCCCTTGTGCTATCTGTTATCCTCAAGGTTTTTCACGAAAAAATGTCGAAGCTCGCGAGCCTGCTCCAACATATCAGCGTTTTTTGCGGCGGGCACAAAACTTTTCGACGCGGCGTAAGCGGCGAACTCGGCGAACCGCAGAACGGGCGCGCCCCGGGCGCACGAAGCGCACGCGAACGCGCCCCCGTGCCAGACGCCTTGGCCGTTCAGAGGAGCGCCGCAGACGCCGCAGCGCCCGAAATCGGGCGCGATGCCCCAGTCGAGCAGCCATCTCCAGAGAAAACGGGCCTCGACCAGATCGGGTTCGGCCCCCTTTTCAAGGGCCTTCGCCGCCCAGTAAAAAAGCGCGAGCAGCGCGTCGTAGGGGTACCCCGGGATGAGATGCCGCTCCAGCAGTTTCGCCCAGCGCGCCGCCGCGACGACGGCTTTCGGGCGCTTGCGCAGCGCCCAGAAATCGTCCGTCACCTCGATCTCGCGAACGTATGGCCGCCTCTTTGAGCGGTAAAGCTGAAAGCGTCCCCACACGAGAGGCTCCAGCGCCCCGCCGAACCTCACGGAGCCTTTCGACGCGCCCGGCACGTAAACGCGCGTCGTGCCGCCGCTTTTGAGAAAAAGCAGCGCGGACACGTCCCCCTCCAAGCGGTCTCCCCTGTTGAGCACGACGCCGACGCGGGAGATGAAACGCCGCGACGCGCTCTCCGAAACGTCTACGTATAGCCCAGTTTCCGAAGTTCGCTCTCCGAGTCTCTCCATCCTTTGCTGACCTTTACCCACAGCTGCAGAAACACCTTGTGTCCCGTCAACCCTTCAAGCGCTTTTCTGGCGTCCGTGCCGATCGCCTTGATCTTTTCGCCCTTTTTGCCGAGGATGATCGCCTTCTGGCCGTCGCGTTCGACAAAGATCGTCGCGCGTATCAGCAGATCCTTCCGCCCGGGGTATTCGTCGGGCGACTTGTATTCGTCGATTTCTACGGCGACGCTGTGCGGCACCTCCTCCTCGGTCGCGGCGATGAGCTTTTCGCGAATCACCTCCCGCGCGATGAAACGTTCGGAACGATCCGTCAGCATGTCGTCGGGATATAGAGGCTCCCCTTCCGGCATGATGCCCTCGACGCACGACACGAGGGTGTTCACGTTGGTTCCGTCCCGGGCGGAAACGGGCACGGCGTCGGCAATCCTCACGGCCTTTGAGAAGGAGCCGATCAGCGGGAGGATCTTCGCGCGGGAGCCGGGAAGATCTACTTTGTTGACGGCGAGGACGACGGGAAGCCCCGGGCATTCCCCGAGGAACTCGATGATGCGCCTGTTCCCGCTCTGTTCCGGGCAATCGTCTATCGTGACGACGTAGAGCGCCGCGTCGGCGGTTTCAAGCCCGGACGCGGCCCGCTCGACGAGTTTTTCGCCCAGTCTGTTGAGCGGCTTGTGGACGCCCGGCGTGTCGAGAAACAGGATCTGCGACGAAGGCGAGTTGTACAGCCCCAGAATGTTGTCCCGGGTGGTCTGCGGCTTCGCCGAAACGATGGACAGCTTGTAATCGAGAATTTTGTTGAGCAGCGACGACTTGCCGACGTTCGGCCGGCCGATCACCGCGACGGTTCCCGAGCGGAACGGCCTATCCATCGGCGGCGCCCCCGTTTTTCCTCGCGATGACCTCGGCTATTCTGTGTCCGTCCATCTTCGAGACGACGAACGTCCAGCCGCCGAGGCTCACCGACTGTCCCTGCGCGGGAAAATTGCCGAATCCGTCGAGCAGGAATCCCGCGAGCGAGTCAACGTCGTCGTTTGCGAAAGCGCTCCCCAGAGCCTCGTTCGCCTCCTCGAGCGGGACGGAGGCGATCAGCTTGTACGAACCGTCGGGAAGTTTCGTGACCGGCTGCTCCTCGGCGTCGTATTCGTCCTGGATCTCCCCGACGATCTCCTCGAGCAGATCCTCCATCGTTATCAGCCCGGCGGTTCCGCCGTACTCGTCGATGACGAGCGCCATGTGCATACGCTGTTTCTGCATCAGCTTGAACAGCCGCGGAACGCGCATCGTCTCGGGCACGAAAAGAGGCTGGCGCATCACCTCGGTCACGAGGCTGTCTTTCCTCCCCCCGCAGAACGCGAAAAGCAGATCCTTGATCAGCACGATGCCGTCGATGTGGTCGGGCGTTTCGGTGTAGACGGGCACGCGCGAGTCGCCCATGTCCTGTATGTACCGCAGCGCCTCGTCGATCGTCCTGCCGGACTCGATCAGGTGCATCTGCGTTCTGGGCACCATGACCTCGGAAACGCGGATGTCGTCGAAGGCGATCACGCTGTCGATCATCTGGCGCTCGTCCTCCTCGAGGACACCCGTCGCCTCGCCGATTTTGACGACCTGACCGATCTCGGCGCGCGTGACAAAAGAATCTTTCAGCGAAAAATCGACGCCGGTCACGCGGCTTAAAAGCGCGGAAAGCGCCGTCATCGACGCCGTGAGAGGCGCGAACACCACGCACGCGGCCCGCAGCGCGGGAATGGCGGCCAGCAGGAACATGTCGCCTCTGGCCATCGCCAGACACTTGGGCAGCACCTCGCCGAAAAGGATGATAAGCGCGCTCATAAAGACGACGGCGAGCGCAACGCCGCGCTTCTGGAACAGTTCCGTCGCGATAGCCGTCCCCACGGCGCTCGCCGCGACGTTGACAAGGTTGTTCCCGACGAGAATGGCGGAGATCGCCTCGGATTTTTTTTGAAAAGCCCAGTCGATCCAGCTTTTAAAAAACGGGTATTCGTCGGCGATCGCCCGCATTTTCGCCCTGCTCGCGGCCGTGAGAGCCATCTCCGACGCGCTGAAAAAGGCCGAAAAGAGCAGCAGGATGATGATGATTACGGTTAATTGCGGCACTGTGTCCAAAGGTATCCCCCTTCAGCATGGCGGCGGGTTAAGACTTCAACAGGTCGTCCGCGCGTGCGCGCGGGATTTATCAATTCCCGGCGGGAGACACGGGCG
>CAZRXR010000007.1:11818-38807 GCA_964604125.1 uncultured Synergistaceae bacterium
AACAAAACTTCGTTGACGCGATGCGGCTCGGCGTCGAGAACCTTCACCGTCCAGTCGGCGTCCGACCAGACGTCGCCCTTTTTCGGGAACCCCTTGAACTTTTCAAGGACGTAGCCGCCCACCGAATCGACGTCGTCGCATTTAAAATCGTACCCGGCGACGGCTGACAGATCCTCAAGCGACTCGGAACAGCGCGCGCGGAAACTCCCCGGCGCCAGCTGGACGATGCCCGCGCCGTCGTCGTCGTATTCGTCGCGGATGTCGCCCACGATCTCCTCGAGAAGGTCTTCGATGGTCACGATGCCGGCGGTGCCGCCGTATTCGTCTACGACGACCGCGAAATGAATGTGGGTCGTCCGCATCTTCTTGAACAACTCGCTCACGATCATCGTCGCCGGCACGAAGATCGCTTCTCTCATGATGTCGCGCAAAAGCGTTTTCCCGTCTCCGTTCCTCAGGTGCGGGATCAAATCTTTCACGTAGACGACGCCGACGATCCCGTCGGGCGTCCCGCGGTACACGGGGATGCGCGAATGTTCCCAAACGGCTATTTTCGCGACGAGATCGTTTAACGTCCGCGTGTCCTCCATCGCGTCCATGTTGACTCTCGGCACCATGATCTCCTCGACGCGGGTCTCGTCGAAGGAGATGACGCCGTCGATCATCTTGCGCTCATCCGCCTCGATCTCGCCCGATTCCTCGCCGCTTCTGACGAGATTTTCGATCTCGTCGCGCGTCACGATCGAGCTTTCCAGAGTCATCTCGACGCGGAAAAGTCCGCTGAAAAACCGGACGATCCTTTCCAGCAGACACACCGCCGGCCTGAAAAGCAGACAGAGCGTCTTCAGAACGGGAAGGACGCGGGGAAACGCCCTCTCGCCAAGCGCCATCCCCAGACATTTGGGCAGATAATCCGCGCAGATCACCACGACGACGGTCATCACGGCTGTCGCCAGAACGATCCCCTGCCGCCCCAGCGTCCGCGTCGTCCACGCCGCGGCGAGCGAAGACGCCGTCACAGAGAACAGGTTATGCGCGATCAGGATCGTGATGATGACTTTTTGACGTTCGGCGATCTCCCATTCGACGAGAGACGCAAGACCTCGGGCGTCCTCGCCGTAAGCCCGCGCGCGCGGGACGGGCACCGAGGAGACGGCCGTTTCTCCGACGCTCAGATAGCCGCAGAAAAAAACGCATAAGGCTATTGAAAAAAAGTACAGAACTGCGTCAGCCATCGGAACGCCCGCCTACTCCGCCGTATGTGTTCCGGGCGCCCGAGAGAAGCATGTCGCGGTAGCGTTCCTGCGCGCTCCACATCGCGGACTGCCGCTCCGGCGTGTCGTGATCCCATGCCAGAAGGTGGAGCATCCCGTGAAAGAACACGAGGGCCGTCTCCGAAAGCTCGCTGACGCCGTGTTCGAGCGCGTTTTTGGCGATAACCCGCGAGCACAGCAAAATGTCGCCAAGGAGCATCGGGAGGGGCAGCGTCTCGGGCACAAAACGCCCGTCGCGCTCGTACAGAGGAAAGGTCAGAACGTCCGTTGGCTCGTTCAGCCGCCTGTACTCTCCGTTGATCCGCGCCATGCGCTCGGGCGTCAGAAAACGCAGCGAGCACCGCACCGAGGCGTGCGCGCGCCATTGGGGCCAAAATTCGTCGTACAGGTCGGCGGACAGCTTTGAAAAAAGCGGAAAGTGCCGTTCCATCAGCGCGCGGCACGGATCGCCTTCCTCGTCCGAAGCGACGGCCAGACGAAGTTCAGGCTTCTTTTTTCGCAGTCGCTTGAGCTTGTACCGCGAGAGAGGGTTGTTTTTCATCTTTCTGTGGCAGATCCTTTCGGTCGCGCGGCGCCGTGTCCGCCAGCGGCTTAATGTCGCGCGTGTGGTACATCGAACGCAGAGTCGCCACGAACGCCGCTTTGATCTGGGTGATCTCTTTGAGCGTAAAGGGAACGTCGTCCATCTGCGAGGCGTTCATCTTGGAGGCGACGACATCGTCCACAAGGTGCGACAGATCGTTGACGTGTTTCAGCGTCCTGCTGACCGCCCGGCTCGCCGCCTCGGTGGAATCGGCGAGCATCAAGAGCGCCGTCTCTTTGCTCTGCGGGCGCGGCCCCTGATAGCTGAACTGGCTCTCGTTCACCTTCAGCCCCGCCTGAAGGGCCTTTTTGTAAAAGTAGCCCAGACTGGTCGTGCCGTGGTGTTCGGCGATGAAATTTCTGATGCGCGTCGGCAGATTATACCTGGCCGCCAGTTCCAGCCCGTCCTTGACGTGGCCGATGATGAGCATCGCCGACATAGCCGGGGACAGACTGTCGTGGGCGTTCTCCCCCGAAAACTGGTTCTCGACGAAATACTGCGGTCGCTTCAGCTTGCCGATGTCGTGATAGCACGCTCCCGCGCGCATCAGCACAGGATTGAGCCCGATGGCCTCCGCGGCCGCCTCCGCGAGATTGCCCACCATCTGGCAGTGGTGATATGTCCCCGGAGCCTCGATCTGCAGACGTTTCAGCAACGGCTGCGACACCTGTGTCAATTCTGTCAGCAGAAGCGGCGAGACGATGTCGAAACCCCACTCGAAAGCGGGAAGTGCGCCGACGACGGCGAGCACGAAAAACGCTCCGAAAGCGAGCATGTGCAGTATCTGCGTTTTGTCCACGATCCCCAGCACGCCCCACTGGATCGTCAGCGTGACGCACAGCATGACGGCGCCGAGGCCGAACACCTGCCCCCACACTGCGGAACGGGAATAATTCTTTCTGAAGACGAAAAGCCCAAGCGGCGTGGCGATGCAGCCGGAGATGATGTTGACCGAAAAGCACGGCATATCGCCGCCCGCCGCCAGCAGCGACGCGCTCAGCGTCACCAGGATCGAGCAGATGAACGCCGTCGTGTCCGACAGGGTGAGGTAGGCGACGGCGATGACGGGGAACAGCCCCAGACCGTTGACGCGGAACGCCACAGCCGCCGCCTGCACGAGCCAGCCCAACACGAGCAGGAAACACGGATAGATCCACCCGCCCGAGTCGGACGACACGGCGGGATCGTTCCGCGCGGTTCTCTTGAGCCAGAGTACGCTCGCGAGCGCGACGAGAAACGCGAACAGAGAGCGCACGAGCGGGAAGGGGCTTTCGGCGTACCCCTGTCTCCTCAGCACCTCGGCGATGCGGGGGGTGATCAGCCCGCCCTTTTCCACGATCAGAGTGCCGCGCGGCGAGAAGGTCTTCATCGGCTCGATGTCCGACGACACGAAGTTCTTCATGCGGTCGGTCAGCAGCGCGTCCGTCTGCGTCTCGCTCTTGGAAAGGAACGACACGATCTGGAAGATGATGTTTCCCGTCGCCGAATCGACGGCGTCGCCGCTTTCCCATTTCTGTATGACATCCCAGATGTAGCGCGTCTTTTCGTCGGCGTTCATGCGCGGGTTTTCTTCAAAGCCGTCGTAGATCTGGCTGACCGTCGTGATGACCTGCTCGCGGCGGTCGAGCGTCATCGCGTCCAGCAGCAGGCGGAGTTCTTCGGGCAGGATCACGTCCTGAAGCGGGTCGTTGAGGAGGATGTTGCACTCCTCGGCGAAGCTGAGCGGGCTTTTGATGTCGCCCTCGACGAGAACGCCGACGATGCGGCTGCTCGCGTAGCCGCGGATCTTCTCCGTCATCTCGTCGTTGTCGAAGATGTCGTCTATTTGCGCGTAAAAGTTGCGCGACGCCTTCTCCCCCTCCGAAAAAAAGGCCGCCCCGTCCACGAAATTCCACCTCATCTGCACGGCCCCGACAGCCGAGATAAACGCGAACACGCCGAACAGAATGGCTTGTATACGGTAACCGGCAACGGTGAGGTGCAAAAACCTGATTGCGTAACGGGATTTCTTTCGTATTTTGGCGAACATGATTTCACCTCGGCGTTTCGTGAGTTTTCTCATATTGATCATACGCCGCCACGACGCGCTGCACGATTTCGTGCCTCACGACGTCTTCGTTTTGGAGGCGGATGAACGAAATACCCTCGATGCCCCTGAGTATGTCTTGTACCACCAGCAGGCCCGACTTGCGGCCGTTGGGCAAGTCAACCTGCGTCACGTCGCCCGTGACGACGGCCCTCGATCCGAAACCGATGCGCGTGAGGAACATCTTCATCTGCTCGGGCGTCGTGTTCTGGGCTTCGTCGAGGATGATGAAACTGTCGTTCAGCGTGCGTCCGCGCATGTAGGCAAGGGGCGCCACCTCGATGACGTTTTTTTCCGCGTAATGATAGAACTTTTCGGGCGAGAGAAGATCGAAAAAGGCGTCGTAGAGCGGGCGCAGGTACGGCTCGACCTTCTCGCGCAGGTCGCCGGGGAGGAAACCGAGGCTCTCTCCGGCCTCGACGGCGGGACGCACGAGAACGACTCTGCTCACGCCGCCGCTTTTCAGCTGCCTGACGGCTTCGCACACGGCCAGATAGGTCTTTCCCGTTCCGGCCGGCCCGATGCCGAAAATGATCGTGTCGGCGTTCATCGCCGCGACGTAGGCGCGCTGGCGGGCCGTGCGCGCGCGCACGGGCTTCCCGCGAAACGTCAGGCAGATCAGATCGGAGAAAAGTTCGCCCAAATCGACCGTCCCTCTTTTGACAAGCGTGTCGAGGGCGTAGCGCAGGTCGTGGGCGCTCGGCGCGCGGCCGTTTTTCGCGCTTTCGCGTATCTGTTCGAGCAGAGAGACGGCCTTGCGCACGTCGCTTTCCGACGTTCCCGAGACGGTCAGTGTGTCGCCGCGCCGCGCGATCTCCACGGCGAGGCGGTTCTCGATCTGGGTGAGGTTTTGATCCTCGTAGCCGCAGACGTTCAGCAGCGCCCGCGGATCCGCGCACGTCAGCTGCGATTTGAAAATTCCGTTTATGTCGATTCCTCCCCCGGCTGGGCACAACGCTGCGTTGTTTTTTTACGCGAATACCGCGAGGAGGGGCGGAAGTTTTCCGTCCCTCCCCGATTATACCAAATTTTGAAAGAATGTAATGGGCGTATGATGAAATTTCTAGACCGGGTAGGCGGAATCTTCGACGTATTCCTGGATGCCGATGTCGCACTTGTTGACGCGCGCGTACTTTCTCATCAGGAAGTCCTTCGCCACGGCGGGGAAAAGCACGTAGGTGAGCACGTCTTCTGGCTGCGTCATCCACGTGGCGACTTCTTTGGCGGCCTTTTCAAGCTCGGGCTCGATCAGGTCGGCGGGGCGGCAGGTGACGGGCGCGTCCTTTCCGAGGATCTTCTTCTGGATTTCGGCGTTCATCGGCGCGGGCGGCTGACCGTACATGCCCTTGAAAAGGTTGTAGACTTCCTTGGGGACGATCTTCCATCTCCCGGCGAGGACGTTGAGCGTCGCCTGCGTGCCGACGATCTGGCTACTGGGCGTGACCAGAGGCGGGTAGCCCATGGCTTCGCGCACGTAGGGCACTTCTTCGAGCACCTTCTGCAGCTTGTCGAGCTGCCCGGCTTCCTTGAGCTGATTGACGAGGTTGGAATACATCCCTCCCGGAACCTGAGCGAGCAGGATGTCGGTGTTCGCGCCGATGAGCTTGACGAAGATCTTGTCGTAGCGGGCGCGAACCTCTTTGAAATGCGCCGCGACGGGCGTCATCTTGCGGATGTCAAGCCCCGTGTCGTACTCGCTGCCGGCGAGGGCCGCCACGAACGTCTCGGTGCATGGCTGGCTCGTCCCCTGCGAGAACGGCGAGATGGCGCAGTCGATGATGTCGGCTCCGGCCGTGATGCCGGCGTAGTAGGCAAGGCCGGCGAGTCCGCACGTGTAGTGCGAGTGGATCTCCAGCGGCAGATTCGTCGCCTTCTTGATGCCCTTGACAAGTTGCGTCGCGGCCGTGGGCGTGAGAAGCCCGGCCATGTCCTTGATGCACAGGGAGTCGGCGCCGAGATCCTTCATCTGGGAGGCGAGTTTGACGAAAGCCTCGACCGTGTGGACGGGCGACGTGGTGTAGGAAATGCACAGCTGCAGGTGCGCGCCTTCGGCCTTGGTCTGCTCCGCCGTCACCTCGACGTTGCGGAGATCGTTGAGGGCGTCGAAGACGCGGATCACGTCGATGCCGTTGCCGACGGCGCGCTTGACGAACTCGCGGGCCGTGTCGTCGGCGTAGTGGCGGTAGCCGACAAGGTTCTGGCCGCGCAGTAGCATCTGCAGCCGCGTCTTTTTGAAGTGCTTCTTGAAGATTCTCAGGCGCTCCCACGGATCCTCGTTCAGGAAGCGCATGCAGGCGTCGAACGTGGCGCCTCCCCACACTTCGACGGCATTGTAGCCGATCTCGTCCATCAGATCGAGGGCGGGGAGCATGTCTTCGATCGTCATGCGCGTCGCCATCAGCGACTGGTGCGCGTCGCGGAGAATCGTCTCGGTGATGCCGATCTTCCTTGGCTTCCGCTCTGGCTCCGGCGCGGGCGCGACCGGATCGGACACGGAGACGGCGGGCTTTTCCGCCGGCTTGGCTTCGGAGACGGCGGTCTTTTCCTCGGGCTTCGCCTCGAAAGCGGGTTGATTCTTCTTGCTTGGCATTTTTATGACCTCCTTAGAGTGTGATTTCAAGGGATTCCTCGGTTTTCTAAAACCCATTATATCATATCACAGGCTTGCTTTTTTCGCTTGGCTCCAAAAACGTTCCAGTTCGTCCAGAGAAAATTTTTTCCAGTCGCCGCCGCCGTCTTCCACCTTGCGCTCGATGTATCTGAACCTACGCTCGAACTTGGCGTTTGTCTTGGAGACGGCGTCGCCCGGGTCGATCTCCAGCCGGCGCGCCAAATTGACGGCCGCGAAAATCAGGTCGCCGATCTCGGCGGCGATCTCCTCGCGGTCGCCGCGCTTCAGCGCGTCTTCGACCTCGCCGAGTTCCTCCCCGATCTTGGCGACGGCGGGGGTTTGGTCGTCTTTGGGCCAGTCAAAGCCCACGCCGGCGGCTTTCCCCTGAATGCGGAAGGCTTTCAGCAGGGGAGGCAGCGCGCGCGGCACGCCGGACAGGACGGACAGGTCGGTCTGACGTCTGCTCCTCTTTTCGCGGCGCTTGATCGCCTCCCAGTCGCCGAGCGCCTCCTCGGCGCTCATGCCGCCGACGCCCGCGAAGATCCTCGGGTGGCGGCGTATCAGCTTGTCGGAAATGCCCCGGCAGATGTCGTCTATCGTGAAACGCCCCTCCTCCTCGCCGATGGCGGCGATAAAAACCACCTGCAGCAGCAGGTCGCCGCATTCCTCGACGATATGCCGATCCCCGTCTTCTTCGGAACGCGAGCCGATCGCGTCGGCGAGTTCGTAAGCCTCCTCGACGATGTGCGGGCGGAGGGATTCGCACGTCTGGCGGCGATCCCACGGACACCCGCCGGGCGCGCGCAGGCGTTTCATCACCGACATGAGTTTCAAAAATTCGCTGGCGCCGTTTTCCATGATACCACCTCTTTATTCCGGCCGCTTTTGCGCGGAGCGCGTCTTTATCAGCGCGTTTTTCAGCCGCCCGCAGACCGCGGCGAGGCCCTTCGGCCCCCCCGCGCCCAGACGGGCGTCCCCTTGAGCGATCCACTCCGGCGGCGGGAACATGTCGTCGGGCACGGGGCCTCTGACGACAAGGCGCGCCGGCGTGACCGAAACGTCCTCGATCCCCGCCCCGCCCCCCTCGCCGCGCAGCAGGGCGACGCCGAGGAGACATTCCACTGGCTCGGGGATCGGGCCGTACCGATCCGCAAGTTCTTCGCGCATGGCGTCGTATTCCGCGAGCGTCAGCGGCGTCAAAAGGCGGCGGTACAGACCGATCCTCAAACTGTCCTGCGGCACGTAAGACGGCGGGATCGCGAGCGGGATCGAGAGACGGACGCTCGCGGGCTTGATTTTCCCTCCGCGGAGCCACTCGACGCGCTCTCTTAGTTTTTTCAGGTAGAGGGCGTAGCCGATCCGCTGCTTGAAACCGTGCTGTTCGGTGCCGAGGATCTCCCCCGCGCCGCGGATCTCCAGATCTCTCTGCGCGAGCTGATAGCCGCCGCTTTGGCTGAGCGCCGAGCCGAACGCTTCGAGACGCTCCCGCGTTTTGGCGGGCGGTTCCGTCCCCTGATAAAAGAACAGGGCGTAGGCGTTTTCGCTCCTGCGGCCGATGCGCCCGCGGATCTGGTGCATCTGCGCCAGCCCGAGATACCGGGCGTCATCGACGATCAGCGTGTTGGCGCGCGGAACGTCAAGCCCGCTTTCGATGATCGTCGTGCAGACGAGAATGTCTATTTTCCCCTCGTAAAAGGCGTTCATCACGTTTTCAAGTTCCCGCTCGCCCATCCGCCCGTGCGCGTACGCGACGCGGCTGTCCGGGAAGCGGTTAGCCAGCCTCGCCGTCACCGCGCCGATGTCCTCGACGCGGTTGTGGAGATAATAGACCTGCCCTCCGCGCGACATCTCCCGCAAGACAGCGTCATACGCGAGCGAGGCGTCCCACGCGGACGTGACGGTGAACACCTCCCCGCGGCTGCGCGGCGGCGTCGCGACGACGGAGATGTCGCGGATCCCCCGCAGCGCCATAGAAAGGCTGCGCGGGATGGGCGTCGCCGAAAGCGAGAGCACGTCGATGCCGGGGTACCGTTCTTTGAGACGCTCCTTGTGCCGCACGCCCAGCCGGTGTTCTTCGTCGATGACGAGCAGCCCCAGATCCTTGAAGTCGATGTCGTCCTGAAAGAGCCTGTGCGTGCCGATGAGGATATCGACTTCGCCGCGCGCGACGCTTTTGAGGATCTCCCGCTGGCGCTTTTTCGGGATCATCCGGGTCAGAAGCTCGACTCTGACGGGAAGGTCGCCGACGCGGGCCTTGCACGTCCTGAAGTGCTGGAGCGCGAGTATCGTCGTCGGCGCGACGACGGCCGCCTGCGCGCCGTTTTCGACGGCCTTGACCGCCGCGCGGAGGACGATTTCCGTTTTGCCGTAGCCGACATCGCCCACGATCAGCCTGTCCATGGGCCAGGGACGCCGCATGTCGGATTTGACATCGGAAATAGCGCGGAGCTGGTCGCGCGTTTCCTTGTAGGGAAACGTTTCCTCAAAGCGTCTGAGCATCTCGCCGTCGGCGGCGAAAGCCCGTCCCGGCGTCGTCTCCCTGACGGCGTACAGGTTCAAAAGCCCCTGCGCCTCGGCCTCGATGCGCTCCTCGGCTTTTTTCCACGCAGCCCGCCAGCGTTTAGAGCCGAGCGCGTCGGCCTCCGGCTCCCCCTCGCCGTTCCACGGCGTGAGGCGGTACAGTTCCGACGCGGGGATGAGCAGCTTTTCGCTGTCGGCGAACCGCAGGACGACCGTCTCGAACGTCTGCCCGCCGAACTTCTCGTAGGAGCTTCCGGCAAGCCGGCAGACGCCGTACTTTTCATGCACGACCCACTGCCCCGGCCGGAGGCTCGATTCAAGGTCGAGCGGCATGCCCGAATCGACTTCGTCCAAAACTGTTTCGTTGATCCCGAAAAGTTCGGCGTCGGAAACCCACGCCTCTTTCAGGCTCCGGGAGACGGCGCCGCCGCTCAGGCTCGCGCCCCCGTGGACGACGATTTCCCGCGGCAGGGCCGCCGACAGGGCGCCCCGGCTTGTCACGTGGACGCGGTAGCCGGCTTTGACATACGATTCCATCCACGCCCGCGCCGCGCGCAGATCGCCCTTGAAGTACGGGACGACCGAATAGTCCAGAACCGCCTGACAGACGCCCTCGCCGCTCTCGCCGAGCCGGAGCCGCGGCAGACGGGCGATGTCGAGCAGGAATTTTTCAAAGGCGTCGGGCTTCAGACGTCTGTCCTCGGGGACGAGCGCGTTGTAGAGTTCGCGGAACGCGACGTAGGAGTCTTCCAGCTTTTTGGGACGGATGAAAACCGCGCGGAACCCCTCCCATACGAACTTCTTTCCTTCGTCGTCTTCCCATGCGGCGCGGCGGAGCGTGTACTCGCGGAGGGTCTGGCAGCTTCTCTGCGTCCTCGGCTGAAAAAAACGGATGGAGTCGATCTCCTCGTCGAAAAATTCCACGCGCACGGGGGCGCTCTCGGAGGGGTCGTAAAAATCGACGATGCCGCCCCGCGAGGCGAACTCGCCCGGACGCCATACCAAGTCGGTTTTTATGTAGCCGCCGCCCGCCAGCCAGGCCGTGAGCGTGTCGCGGCCGACCGTCTTGCCTTGGGAGAGGACAAGCCCCGTTTTCGCGTAACGGAACGGGGAGACGATCGCGGCGGGCGTCGCGGCGAGGATGCCGTCCGCCGAATTCCGCCACTCCGAAAGAACGCGCCCTCTCCGCAGCAGCGAATCGCCGCGTTTGAGTTTCTCGGCGTCAAGCGGGGGATCTTCCAGAAGGAAAACGTTCCGCCGACCGACGACGCGCAAATCGGACACGAGCGTCCGCGCGCTTTCGCGCGTCGGCAGCAGCGCGAGCAGTTTCCCGGCGCCGCGCATCGAACACGCCGCGGCGGCCCCCTCGAGCGGCAGGCCGATAAAAGCGCCGCGCGCCCAGAGAGTCGGGTCGGCGTCTTTTAAAAGAGAGAACAGGGATCGGCGCCTCCTTTTCGGGCGCCCCGGGAAAACGCGGGGCCGCGCATCAAAAAAAACGGCGGAAGCCTAAGCCTCGCCGTTCAGAGATTTCGCGCTGTAAGCATTGACGCGATTCATGAGCTTGTCGAAGTTCTTTTCGCCGCACCAGAACTCGCAGAACGCGGAGGCTTCGTCGATCAGTTCGTCTACGACGCCGCGGTCGCGATCCGAAAAACGGCCCAGAACCCACGCCGCCATGTCGTAGCGCGGCGGGCACGCTCCCACGCCGACGCGAAGCCGGGGAAAATCCTGCGTGCCGAGATGGGCGATAACCGATTTGAGGCCGTTGTGGCCGCCAGCCGAGCCCCGCGGGCGGAAACGCATGCGCCCGACGGGCAGGTTGATGTCGTCCACGACGATCAGCGTGTCGGCGGGAACGACTTTGTAAAAGCGCGCGAGCGCCCCGACGGCGACGCCGCTTTCGTTCATGTACGTGGTCGGCTTGAGCAGCAGACAGCGCTCGCCGCCCACGTTCAGAGGCCCCCGGAACAGGCCGCCGAACCCGGTCGAAGGCGAGAGCGCGCCGAGACGGTCGGCCAGCCGGTCGATCACGTCCCAGCCGACGTTGTGCCGCGTCAGCGCGTACTCGGTTCCGGGGTTGCCAAGCCCAGCTATCAGACGCAAAGCGAACTATTCCGCGCAGTAAAAGTCGATGTGCAGCAGCCGGTCGGTGGCGTGGTTTTTCGTCGCCGACTTGACGACGCAGTTTTTCACGGCGCCGCCGGGGAGCGTAGCCGCGAAGACAAACTTCTTCACGTCGTCGGAAGCGAGGTACGGGAGCATCGTCTTGGTCTCCACCTTCACGGAATACGTCTTATCGAGGGCGGGGCCGTAGACGACGGCCGGCAGGTAGCCCGACTTGCGCAGGCGGCCGCAGTAGGCTTTCCCGAAACCGTCGCGCTCCTCAAGAAGTATGTTGATCGTTTCAGACATCAAAAATGCCTCCTCCTGAAAAATTGTATCGGATCTGTCCTTCAGTCAAAGAGAATGCTCAGTGACGAATCGGTGTGGATCCTTCTGATCGCTTCCGCGAAAAGCGGAGCCATGGACACGTGGACGATTTTGTCAAGTTTTCTGTCCGCGGGCAGCGGGATCGTGTCCGTCACGACGACTTTCGTGACGGCGTCGTCGCTCAGACGGTCGATAGCCGGCCCGGAAAGCAGGCCGTGCGTCGCCGAGCAGTACACGGCGCTCGCGCCGAGTTCCCTGATGGCCTTGGCGGCGTTGACGATCGTGCCGGCGGTGTCGATCATGTCGTCGATGATGACGCACGTCTTGCCCTTGACATCGGCGCCGATGATCTCCATCACCTCGCTGACGTTCGCCATGTCGTGGCGGCGGCGTTTGTCCACGATGGCGATGCCGGTGTGGAGCATCGTCGCGAGTTTGCGCGCGCGCACGACGCCGCCCCCGTCGGGAGAAACGACGACGAACTTGTCGGGACTCTGGTCGCCGATGAGGTTCTTTTTGAACCATTCCGCGAGGAGCGGCGCGCCGAACAGGTGATCCACCGGAATGTCGAAGAATCCCTGGATCTGCCTGGCGTGGAGGTCGGCCGTTATCACGCGGTCGGCGCCGGCGTGCTCGATCATGTTGGAAACCAGTTTGGCCGAGATCGGCTCGCGCCCCTTGGCCTTGCGATCCTGCCGTGCGTAGCCGAAATAGGGCATCACGAGGTTGATGCGGCCTGCGGAGGCCCTCCTGAGGGCGTCTACCATGATGAGAAGCTGCATCAGGTTGTCGTTGACGGGCTTGCACGTTGGCTGAATGATAAACACATCGTCGCCGCGGACGCTCTCGTCGATCGAGAAACCGATCTCCCCGTCCGCGAAGTTGAAGTGACGCACCTTCGTCAGGTGCACTCCCAGCTCCGCGCCGACCTTCTCTGCGAACTCGGGGTGCGCGGTACCTGAAATGACGACGATACTTTTTTCACTGGACCACATTTTCTGCCTCCGTTTTCACTCGCGCTCGGCGGTTTTCTTTCCCGCCCAATTCCTGATGATCACCTGACGGCCGCGCGCGACCGCCAGCGCTTCGGACGGAACGTCCTTCGTGATGACCGATCCGGCGCCCACGGTGGCGCCGTCCCCGACGACGACGGGAGCGACGAACATCGTGTCGCTTCCGACGAAACAGCGCGCGCCGATTCTGGTGGGGTTTTTTCGGACGCCGTCGTAGTTGCACGTCACGGTGGCGGCGCCGATGTTCGTGTCCTCGCCGATGTGCGCGTCGCCGATATAGGACAGGTGCGGCACTTTGGCGCGCTCGCAGACGCGGCTGTTCTTGATCTCGACGAACTTGCCCGCGAAGGCTTCTTTTTCAAGATGCGTTCCGTCGCGTAGGTAGCAGAACGGCCCCATTTTGACGCCGTCTTCCGCCGTGACGCGATCCGCGACGACATACCCGAGGCACTCGACGCCGCGCCCGAGCACGGTGTCGCGCAGCACGCAGCCCGAAAGGATGCGGCACCCTGCCCCGATGCGGCTTTCGCCCCAGATCTGCACGTCAGGGTAAAGTTCCGCCTCCCCCTCGAACACGGCGCGCGGCGATATCCACACCGATTCGGCGTCTACGCACCTGACGCCGTTTTCCAGCCAGCGCGCGAGGACGCGGTCGCGCATCTTTCGCGAAAGGCGCGCAAGTTCGGCCGGGCCGTTGGCCCCTTCGAGGTTGCCCGCCGGGAACTTGACGGGCTTGACGCTGTAGCCGCGCGAACATCCCCATGAGATCAGATCGACGATATAATACTCGTTCTGACTGTTTCCGCGCCGGATATGGGAAAGGCCATCGAGGAGCATCCGCGTGTCAAAGAGGTAGACGCCGGCGTTGATCTCTTTGATTCGCAGCTGCGACGCGGAGGCGTCTTTGGCTTCGACGACCGACACTCCCGCGTCGGAGCGGATCACGCGCCCGTACATGGCCGGGTCGTCGAGGTCGCAGGTCATAAACGCCGCGTCGGCGTCGGCGCCAAGCTCGAGAAACCGCGCGATGTCGTCCGCCGTCAGCATCGGCATGTCGCCGTTGACAACGAGCACCTTCTCTTTCGCTCGGATCCAGTCGGAGGCGCACATCACGGCGTGCCCGGTGCCAAGCTGCTCGCGCTGCCACACGGGCGTGACCGACGGCGCGTTCCTCGCGAGCCAGTCGCGGACGATCTCACCCCCGTGTCCGATCACCGCGGCGGTATCGCTCAGCCCCGCCCCTTCGAGGGCCAGCAGGACGTAGTAGAGCATCGGTTCTTCGAGCAGAGGCTGCATGACCTTGGGCAGAGAGCTTTTCATGCGCGTGCCCCTGCCCGCCGCGAGTACCAGAGCGCCGTAAGCGGACTGCTGCGCCATTGAGCGATCATCCTTTCCGGGTGCGTTCGGACGGTACTTTTCTTTTTCGTCAAACGTGATATGATACAGAAAAGAAAAACCATTCCATACTACCATGGCCGGCGCGCCTGTCAAGATAAAATTTATAAAAAATCGGGAGATGATCGCGGGTGAATAATTTCTCCGTTAAAATTGTCGCCGCCATCGGCGTTTTCGCGCTCGTTTTCACTTATTTGGGGATCGTCGCCATGCGCCCCTCCTCCACGCAAAGACAAAGGGATGCGTTCTGGCTGTGCGCGCTCGTTTTTCTGGCGTTTACGGCGCTCTTTCTTTTTCTGTACGTCTCGCCCTTTTTGGCGATCGCTCCGCTGTTTCCCCTCATCCTTTTCGCGCGCATCTTCATGGCGACGCGGCCCAAAAAACGTAAGTGACGAAAAAAAGCCCTCCGCGAGCGGACTCGCGGGGGGCTTTCCTTTATTCGACGGTCACGCTTTTGGCGAGGTTGCGCGGCTGGTCGATGCTGCAGCCGCGCAGGAGCGCCGACTCGTAGGCGAACAACTGCAGCGGCACGACGCTCAAAAACGGCGACAGCTCCGGCTCGGTAGCGGGAGTGCGGATCAGCCCGGCGATGTCGGCGGGAGGCGCGGCGCCCTCGCTCGTCAGGAAGACGACGGGCGCTTTTCTCGCGCGGGTCTCCTGCACGTTGGAAATGGTCTTTTCGTAGAGGGAATCCGGCGGCGCGACCACGACGACGGGGAGTTTTTCGTCGAGAAGGGCGATCGGGCCGTGCTTCATCTCGCCGGCCGCGTAGGCTTCGGCGTGAATGTACGAAATTTCTTTGAGCTTGAGCGCCCCTTCGAGGGCAATCGGGAAGGACACGCCGCGCCCGAGGAACAGGAAATCGCGCGCGGCCAAGAACTTCCGCGCGAGCGCCTTGACGTCCGCCCCCTGCATCAGGATCTGTTCGACCTTGTAGGGAAGATCCGCCATCGCCAGAGCGAGGCGCTTTTCGTCTTCGGCGGGCAGTTCGCCGCGCAGTTTCGCGAGGTACAGCCCTGACAGGATGAGCGAGGCAAGCTGCGCCGTAAAGGTTTTGGTGGCGGCGACGCCGATTTCGATGCCGGCGTTGAGCCTTATAACGTCGCCGACTTCGCGCGCGATCGACGAGTTGGGGGCGTTCGTCACCGCGACGGTCGAAGCGCCCTTGCTCTTGACGTGGCGCAGCGCCTCCAGCGTGTCGAGCGTCTCGCCCGACTGCGACACGAACACGGCCAGCGTATCGGCCCCGGCGCGCAGCGGGCGGTAGCGGTATTCGGAAGCGATATCGACGCGGATGTCGAGCGCGAGGTATTTTTCAAGCACGCGCTGCGCGACCAGCGCGGCATAGTACGAGGTGCCGCAGGCCACGAGGTCGAGCGTGCGGAACGAGCGGGCCTTTTCGGGCGCGAGGTTCCACTCGCCGCTCATATCGACTGTCCCGCCCGCGAGGCGCCCGGTCATGGCGTGG
The DNA here is from genome assembly GCA_964604125.1 of uncultured Synergistaceae bacterium. Classification (GTDB taxonomy): domain Bacteria; phylum Synergistota; class Synergistia; order Synergistales; family Dethiosulfovibrionaceae; genus Pyramidobacter. The sequence continues at coordinate 27,199 of CAZRXR010000007.1, forward strand.
CGCAGCACGCTTCCCTGCTCGTTGATCTCCTTCAGCATGAAGTGGGCGTATCCGCCCTTCTCGATCATGTCGGGGTTGACATCGACGGAAACGCAGGCGTGCTCCCGCGCCCGGCCGTCGAGCGTCCAGAACTCGGCGCCGTCCGCCGACAGCGCGCAGATCTCGCCCTCGTCGAGAAAGACCACTCTGTCGGCGTGCTCCACGATGGCGGGAACATCGGAGGCGCAGTACGCCTCGCCGTCGCCGAGCGCGACGACGAGGGGCGCGCCCTTGCGCACGCAGTAGAGCTCCCCGGGACGGTCGCTGAAAAGAATGACGAACGCGAACGCGCCGCGGCACAAGCGGAACAGACGGCACAGCGCCTCGACGGGGTCGCCTTTGTACAGCCGCGCCAGCATCTGCGCCGCGACCTCCGTGTCGGTCTCGGAACTGAAACGCACGCCGTCTTGCAACAGCCGCTCTTTCAGCTCCAGATAGTTTTCGATGATGCCGTTGTGCACAAGCACGAGGCGGTCGCGGCAGTCCGAGTGGGGATGCGCGTTCGCGGTCGTGACGCCGCCGTGCGTCGCCCAGCGCGTATGGCCGATGCCCGAATGTCCGACCAGCTCGCCGTCGCCGATTTTCGCCTTCAAGTCGGCGACCTTCCCGACGGTCTTGACGATTGTGAAGCCGTTTTCGCCGCGGACGGCGATGCCGGCGGAATCGTACCCGCGGTACTCGAGGCGTTCCAGCCCTCTCAGGATGATCCCGGCGGCGTCTTTATCGCCGACATAACCTACGATGCCGCACATAAAAAAACTTCCTCCTTGAACGGTGAAGGTCTTTCGCCTTTGTCGAGCCGGTTGCCCGGCAGTTTTGCGGCAAAAGATTGACGGCTTCCTTCAACGCCGCGAAAGCATCCGCCGAATGTTTCGATCACTTTCGTCCTCGTCAGCTGTGGACGCCGCGCGGCGTTTCAGCTCAGGCGCTTACGTGCGGAACAAAACCTCCTATTATCTATCTTATCACAAAAAAGACGGGCCGAATCGCGTCGATTCGGCCCGTCTTTTTGGATTTCGCAAAAAAAATCCGTCAGACAGCGAGGATCATCTTTTCAAATTTTTCGGCACAGGCTTTGAGTTTCGCCGCGTCGTCGCACTCCACGAGGAGACGGATGAGCGGCTCGGTGCCCGACGGGCGCAGGAAAACGCGCCCGCGGCCGCTCAGCTCGCCGTTGGCCGTTTCGATGGATTTTTTGAGTTCCGCGTCGGCCATGACCTTGTCCCGGTCGGACACGGTGATGTTTTTGAGCATCTGCGGGAACGGCGCGAAACGCTCGACGAGCGTCTCGGGAAGTTCCCCAAGCTCGCGGCAGGCGCGCAGAAACGCGAAGCCCGTGCAGAGCCCGTCGCCCGTGCGGACGAAGTGGTCGATGATCACGTGCCCCGACTGCTCGCCGCCGAGGCCGGACGCCGTGCTTTTCATCATGTCGAGCACGTAGCGGTCGCCCACGGCGCAGCGGAACACCTGGATCCCGTCCTTTCGGAGATGCGTCTCGAGTTTGCCGTTGCTCATCACCGTCGCGACGACGCCGCTGCCGAGGATGCCCTCGCGCTGGAGCCAGCGGCCGAGCACCCAGAGGATCACGTCGCCGTTGATCACATTTCCGCGCCGATCGACAAGCTGCACGCGGTCGGCGTCGCCGTCATACGCGATGCCGATGTCGGCGTCGTTTTTCCCGACGGCCTCGACGAGCGTGTCAAGGTGCATGACGCCGCATTTCTCATTGATGTTGAGCCCGTTGGGAGACGCCCCGATCACGACGCTTTCGCACTCCAGCCTCTCCGTCAAAAACGGGACGACGGCGGACGCGGCGCCGTGCGCGCAGTCGAACACGACCTTCATGCCCGTCAGCATGTCGCCGTCGAGCGCGCGCAGCACGTGTTCGGCGTAGAGGGACGCGAAACCGTCCTCGGAGATCATCTCGCCTATCGACGCCCCCGAAGGCCGCCATTCGTCGGTCAGGTCGTCGCCGAGAGTGTCCTCGATCTCCAGTTCTTCGGCGTCGCTCAGTTTCTGGCCGCCGCCGTTGAGGAACTTGATGCCGTTGTACTCGGCGGGATTGTGCGACGCGCTGATGACCGCGCCGCCCAGCGCCTTGTAGTAGAGCGCGCCGTAACTCACGGCCGGCGTGGGGATCACGCCGAGGTCTACGACCTCCGCTCCGGCGGACATCATGCCCGACACGAGGGCGGATTCGAGCATCCTGCCCGAGCGGCGCGTGTCCCTGCCGACGACGATCTTGGGGCGCGGCGTCCCGTGCTGGATCAGGAACAGCACATACGCGCGACCAAGGCGGAGCGCCATCTCCGGCGTCATCGGGCCGCGGTTCGCGATGTCTCTGACGCCGTCCGTTCCGAAAAGGCACCGTGAGCGCGGTGCGCTGGAGTCTTTCGTTTCCATGGGATTTCCTCCGGGCGTTTCCGATTATCAGTCGGTTCCGCGAATGACCGTGACCATGGCGGGAGCGGCGGTGACAGACTGGATGTCCTCGCGCGCGGCGCTTTCGATGTGCACCGGGAGGGTCATCGACGGGGAGACGATGCCTTCGACGTTGACGAAAGCCTTCACTTCCAAAGCCTCGGCGTCGATGTTCTCCACCGCCGGGGCCGGGCCTTCGACGAGCACGGAGACCGTCTCGGGGTCAACCCTCCACGGCGCGCCGCCGTCGCCGCGGATCTCGACGGGGATACCCGATATCTCGCGGCTGATGTAGTACGTCTGCACGCCGACGCTTACGGAAACAGTCGGCAGGCCGGTGAGCGTCAGTTCCGGCGGCAGGTTGGCGATCTTCGTCTCCAGCACCTCCGGCTTTGTGATTTGCGACAGGTCGATCGGCTCGGTCAGCAGTTCCTTGATCTGTTCAAGCTGCTCCTTCGTGCCGGAGACGACGAAACTTTCGGGCTTCGGGACGAGCGACAGCGAATGAAGATAGGGCCGCAGCTCGCCGCGCCGTCTGACGACGACGGGAACGGTCTTGTGCGGGGTGATCGGGAATACGTTCAGCTCGACCGACACCGAGTTCGGCGTGAACGTGTAACGGGCTCCGGCGGGGGCTTTCAGCGGGATCCTGACGACACCGCTCTGTTTCGCCTGATCGGGGGTGGGCGTCACGAACACATCGACGACGCCCGCGAGTTCGTCCTCCTGGCCGTGCGCGTAGACAGTCGCGGGGTCGATGTCCACCACCTCCAGAGCGGTGTCGGGCGGCAGCTGCGTCGGCTTCACGACGCGCACGTTCAGCCGTTTGTCGATGTTGCGGGCAAGCTCGATGTCGATTTCACGCGGCAGGATCTGGATCACGGAAAGACGCTCGGGCGGAGTGATCGTGACGGGCAGGACGTGGTGCCCCTTGCGAAGGCCGCGCAGGTTCAGCTGCGTCGAGAGTTTGTCGGGATCGAGGGCGTTGATGGCCCGGCGTTCGCCGCTCAGAGTCACCGAGACCGTCCGCACGTCGCTGTGCGGCACAAGCCCGAGGGAGGCGTTTGAGAACGTCAGGCTGTACTCGAACGTCTTCATGACCTCCTCGTTCCTGTTGCCGACGACGTACACCCACATGGCGACGGCCAGCAGCGTCGAGATACAGAGCCTGAACCACCGCGAATCGAACCAGTTGTCGAATTTGGGGAACGTGAACTTCATGAGTCAGACTCCTTCGGGTTGCCGAACTTCATCAACTCTTCCTTGATGCTGGCGAAGACGTCCTGATGCTCGTTGCCGGTGCCGGAAAAATAATGGACAAGGAACTTTTTCAGCTGCTCCTCTTTGATGTTGGCCGTCAGGCGCCCGTTGACGGCCAGCGAGACCTCGCCGCGCTCCTCCGACACCACCAGCGACACCGAATCGGACACCTCCGTCACGCCGATGGCGGCTCTGTGGCGCGTGCCAAGCCAGCGCGAAAGTTCCGAGTTCTCCGTAAGAGGCAGGTAGCACCCCGCCGCGACGATCCTCTCCCCGTCGATGACGAGAGCGCCGTCGTGCAGCGGGTTGTTGGGCCAGAAGATGGCGATGATGAGCTCCTGCGTGATGTTCGCTTCAAGCAACACGGCGTTGCGCCAAAAGTCTTTCAGCCCCGTGCCGCGCTGCAGGACGACAAGGGCGCCGATTCTGTGCGCGCAGCAGTACAGCAACCCTTTGCACATTTCCTCGGCGAGGTTCTCGGCGCGTTTCATCACATTGCTCCGCCGCCACATGTTCACGCGCCCCAGATCCTCGAGCATTCTCCTCAGTTCCGGCTGGAAGATGACGGGGATGAAAATGAGCAGCGCGCGCATACCGAGGTTCAGCAGCCAGGAGAACGTCTCCAGGTTCAGTTTCTGCGCGACGAACGACAGGAACACGAGCAGGAAAAGCCCCTTTACCAGCTGTATGGCGCGCGTTCCCGCCAGGAGCGAAAGCGTCTTGTAGATAACGATCGTGACGACGGCGACGTCGAGAAAGTCGTCCCACCTGAAAAAACCGAAAAAGTTCAACATGTTCGCTCCTCCCGCGCGGCTATCGACGAACCCGATTTTATGAAGTCTTCTGCATACTGCCCGCTAAAAAAGCCCGGCCGGCCCGAAAGGCGCGCGCCGATCTCCCGAACGGATTTTCGCGTTCTTCGCGCCGGGCGCGGTCGCCTTTTTGTACGCGGGCTTTTCCCGTCAAATGAGATTTCGTACATTATCTTATCACAGAAAAGACTCGGAAATTTCGGGAGAGGAAAGCAAAAAAGAATATTGAAACGTCTTTCACGCGCCAACGCGCGCCTCCCCCCCGCCGAAAAGCCCGTCGAGATCGGCGGCGAGCGACGGCGAGGGAGACACCCGGACGCCGTCAAGGACGACGGCGGCCGTTTCGCTGTCGCTTGTCACCTTGAGGATGACCGACCTGTCGCCGCGGTGGTTTTTAAGAACCGTCAGCAGTTTTTTGCGCGGAGTCTCCCTGAGCGCCTCATACGAGAGCGCGATCTCGACATAGCTGCGCTCCGGCTCGGCGTCTTCCAGCGGGTGGACGTCGGACGCGATGAAAGTTCCGTCGCCCCGGTCGTCGGGACGCCCCGTGACGAGGTACGGTTTCCCCGGAAACAGGAACGGCTTGATGTCGAGCCACGACTTCCCGCCGCGCGCTTTGGGAAAGACGACGACGCGCGCCTCGTTTTCGCCGTCGTCGAGCGTCAGGATCCCCATCTGGTCGCCGCGTTTGGTCGTCCTCTCCTGGTACCCCGTCAGCAGACCCGCGAACGTCGGCGCGATCTTCTCGCTGCGCCAGTAAGCGAGGTCGCCGATGGCGGCGTTCGATAACTTCGCGGCCAGCGCGCGGTACCGATCGAAAGGATGCCCCGAGATGTACATGCCCATGGACTCTTTTTCAAACTCCAGCTTCTGGTTCAGATCAAAGTCGTCCACCTGAGCCAGCTCGGGGTGCTCCTCGCTGAGCATCTCGCCGAACAGCGAGCCCTGATCGCCCCGCGTGTCCTGTTTCTGGGCGAAATCGAACATGTCGGGCAGCGACGCGAGCAGCTGGTTGCGGTTGGAGTTGAGCGTGTCGAAAGCGCCCGCCTTGATCAGACACTCGATGACGCTCTTGCCGACGCTGTGCTTGTCAACGCGGAGGATGAAATCCCAGAAGCTCTTGAACGGTCCTCCCTCCTCGCGGGCGGCGAAGATGGACTTGAGAGACGCCCCGCCCGCCTTGGCCACGCCGCCGAGGCCGAAGCGGATGGCGCTTTTCGTCGCGGTGAAGTCGGCGTAGGACTCGTTGATGTCGGGCGGAAGAACCTCGATGCCCGCCGCGCGGACTTCGCGCACGTACTCGGCCATGACTTCTTTTTTCGCGCCGATCTTGCTCGAAAGGTAGGCGGCCATGAACTCGCGGGGGTAATGCACTTTGAGCCACGCCGTCTGATACGAGATCAGGGCGTAGGCCGCGCTGTGCGACTTGTTGAATCCGTACCCGGCGAACTTCTCGATGATGCCGAAAATCTCGTCCGCCTTTTCCGGGTCAACGCCGTTTTTCGCGGCGCCGGCTTTGAACACGGATCTCTGCTGATCCATGACGTATTTTTTCTTTTTCCCCATCGCGCGGCGCAACAGGTCGGCGCCGCCGAGCGTGTACCCCGCCAGCGTGGAGGCGCACTTCATGACCTGCTCCTGATAGAGCACGACGCCGTAGGTCTCCTCCAAAACGGGTTTGAGCATCGGGTGCAGGTAGTGGACTTCCTCGCCGTGCTTGCAGTTCACGTACTGATCGACCATGCCGCTTTCAAGCGGGCCGGGACGGTAGAGCGCCAGAATGGCGACGAGGTCGGCGAAACGGTCGGGCGCCATCTTCTTGATCAGCCGACGCATCCCGGCCGATTCCAGCTGGAACACGCCGAGAGTGTCCGCGTCCTGCAGCAGCTTGTACACGTCGGGATCGTCGAGCGGCAGCGCGTTGAGGTCGCCCACGGCGGCGCCGTTTCTTCGGACGTTCTCGACGGCTTCTTCGAGTATGGAGAGCGTCTGTAGGCCGAGAAAGTCCATCTTCACGAGGCCGAGGCTGGCCACGGGATCCATGGAGTACTGCGTGGCCACCTGCCCCTCGACGATGTTTTTGACGGGCACAAGTTCCGTCAAAGGTTTCGGCGTGATGACGACGCCGGCGGCGTGCTGCGAGCAGTGGCGCGCCAGCCCTTCCATGCTCGACGCGGAACTGAGCAGTTCGGCGATCCGCGCGTCCGCCTGCGCCATCTGCCGAAGTTCGGGCGTCTGCTCCACCGCCTCTTTGATGCTTTTGACGCCGTCGGGCACCAGATTGGCCACCTTGTTGGTGTCGGCGTAGCTCATGCCCATGGCGCGCCCCACGTCCTTAATCGCCTGCTTCGACTTCATGCGGCCGAACGTGATGATCTGCGAGACGTTATCGACGCCGTATTTATCGACGACGTACTTGATCAGCATGTCGCGCCCCTTGTCGGACACGTCGGTGTCGATGTCGGGCATGGAGATCCGCTCGGGGTTGAGGAACCGCTCGAAGATCAGCCCGAACTTCAGCGGGTCGAGCTCGGTGATCTTCATCGCGTAGGCGACGAGCGATCCGGCGGCCGAGCCTCTCCCCGGGCCGATGGGGATGCCGCGCGCCTTGCAGGCCTGTATGACGTCGGCGATGATCAGAAAATATCCCGAAAAGTTCATCTGGACGATGATCCCCAGCTCGTACTCAAGGCGCCTCATGTAATCGTCGGGAAGTTCGTCGCAGCCGAGCCTCTCTTTCAGACCGTCGTGGGCCATTTTGACGAGGCAGGTGTCGAGCGTCATGCCCTTGGGGAGTTCAAACTCGGGCAGCAGATAGTTCCCCGTGTTCAGCTCAAATTTAAAGTCGCAGCGCTCCGCGATTTTGAGCGTGTTTTCCAGCGCGTCGGGCGCCTCCGAACCGAAGTGTTCCCACATCTCGCCGGCGGATTTGAAATAGAAGTCGTTGTACTCGAACGAGAGCCTGTTCGGGTCGGTGATCAGCTTTTTCGTGCCGACGCACAGGAGCAGTTCGTGCCAGTTGTAGTCGGCGCTTGTGAGATAGTGCGCGTCGTTCGTGGCGACAAGCGGGAAATCGTACCGGCGCGCCATCTCGACAAGTTTTTTGTTGACAATGGCCTGCCGCGGCACGTGGTTGGGCATGATCTCGAGAAAGAAGTTCTCTTTCCCGAAGATGTCGCGGTACATCTGCGCGCGCTCGAGGGCCTCCTCGTCGCGCCCTTCGGCGACGAGGCGGGGGATTTCCCCCGCCAGACAGGCGGACGAGGCGATCAGCCCCTTGGCGTATTGGGCGAGGAGCCTGTGATCGACCCTCGGCTTGACGTAAAAGCCCTTCGTGTTCGCGATGGAGACAAGCCTGACGAGGTTGTGATAGCCCTCGTCGTTCTCGGCTAAAAGCAGCAGGTGATTGCGTTCTTTCCGCAGGTTTTCGATGCCCTCGGGGGCGACGTAGATCTCGCAGCCGATGATTGGTTTTACGCCTTTGTCGGCGCACTGCTGGTAGAACTCCACGGCGCCGAACATCACGCCGTGGTCGGTCATCGCGACGGCGGGCATCCCCCACTCCGCGCATTTGGCGGCGAGTTCCGCGCAGCGGATCGCCCCGTCGAGGAGGCTGTACTCGGTATGGACGTGCAGATGGACGAAATTTTTTTCCGCCGGCATAGAGAACTCCTTTCGCGCGACGCGCGGGCGCGTCAGTCTTCTTCTTCGTCCGGCGACGCTTCCGCTTCGCCGTTGGGACGGCAGTACAGAAGTTCCCCGTCCGAAAAACCCCTCAAATACTCGCCGAGACGCGCCGCGTCCGCCGCCGGCGCGGATCGCGGCTCGGGCGCGTCCTGTCCCCGCGACGGCGCGGAAGGCGCGAAAGCGGGAGCGTCCGGGCGCGGCGGCTCCGCGACGCCGGGCTCCCGCGCGGGAGCGGGCGCGGGCGCGGCGGCTGAATCGAGAGACTCGTCCCGCAAGCTGTCGAAACGTTCGCGCCGATCGCCGCAGAACACGTCGAGCGAATCCGCTTCCAGACCGCAGTCCGCCAAAAGCGTTTTCACGGCTCGCGCGGCGCGGCCGTCGCTCAGGCTCTCGTAGGCGATGCCGTCGTCGGCGTCAAACAGCAGCGCCGCGCGGCCCGCCTCGCGATCGAACGTCACGTCGGACAGCAGGAGCTGCACGGCGGCCAGCGGCGACTCCGCGATCTTTGAGAGCAGCGCGGCCTTGAGCGCGTCGTTTTCGGGAGACAGGCCCGCGAGAGACGGGAAAGCGGCGACCGGCTCCGAAACGGGGTTCGGAGTTTCGCCTCCGCGCGTCTGCGCGTCCGAGGTTAAACGCGCCTCGTCGGGGAGCCGCGCCGGCTCCGGGCGCGCGGCGGGCGGCGAAAGTTTTTCATCGCGCGCAATCGCCCGCCCGGCCGCCTGTTCGCGCCGGACGGGCGGCCTGTCCGCTTGCGCCGCCGCGTCGGTTTCGGCCGACGCGGGATCGCCCAGCAGCCAGCTGACCAGCAGACCGCAGACGACGTCGGAAGACAGGCCCCGGCGCGCCTGCGGCAGAAGCGACGCGATCCGCGCCATCAGACGCTCAAGCCGCGGCGCGTCCAGAAAATCTTTCTGGGCGTCGAGCCAGCGCGCTTCCTCGTCCGAAAGCGACAGCGAGGAGAGCGCACGCCCGCCCCAGCGCGCCCGCAGCCAAAGGTTGCGCACAAGCACGAACAGCACGCTCAAAAAACGCTCCGGCGTCGCCCCCGAACGGAAAAGCTCCTCCAGCGCGGGCAGCGCGGCCTCGGGCTTTTCGCGGCACGACGAGAGCCACGCGCGCGCCGCGCCCGACGTGCCGCCGCCGAGAAGTTTTTCGACTGTCTCGCGGGTCACGCTGCCCGTCCCGTAGGCGATCGCCTGCTCCATCAGCGACAGGGCGTCCCTCATGCCGCCCTCGGCGGCGCGGGCGATTTCCCAGAGCGCCTCGTCCTCGACGCGCAGCTTTTCGCCCAGCGCGACCTGCTTCAGGCGCGAGACAATCTGCTCCGGCGTCATGCCGTGGAACGGGATGTGCTGGCACCGGGAGCGTATCGTCACGGGGACTTTCTGCGGCGCGGTCGTCGCCAGAATGAAAATCACCCGGTCGGGCGGCTCCTCGAGCGTCTTTAAAAGAGCGTTGAACGCGCCCGCCGAGAGCATATGCACCTCGTCGATGATGTAGACTTTGTACGGGCACGAGAACGTCGCCAGAGCGACGTGCTCCTTCAAGTCGCGGATCTCGTCCACGCTGTTGTTGGAAGCGCCGTCGATCTCGATCACGTCCAGACAGCTGCCGTCCACGACCGAGCGGCACGTGTCGCATTCGTTGCACGGCTCGGCGCCCGATCGGTTGGGACAGTTGACGGCTTTGGCGACAAGGCGCGCGACCGTCGTCTTTCCGCAGCCGCGCGGCCCGGAAAAGAGATATGCGTGTCCGATCGCGCCGCTCTCGATCGCCCGCGCGACGACGCCGACGGCCGCCGTCTGCCCGACGACGTCGGCAAATCTTTGCGGCCGGTAACGGCGGTAGAGAGAGATGTACATAAGGATACCTCCGCGGCAGTCGATAAAAAACGGAACTGACAGGCGCTCCCGAGTCCCCGAATCCAGCGGCGTCACTTCGCGTAATCGGCCATCGGGTGTTTTTTGCGCGCCTCGTTGAGCGCCGCGAGGAGCCGCTCGCGGATCGCGTCCAGTTCGCCGCCGCTAAACGGCCCGCGCGGCTCGAACAGCGGTCTCACCCCCGCGAAGACCCCCTCCGAAGTCCCGCTCCCCGAAACGCGAATATCGTAGGCGGGCGTCTCCATCTGCAGGAACTGCTCCACGTTCCGCCGCGATTTTTCAAAGTAGGCGCGCGCGCTTTCGCCCGCGGGCAGCGTCGCCACTTTCGTGTCGTCGATGACGAAATCCAGGCGACCGGAGTTTTCCTCGACTTTGGGCAGAAGGAGCTTCAGCACGTATTTGCGCCGCAGCGCGTATCCCTTTTTCTCGACGAGGTCGGCGATGTAGCTGACGCGGTCGGCGATTTTCGGGTGGTCGCGGTACACGCCCGGGTCGATCCACGGCGTTTTCAGTTCCTCCTCCGCGAGGCTCTCCATCACCGTCACGCCCGCGACGAGGTCGTAGCCAGCCTTTTCGGCGATGTCCGCGCCGTTCAAGTCGGCCTCCTGCTCAAGATCGCGGCTGTAGGCGTTCGCGACGGCGATGGCGGCCACGTTGGAAAGCACGATCGCGGCCCCCGCGCCGCGGGACGCGATGGCTATAGCCAGCGCGGCGAGCCCGAGTTTCTGGTTGCGCTCCATCTGCACGATCACGTGCTTCCCGTCGGCGTGCGCGAGCTCGTGGGCGATGACAAACGCGAGTTCCGCGTCGCTCCTGACGAACTCGAGCAGGCCGGAAGTGACGTAGATATTGCCGCCCGGGATGCAGAAAGCGTTCGGCGACTTTTCCTTCACGATGTGGACGTTGTACGGCAGGGGGCGCGTCGTCCAGGGCGTGAGCCTGTTGAAGATGCCCCGCACGCGCGCCGTGTAAAACGGATCCTCGATGATGTTCATATGCTTGGCGATCTCGTCGGCGACCTTCCGACCGATCGCCGTCTCGCGCTTGATCGAGGCCTGGAGGATCTCGGCCTCGGTTCTGCGTTTCTTCCGCGCCGCGCCCGCCGGTAAAAAAGGCGGAGCGAGCAGAATGCCCGCGGCGCAGAGCAGACAGAGAATTTTACGGAACATCGGCGCACACTCCCCCCGACGAAAACGGATAACGGATCGCCGGCGAAAAGCGGCTTCGCCCGCTCCCCAAAAGGCGCAAACGGCAATCCCCGGCGCGTGACGTTCCATATCATACCACGTTTTAGCAAAAGTCTCCCCCGCCAAATCGTTCCGCGACGGGCAAAAATAAGAAAACCGGCGCGGGCGAAAACAAAAAAAGTCCCCCGGAGAACCGGGGGACTTTTTTGTTACGCGCGGGACGGATTACAGATCCTGCTTCTTGCTCATGGCGCTCACGCCCGAGAGGGACATGCCGACGCCGAGGAGAACGAGGATCGAGGCGAGCGTAAGCAGCAGGTAGT
>CAZRXR010000008.1:0-14113 GCA_964604125.1 uncultured Synergistaceae bacterium
CGTCCCAACGCTTTGATGGCTTTGAGCAGCTTTGCCGGAATGGGCAGCGCGCGGATAGCGTCGAGACCATGAAAGGACGCTTTTTCGCAGGATGACCCTTTTACCCGTCGTCCGATATGACGGCGCTCTGTCCGTATAGGGGAGCGTGCGCTTGCCGTGCGCTACCGGGACAATTTGTAAAAAAAGCGGCGGTTTCGGCTTTTTTGCCGAAACCGCCGCCCTTTTTGTTTTTTCGTCACTGTTTCAGGATTCCGTCGGCGTTTTCGCGAAAATCTCCCACCCACGGACGTGTTCCGCCGCACGGACTTGAAAAGTGTATTGTCCGGCGTCCGTCATGGGCCGGGAGAAAGCGAGAACTGCACCTTCGCTCCGTCGCGCGCGAACGCCGCGCCGCTCGTCTCGTCGCGCCAGAGGACGGGGCCGAAGGCGAGGATTGTTCCCCTGAACGCGCGCTCGGGCATGGCGTAAAAATCAATTTCGCCGCGAGGTTCTTTGATCACGGCGAGCACGCGGCCGCCGGGCGAAGCGGAAACGGCGGTGACGCGAGGGGCGTTTTCGCAGGGAAGAAAGGCGGCGGGCTGACCGTCGGAGCGGAACAGGACGACGCCTTCGGTCTCGCGCGGCGAGGGGCTTACGGCTGTCCACGCGGCGCAGTACGGCGGCGCGGGCGCGACGGATCTGACGACGGCGTTTTCCACGGGCGAAGCGGATCCCGGGCCGATCCTCCAGACGCGGCCGTCCGCGCGGAGTTCGTATCGGCTGCCCGTCCCCTCGAGCGGGCGGCGCGTGTAATAATAGGCGGCCGAGGCCGCGCACGAGCAGAGCAGCGCGGCGGCGAGAAGTATTTTTCTTGCGCGCGGGGTCATAAGCATCTTTCCTTTCTGTCGCGTTGAGCGTATTATAACAGTCAACGGCCCTTTTTTCGGTGTTTCCCGCGCCATGGGCGCAACGGAGGATTTTTTCGCGTGACTCGTTTAACCCGCCCGTTTTACACCAGTTTTATCATGCTGTTTCTCGTCAACGGCCTTTTTTCGTCGTCGTATGTTTTGCCGTCGCGGCTGCTGCGCATGGGGTTTTCCCCCTGGCGGACGGGAGTGCTGATGAGCGCGTTTTTCGCGGGCGCTTTCGCGACACGTCCCGCCGCCGGGCGGATGGTGGAGAAACTCGGCGTCGGAAAGTGCGTTCTCGCGTCGGCCCTGCCGGGCGCGGCCGCCGGCGCCGCCATGCTCTCCAGCGGTTTCGCGCCGCTGCTGCTTTCACGGTTTTGTCTGGGCATGGCGGGCGGCGTGCTCTACGTGGCGCAGGTCGCCTATCAGGGGCTTGCGATCGGAACGGACGAGCGCGGCCGGGCGGCTGGGCCGCTGACGCTGGCGTCGGTTCTGCCGCAGTTTCTGCTTGTACCGTTTGCGGAGCGTTTGCTCGACAGCGGCGCGGCGAGGGTTTTCATGCTTTTGCCGTCGTTCGCGCTGCTGCTCTCGGCCGCTTTCGCGCTGTCGCTGCCGAAAGACGCCGTCGCGGCGGTCGCCGGGCGGGAGCGGGAGTGGGGCGGCTGGGGCGAACTGCTCGCGCGGCGCGGCACATGGGCGCTGCTGGCGTCGTTTTTCATCGAGTCGCTCACGTCGGCGGCGGCCTGTCAGTACGTGCCCAATCTGATGCGCTCTCTCGGTCTGCGCGGCGGGCCGTATTCGCAGACGTTCACGCTGTTCAGCGTGCTTATCCGTCTGACGCTGTGCGCATGGGCGATGACGGCTTTCGACCGTCGGCGCACATTCACCGTCTTCGCCGCGATCGAGTCGGCGTCGCTGATCCTGTCGGCGCGCGCGGCGAATGTGCCGGCGTTCGTCTTCAGCGGCGCGGTGTTCGGGCTGAGCCACGGGCTGGTCTACCCGGCAATCGTCGCGCTGCTGCCGGATACGGTGCCGGCGCGCCTGATGCCCAAGGGCGCGTCGGCGTTCCTGCTGATGTACGATGTCGCGTCCATCCTGATGCCGCTGGCGATCGGGGGTTTCGGGCCGCGTGGCGCGATTTTCGCCGCGGGCGCGCTCGGCGTGGGCGCGTTCCCGCTTATCTACATATTCCTCTGGCGGCCCGGCGTTAATAGAGAAAGAGAGGCAAGCTCATGATCCGCGGCTGTTTTGACGGAGCTTCGCGAGGCAACCCGGGGCCGGCCGGAGCCGGCGCCGTGATTTACGACGGGGATCGCGTCGTGTGGCGGCGCGCCCTTCCGCTGGGCGTCAGGACGAACAACGAGGCGGAATACGCGGCGCTCGCCCTTCTTCTCGACGAACTGGAGCGGCGCGGGGCCAGAGGGGCGGAGGTGTGCGGAGACAGCAAACTCGTGATCTCGCAGGTGACGGGCGCGTGGAAGATCAACGAACCGAAACTGCGCGCGCTTGCACTGCCGCTGATCTCCCGCCTTGAAGCGCTCGGCGCGTCGTGCCGCTGGGTGCCGCGCGCGCTGAACGCCGAGGCCGACCGTCTGTCCAACGCCGCGCTCGACACGGGCGAACTGACGGAAGACGCCGCCGCGCCCGGGAGCGGAGCCCCCCCTCGCGCGGACGCGCCGGAAAATCGGTGCGTTTTTTCTCCTGCCGCGCCCGGCGTCTGGATCGCGCGGGAGGGCGGCGAAGTTTTCGCCGTCGATGTGATCCACCGCCGCTGCACGTGCGAAAACGGAAGTTCCGGCCGCTGCTCCCACATGGAACGCCTTCTCGCCGAACGCGGCGCGGGTGAATAGGCGTGTCCGCACGATAAAAGCCCGACGCGCCGCCGGGGGGAAAAAATCGCTCTCCTCCGGCGGCGGGCCGGGCTTTTTGTTCATAAAAATCACGCATTTTTGGAAGTATCGAATCGCGGGGTGTTCCATAAAAGTGCAGAAAGTGGTATTATAAGAGTCGTCTTAATGCGTCTCTATGAATAAAAACCGCCTCGCGGCGAAAACGGATCTCGCGAAGGACGTGGACGCGCTCGTTTTATAAACTTCTCGCGGGCTATTCTACGTTCTTATTGTCCGCGTCGTCCCGCGCGGACGAAATCGCACGGAAAACATTCAGGAGGGAAGCGTAATGTTACGACCGATCGCTCAGGAACTTGCCGAAAACATAGCCCGCGCCATCGGATACGACATCGTGATCACCGACGTTGACGGGATCGTGATCGGGTGCAGCGATCCGAGCCGCGGCATCGGTTCGCTGAACGAGGCCGGCGCCATCGCGGCCCGCACGGGGCAGTCCCGCTGGGAGAGCGAGGAGGACGCGCGGCGTCTCAAGGGCGTCAAGCCCGGCGTCACCTGTCCCATCCTCGACACCGAGCAGAACGTCGTGGGCACGGTGGCGATCACGGGCGACCCGGAGAAGGTCAGACCGTTCGCCCTGCTCGTCAAGAGTCAGGCCGAACTGTTCGTCAGAGAGCGCTTTATGGCGCGCCAGTTCCTTGAGCGCGAGCGCAACCTTCAGGCCGTCGTCGCGGACATCGCCCTGTTCCGAACGGGGATCAACGATCCTCAGATCATCGGGACGAAGGCCGCGCTGTTGGGCTATGACAAGTCCCTCTCGTACTCGGTGATCGAGATCGACATGTCGTCGCAGAACAGCGCCGACGGCGGCGGCCCCGATCGCGACCGCGCGCTGCTCGACATCCGCGAACTGTTCAGCGCGCCGGGCGACGTGTCGGGCTGCGTGGCGCCGCGCCGCTACGTCGTCTTCCGCGGCGTCGCGCGCGATCGCGGCTTCGACGACGCCGCGTTCTACAGGGACGTGCGCGACATCTGTCTGAACCTGTGCGACAGGATGAAACGCAGGGGCTTCGGCGTTTCGGCGGGCATCGGCAGCGTGCAGGACGGCGTCCCCGGGCTTGTCTCCTCGTACCGCGAGGCGCGGGTGGCGCGGGATGTGGGATCGCGTCTCTTTCCCCGAGAACGTGTTCACGTCGTCACGGACTTCCGCGTCGAAGAAATTCTCCTCAGCTCCGAGCCGCGTCTGCTCGACAGCATGGTCGAGCGCGAACTGGAACCGCTTTTTTCGCGCGGCGACGGCGACGAACTTCAGGAGACCATCGTCGCGTGGTGCGAGAGCGGCTTCAGCGTGGTGCGCGCCGCCGAACTGCTGCACGTTCACCGCACGACCGTCGATTACCGCCTTGAAAAGCTGGAAAGCATCCTCGGCGTCAGACCGCGCGACTTCCGCGAGATGAGCCGTTACTACTGGGCCGTGATCCTATGGCGCAACGGCAAAGGAGAGCCGAAATCGCTCAAGCCGCGCCGCTGAACGCGATAATACGATACCGGGGGCCGGATCCGCGCCGCGCGCGCGAAACCGACCCCCGGTTTTCCGTTTGTCTCCAAAGGCTCCGTCACCCGGCGAGAGCCGCGTCGATGCCGGTTTTCAGATCCTCCCATGACGGGACGCCGCGAAAGAGTACCTTGTTGTCGAGCACCCATGTGACCTCGCCGCCGCGCAGGCGGTAGCGCAGCGTGTCGAACAGGAAGACGAAGCAGCGCGGGTCGTAGAAGTCGATGTCGAGCCGCCCGCCGTATTCCTTTTTCAGTCTCATGTAGAGTCGGCCTACTTCCTCGCGGTCGCAGCCGCCGCGGAACCCCTTCATCTCGTCCGGGGCGAGCTTTTTGGTGCAGCAGCCGCATCCGACGATGGGGCGCTCGCGGAAGATCTTTAAACGCGAAAGTTTCATGTTCCGATTCCTCCTTTTATGGGATTCGTTATGGGATGGGATATGCGCGCCCGAGCCGGCCGCGAGAGGACGAGCGCGGGCGGACGGGAGCGCGGCGGGAACGCGCGCTTCAGTCGCCGGAGGGCGCGGGGGCTTTTTTCACGTCTCCCCGCAGGCCGTTGACGTAGCTGCGGATCTGTTCCGCCGAGACGGGGAAAAACTCGTGATCCGTCCCCGCGGCGGCCCAGACGGCGCCGTAGTTCCAGAGATCCTCGTCAACGATGGCGGGGAGCGGATCCGGGTAGCCGACGGGCGGAACGCCGCCGATTTTGAAACCGAAGTTTTCAAACACGTAGTCGGGCGACGCCATCGTCACGCGATGACCCTTGGCGAGGCGCTTGACCTTGCCGGAGTGGACGCGGTTGGGGCCGGACATCAGCACGAGCCACGGCTTGCCGTCAATCAAGAATATAAGGCTCTTGAGGATCTCGCCCGGCGTGACGCCGATGGCTTTCGAGGCGTCGTCAACCGTGAAAATCGTCGCGTCGCTGTGGATGATTTTTCCCTCGTAGCCGAGCGCGTCGAGCGCCCGCCGGACTTTCCGCACAGGATCGTTCATCGTGTTTCCTCCATACGGTTCAGATTTTCCATTCAAAATCGGGCAGCCCCGCCGCTCTGACGCGCCGCTTGACATCGGCCGCGATCTCGTCGCGCTTCCGGGGGGTGCTCCCCTCGCGGCGCAGCGCCAGCGCGGGCTGCGTGTTCGAGGCGCGGATCAGTTCCCAGCCGCCGTCGTAGACAACGCGCACGCCGTCAACCGCGCAGGCCTCGCGGGTCTTGAGAACGTCGTCGGCGATGCCCTTCATCACCTCGAACTTTTTATCGTCGGGGCAGGGGACGCGCGCCTCCTCGGTGGGGAAATACGACGGCACCGAGGCGCGGACGCGCGAAAGGGGAGCGCCGCTTTCGCCCATGACGCGCGGCAGCCGCGCGGCGGCGTAGAAAGAATCGTCGAAGCCGTAGTACTCGTCGGCGAAGAACATGTGCCCGGAATATTCGCCCGCGAAGGGAGCGCCGACGCGCTTCATCTCGGCTTTGATCAGCGAGTGCCCGGCCCTGCAGTAACGGGGTCTGCCGCCAAGCCGTCTGACCGTGTCCTCGAGCGCCTGGGAGCATTTTACCTCGATGAGCGCCTCGGAGGCCGGGTGTCTGGGCAGGATCTCGCTCCAGAAGATGGCCATCAGAATGTCGCCGCCGATGATCTCGCCGTTTTCGTCAACCACGCCGAGACGGTCGGCGTCGCCGTCGAATCCGAAACCGACGTCGGCCGAGCTCTCGCGAACCTTTCGGGCAAGCTGCGCCATGTTCGCCTTGATCTGGGGATCGGGGTGGTGGGCCGGGAACGTGCCGTCGGGCACGTCGTTGACGGCGATCGTCTCGCAGCCGAGGCGATCGAAGAACTCGCCGGCAAAGAGCGCCGCCGCGCCGTTCGCCGGGTCGATGACGACTCTCGGTCTGCCCGAAAGCGAGAATTTGCCCGTCAGCATGGCGAGGTATTCCTCTTTGATGTCGTGCCGGGCGCAGGATCCCGCCTTTCCGGCCGACTCGAAATCGCCGTTCTGCGCGAGAACGCGGATTTTCTGAATTTCTTCGCCGTACAGCGTCGCTTTGCGGAAGCCGAGTTTGAGTCCGTTCATGTTCTTCGGGTTGTGGCTGCCCGTGATCATGATCCCCCCGTCGCAGTCGAAGCGGAAAAAACTCCAGTACAGCATGGGCGTGGTGACGACGCCCAGATCGATCACGGAGACGCCGCTTTCCAGCAGTCCCGTCCGCACGGCGGCGCGGAGACGCTCCGTCGAAAGGCGCACGTCGCCGCCCAGCGTCGCGCGCGTCACGCCGCGCCGTTTCAGATACGCCGCGTACGCGCGGGCGATGGCGCGCGCGTTGGCGTCGGTCAGTTCCGTTTCGGCGTCGCCGCGGATGTCGTATTCCCGGAAGATGGCGGAAGGAATTTCGCTCACGTTTGATCCCCTCTTTCCCGCCGCCTTTTACGGCGCGGTCGGAGCGCGGCCTGTCAAACGACGAAGCCGGTATGAATATTATAGTTCAAAATTCTTCAAAAGTAAAATCCCCAAACGTTTCGCCGACGCGCGAAAAAAAACTTCGCGCGTGGCTCCCGCGCCTTCAAAGCGTCCGCGCCCGACGGCGGAAACGGCGCGGGACACGCCCTGTTTTTCCCTCCGGCGCGGCGCGTTATCCGGCGCGCGTGTCGTTTAGGCTCGGGCGCGGGGGATGAAAGCCGCGTTCAAAAAAACGCGAGCGTCTCGCGCTTTTTCTTTGGCGTTTGTGCCGTCCCGTTCGGCGGGGCGGCGTTTTTTTGTCCCGCGCGCGACGGCTCGGAGAAGGCGGGGGAGGAAACGGCGCGCGCAGCGTCGCGTATTTATATAAACCGAAAGCCGCCGCGCCGCTCAAAAAGACACTTTTCTCGCACACAACGCGCGCTCGGAGACGGGGGCGCGCTTTCTGCCCGGTCGCGCTCCGCGCTTGGCGCGTGCGCCGGGCCGGGGCTTTTCCGTGCGCGCCCGTTCTTCCCTCCCGCGCCCGCCGCGCTCGGGCCGGAAAAGTGAAAAAAGCGAAATTCCGCCCCCGCCCGTCTGTGCGATGAGGCGGAAAGCCGTCGTGAGGATTCGGCGCGGTTCGCGTTTCCCGAAAGCGTTCGTCGCGCGCTTTGCCCGGCCCGGGCGGTTTTTGGGTTGGGGAGCGGCAAAGCCGACGGAAAGGACGCGCTTTCGCGTTTAAAAGGAGAACGCGCCCTTATCTTCGCGGGATCGCGCGGCGCGGGCCGAAAAAGAACGCGGCTTCGGCGGAAACTTTACGCGCGTTTTACGCGAGCGCGGTAACGGATTTGATTTCCGCCGCGTAGAGTAAGAGCGTCCGAACGGACGGAAATCGCGTAAAGGGGAATGATCGGATGAAAAAATTATTGGCTCTCGCGCTCGCTGCCGCTCTGGGCGCGGCTCTGGCGGCGGGAGGCGCGAAACCGGCGAGGCGCGTGTCCGCGGACGGATCTACATCGATGGAGCGTGTGATCGGCACGCTGGGCGAGGCGTTTATGGAGATCGATCCGGGCGTCGCGTTCACGTACAATCCCACCGGCTCAAGCTCCGGCGTCGCCGCTGTGCGAGAGGGAAGGTGCGACATCGGGCTTTCCAGCCGCGCCCTCAAAGAGGAGGAAAAGGCGTCGGGCCTTTCTGAGACCGTTCTGGCCTACGACGGCATCGCTCTCGTCGTCAACCCGTCCAACCCCGTCAACGGCCTGACGCTTGAACAGATAGCCGACCTTTACACGGGCGCGATCGCGAACTGGAGCGGCGTGGGCGGAAGGGACGCGCCTGTCGTCCTGATCGGGCGCGAGGCGGGAAGCGGCACGCGCGACGGTTTCGAGACCGCCTGCGGCGTCGCCGGGCGGTGCGCCTACCGGCAGGAACTGACGTCGAACGGCGACGTGACGGCCGCCGTGAACGGAAACCCGGACGCCGTCGGCTACGTGTCGCTCGCCGCCGCGAGAGAGAGCGTGAAGGTTCTGTCCGTGGACGGCGCCGTGCCGACCGCGGCGTCCGTGAAGGACGGCGACTATCCTGTCGCGCGCCCGTTCGTCCTCGTCACCCGCGCGGGCGACGGACTGTCCGCGCCGGCGCGGAGGTTCTTCGACTTCGCCACGTCGGCCGAAGCCGCGAAACTGATCGCGCTCGCGGGGGCCGTCGCGGCGAAGTAAGGGCGCCGGCGGCTAAAGCCGCCGCGCTGCCGATCGGTCTCTCGGGGAGGACACGAATGTGAAGGACAAAAAGCGAATGATCGAAAACGCCGTTCACGGCGTCTTTCTCGCGCTCGGACTGGCGACGGTGGGCTGTGTGCTGCTGATCACCGTCTACCTCGTCGTTTCGGGGATCCCGGCGATACGAAAGATAGGCCCGGCGAAGTTCCTGTTCGGGACAAAGTGGGCCTCCGCGGCTCCCGAGCCGTCTTTCGGAATCCTGCCTTTCATCCTCGCCAGCGTGTACGGGACGGTCGGCGCGATCCTGATAGGCGTGCCCGTCGGTCTCCTCACGGCCGTCTACCTCGCGAAGCTGGCCCCGCCCGGAATACGGACGGCGCTCATGGGCGTCGTCAATCTCCTCGCGGGTATCCCGTCGGTCGTGTACGGCCTCGCGGGGATGCTGATCCTCGTGCCGGGCATCCGCGCCGCGTTCGGCGTTCCCGACGGGGCCTGCCTGCTGGCTGCCATGTGCGTGCTGTCGGTGATGATCCTGCCGTCTGTCGTCAGCGTGTCGGCGACGGCTCTCGAAGCCGTGCCCAGGGAATATGAGGACGCTTCTCTGGCCCTCGGCGCGACGCCCGTAGAGACGTATTTCCGCGTATCCGTGCCCGCCGCGCGCGGCGGGATAGCCGCGGCCGTCGTTTTGGGCGCGGGCAGGGCGATCGGCGAGGCGATGGCCGTGATGATGGTCTCCGGCAACGCGGCCAACATGCCTTCTCTTTTCCAGAGCGTGAGGTTTCTGACCACCGCCGTCGCCGGAGAAATGTACTATTCGGCCGGTTTGCGGCGGCAGGCTCTGTTCTCCGTGGCGCTCGTGCTGTTCATGTTTATCATGCTGATCAACGCGGCGCTCCGGTTTTTTTTAAAGCGGGGCGGGGAGAACTGAGAATGGAGAGACGGAGCGTTTCCGCGAGGCGGAAACTGAACATCGCCCTGCTGCGGCTGCTCGCGGGTGTTTCGGCCGCTTTCACCTGCGCCCTCGCGGTGTCTTTGATCGTCTACATTCTGGCAAAGGGGCTGCCGCATATCACGTGGCGTTTTCTGTCCACAAGCCCCAGCTACCTGCGCGCGAGCGTCGGCATCCTTCCGGACATCGTGAACACGCTGTACATCGTCGTCGCGACGCTCGCCGTCGTGACGCCCGTCGGCGTCGGCGCCGCCGTGTACCTCACCGAGTACGCGGCGAACGAAAGGCTTGTCTCCGCCATCGAGTTCGCCGCCGAAACTCTTTCCGGCATCCCGTCGATCATCTACGGGCTTGTGGGAATGCTGGCCTTTACGCGGATCTTCGGCACGTCGCTCCTCTCGGGCGCGCTGACGCTCGTCATCATGAACCTGCCGACGATCATGCGCGCCGCGCGGGAGAGCCTGAAGACGGTGCCGCAAAGCTACCGCGAGGGCGCTTTCGGCCTCGGAGCGGGGAAGTGGCGCGTGATTCGGACTGTCGTGCTGCCCGGCTGCGCGGACGGCATCGTCGCCGGCTGTATCCTCGCGGCGGGACGCATCCTCGGCGAGTCGGCGGCGCTCCTGTTCACGGCGGGCTTCGCTCACGCGCTGAACGGATTTTTCCGGGGGCTTGGAAGCTCCGGTGCCACGCTGACGGTGGCGCTGTACGTCTACGCCAAGGAGCGCGGAGAGTTTGAGGTCGCTTTCGCCATAGCCGCGATCCTGCTGTGTCTGACACTACTTGTCAACGCGCTGGCTTCGTCCGTCGGCGCCCGATTTAAAAGAAGGAGGGAGACGTAGCCTATGATTTCTGTCCGCGACCTGTGCCTGTGGTACGGAAACGCGAGGGCGCTGCGCGGCGTTACGATGGAGATCCCCGACAGGGCCGTCACCGCGCTAATCGGCCCGTCCGGCTGCGGGAAGTCAACGTTTTTGAAAACCTTGAACCGCATGAACGACCTCGTCCCGGGCGTGAAGATCACCGGCGAGGTGCGCTACAACGGCGAAAACATCTTTTCTCCCGGCATCGACGTCGCCATACTGCGAAAGGAAATCGGCATGGTCTTTCAAAAGCCGAACCCGTTCCCGATGAGCGTCTACGACAACATCGCCTACGGCCCGCGCACGCACGGCATCAAAAGCCGCGCGAAGCTGGACGACATCGTGGAGCGCTCGCTGCGCGAGGCGGCCGTCTGGGACGAGACGAAGGACAGGCTGAAAAAGAGCGCGCTCGGCCTGTCGGGCGGCCAGCAGCAAAGGCTGTGCATCGCCCGCGCCCTCGCCGTGGAGCCGAAGGCGCTGCTGATGGACGAGCCAACCAGCGCGCTCGACCCGATCTCTACTTCGAAGATCGAGGAGCTTGTCGCCTCGCTCAAGGACAGGTACGCGATCGTCATCGTCACGCACAACATGCGGCAGGCCGCGCGCGTCTCCGACAGGACGGCGTTCTTTCTGCAGGGCGAGATGATCGAATACGACGACACGCAGAAGATCTTCTCCATGCCCCGCGACAGACGCACGGAGGATTACATCACGGGGAGGTTCGGCTGATGCGCCCCATGTTTGACGAGCAACTCGCTCTCCTACACAAAGAGTTGATCGCGATGGGATCCATGTGTGAAAACGCGATCGCCCTCTCGGTCAAGGCGCTTGACGACGGCGACGCGGAACTGGCCCGTTCGGCGCCCGAATATTCCGCCGAGATCGATCGGAAGGAGCGCGAGATCGAAGCCTTGTGCATGCGCCTGCTTTTGCGTGAGCAGCCGGTGGCGCGCGATCTGAGGACGGTATCGGCGGCCCTGAAGATGGTGACGGACATGGAGCGCATCGGCGACAACTCGGGCGACATCGCCGAGATCGTCTCGAAAGGACATCTCCGCGCCGCCCGCGAGAAGCCGGACATCGGCGTCATGGCGCGCGCCACGATGAAGATGGTGACAGACAGTATCGACGCCTTTGTCAGGAACGACGTCGAACTGGCGCGATCCGTGATCGCCGGCGACGACGTTGTGGACGGGTATTTCAGCCGCGTCAAGGCGGCTCTGATCGAGACACTGCGCGGGCGGGGAGACGACGGCGAGCGCGCGCTTGATCTGCTGATGGTCGCCAAGTACCTGGAGCGCATGGGCGACCACGCCGCCGGCATCGCCGGGTGGGTCGTCTACGCCATAACGGGCAAAATCGCCCGGGACGAACGCGCGGAGCGCGTAAGAAACGTTTCGCCGGAAACGTAAAAAAGACGCCGCGTGGAGTATAATCGCGGCGGGTAAACACGGCGCGCGGTGAAGGGTTCGCCGTTTCGGCCGCGCGCGTGTTTCAAAAAATCAAACGCCTGGCGCGGAAAGGCGGAAAGAATGAAGAACGATGATCTTTTGTGTTGAGGACGACAGCGGCATCCGTGATCTGATCGTTTACACCCTGACGGCGGCTGGGTTCGAGGCGAAAGGGCTGACGGACGGACGCGCGCTTTTCGAAGCGCTGAAGACGGGCGCGCCCCGGCTTATCATGCTGGATATCATGCTGCCCGGCGAGGACGGCATCTCCATCTTGAAGAAACTGCGGAAAAACGCCGCGACGGCGCGCGTCCCCGTCATCATGGCCACGGCCCGGGGCGCCGAATACGACAAAGTCCTCGGGCTTGACCTCGGCGCCGACGACTATCTGGCCAAGCCATTCGGCATGATAGAGATGGTCTCGCGCGTGCGCGCCGTGCTCAGAAGGAGCGAAAGGGAGGAAGCCGGGCCCGTCCTGAACGTCGGCGGGCTGGCCCTCAACGCGCGCGAGCACACGGTCTTCGCGCTCGGACGCCGCGTTCAGCTGACGCTCAAAGAGTATGAACTGCTGCGGATCTTCATGGAAAACCCGGGCCGGGTCTTCACGCGCGAACAGCTTCTGGACGCCGTATGGGAAGGCGGATACGTCGGCGAGACGCGGACGGTGGACGTGCATATCGGAACACTGCGGGCCAAACTCGGCGGCAGCGGGGACGGCATAGAAACGGTGCGGGGCGTCGGGTACCGCATGGAGGCCCGCTCATGACAAAGCGCGTTTTCCGCTCGATATGCCTGGCCGCGCTGGGCGTTTTCGCCGCCTCGGTCGGACTGTTCCTGTTCGCGCTCTACGACTATTTCGGCGGCGTGCAGATGGCTCAGCTGAACATGCAGACCGATCTCGCGTCCCGCGCCGTGACCAACGAGGGCATACGCTACCTTGAAGGCTTTGAGGCGGCGGGGTGCCGAATCACGTGGATCGCCGCCGACGGGCGCGTTCTCTACGACAACCGCTCCGATTCCGGCGGCATGGAAAACCATCTTGAGCGCGAGGAGATCGCGCTGGCCCGCGCGGCGGGGCGCGGGGAAAGTTCGCGCTATTCCTCCACGCTGCTCGAGCGGGCGCTTTACAGCGCCAAACGCCTGCCCGACGGCTCCGTGATCCGCCTGTCCGTCTCCCAAAGGACGCTGCTGACGCTGCTTTTCGGCATGACGCAGCCGCTGTGCGCGATTTTTGTCATCGCCGTCGGCCTTTCGCTGGCGCTGGCTTCGCGCCTGTCCAAGAAGATCGTGGAACCCCTCAACGCGCTCGATCTGGACAAGCCGCTCGACAACGAAGGTTGCGACGAGCTGGCTCCCGTCCTGTCCCGCCTCGAAAGTCAGCGGAGGCAGATCGCGCGCCAGAAAGAGGAGCTCGATCGCGGGCGGAAAGAGTTTGAGACCGTGACCGAGAACATGGCCGAAGGCATCGTCCTCATGAACAGGGAGGGAAACATCCTCGACATCAACCCCGCCGCGAAACGCCTTTTCGGCGCGGACGCTTCCCGCGTGGGCGAGCACATTCTTTCTGTCTGCCGCGACCCGAGGATCCCGGCGCTCCTTTCAAGCGCCGAAGCGGGAAGACGCGGCGAGGAGACGATCGACCTTCCGGGCGGGCGCTATCAGCTGCTCGTCAGCCCCGTCGCGAACGGCGGGAAACTTTCGGGTTCGGTGCTGCTGGCGCTCGATGTCACCGAGAAAGAGAAAGCCGAACGGATCCGCCGCGAGTTCACGGCGAACGTCTCCCACGAACTGAAAACGCCGCTGCAAACAATCGCCGGTTCGGCGGAGCTTTTGGCGGACGGCCTCGTGAAAGACGCGGATCGCGCGGTCTTCTACACCCGCATCCTCGAGGAAGCGCGGCGCATGATCCGTCTGGTGGACGACATCATCGGCCTTTCCCTTCTGGACGAAGGCTCTCCCGGCATGGAGCGCGAGAACGTGGATCTGCTGGCCCTCGCCGAGGAAACGCTGCGCTCGCTGCGGCACGAAGCGCGGAGCGCTGGCGTCGCGCTGTCTTTGAGCGGCGAACCGTCCGTGATCAGCGGCATCCCGAGGCTTTTGCGCGGCATCGTCTTCAACCTCTGCGACAACGCGGTCAAATACAACCGCGAGGGCGGAAGCGTGTCCGTGAGCGTCAGAAACGAGCGCGGCCGCGCGGCGCTCCGCGTCGCGGACACGGGGATCGGCATACCGCCGGAACACCTCGGGCGCGTCTTCGAGCGTTTCTACCGCGTCGATAAAAGCCGCTCCAAACAACTGGGCGGCACGGGACTGGGCCTTTCCATCGTGAAGCACGCGGCGGGCCTCCACGGCGCGAAAATCAGCCTGCAAAGCGCGGAGGGCGTCGGGACGACCGTGACGGTGGAATTTCCCG
>CAZRXR010000008.1:14213-37747 GCA_964604125.1 uncultured Synergistaceae bacterium
CCGCGCGCGAGGCGCCGTCGGCGCCCGTTCGCCCCGCGCGAAAAAAGTGTCGCGGCCAGAAAAGCGCGGCTCGCCGTTTTTTGGGCGCGCCGCGCTTTTGTGCGCGCGTTGTCCGTGTTATAATTGCCTTGAAAGTTCCGCTAACGCGCCTTTAGCGGCCCGAAAGCGCCCGCCCGCGCGGTTCTTCGAGCGCGGCCGCGCCTTTGGAGCGCGGAACGTCCGCGCGGCCGGGAGAGATCCGCCGCGGGCCGCCGAAACGGGAAGTGTCCACAAAATCGTTCGCGCGCTCGAACAGTCGTTCCCCGCGGCGCGGCGCGCCCGGATCGGGACGACGCGAAGGCCGCGCCCCGGAGGAAAATAAAGGGAACTTTTCGCGCTCTTTCCGGGCGGCGGCTTTTCGCGGCGATCGAAGCGTCCGCCCCGCGCCGTCGCCGGGCCGTTCTTTCGCGCTCTTTCATCGCGCGCGGCTCTTGAACGTTTCCGTATTGAAATTAAACGGGAAATTTGCTATAAGTGTTATGGTATCGGACGCGCTCGCTGGGGAAGTTTGAAGCCCCGGCGGCGAAACGGCGCGATTTGGGTGTCTGGGGATGGTGCGATGGAAAATCCGAACGGTTGCGTGAACTTTCTCGCGCGCGTGAAGGCGTGCGCCGAAAAGCTGATCGACTGGCTGTCGGTGTGCCTTTTGAGCGGGATCTTCGTCCTTGGGCTGTGCCAGGTGTTCTGGAGATGGGTTCTCCGCGACCCGATCATCTGGTCTGAGGAGCTGATCCAGCTCGCCTACGTCTGGATCTGTTATCTGGGCTGGGCGCTCGCCGAGCGGCACGATACTCACATACGCATCACAGTGTTGCTCAACGCGCTTCCCCGCGACGCGCAAAAATGGGTGCAGGCGCTGTGCCATGCGCTGTGCATCGTTTTTTCGGCGCTGATGGTCGTTTACGGCGTCCGCCTTGTCAAGGTGGGCATGAAGCGCACGGCGGTCTCGCTGGCGCTGAACTACGGGCTTGTCTACGCGATGGGGCCGCTGTGCAATCTGGCCATCATCGTATACGAGGCGTCCCGGCTGGTCGAATGTTTCGTGTCCGGGCCGCGCGATTACCGCGACAAGAAGGGTGACGACCGTTGAATATCGCGCTGACCGTCTTTATCGTTCTGCTGTTTACCGGGCTGCCGCTCTACGTCAATCTGGGGCTTGTCTCGTTTTTGTACATGTTCGCGACCGGCGCGAACCCGATGATCGTCGTGCAGCGCGTCACTCAGGCTTCCAATTCGTTCACGATGATCGCGGCGCCGTTTTTCATCCTGATGGGGAACCTGATGAACACGGGCGGCGTCACGCGGAAGATGTTCCGTTTCGCCAACGAGATCGTCGGCTCTGTGCCGGGAGGCATGGGGCACGCCAACGTGCTGTGCTCGGCGCTTTTCGCCGGCATGAGCGGCACCGCGGTCGCCGACGCGGGCGGGCTGGGCAACATCGAGATCGAGGCGATGCGCGAGATCGGCTACGACGACGATTTCGCCTGCGCGGTCACGGCGGCTTCCTCGGTGCTGGGGCCGATCATTCCCCCGTCGCTGCCGATGGTGATCATGGCTGTCACCGTGGGGGCGTCCGTCGGGCGGTGCTTTGTCGGCGGCGTGATCCCGGGGATTTTGATCGCGTGCGCCCTGTGTATGCTCGTGGCGTATTACGCCAACGTGCGCAGCTATCCTCGCAAGCCGCGCGCGACGCTGCGCACTCTGTGGCTCGCGTTCAGGGACGCGGCGCTCGCGCTTCTGTCGCCCGTCATCCTTTTCGCGGCCATCTACACGGGCGTCGTGACGACGACCGAGGCCGCGCTGATCGCGGCGTTCTATTCGCTGATCATCGGCGTGCTGGCCTACCGCGACCTCAAGCCGCGCGATCTGCCGCGCGTGATGCTCGCGACGTGCGAAACGACGGGCGTGGTGCTGTCGATTGTGATGACGGCCAACATCTTCTCCTACGTGCTCACGGTCGCCCGCGTCCCTCAGATGATCACGGCGCTGCTCGCCGGCGTCAGTTCCAAGGTCGTCTTTCTGCTGATGGTGAACCTGTTCCTTCTGTTTGTGGGGTGTTTCATGGAGGGGACGGCGTGCATCCTCATCCTCGGGCCGATCCTCGTGCCCGCGATGATGAAGATGGGCGTGTCGGAGACGCAGGCCTGTCTCATCATGGTCGTCAACCTGATGATCGGCGTGATCACCCCGCCCGTCGGCGTGGTGCTGTACGTGACATCCAACGTCGCCGGTATTTCCGCGAACAGAGTGATCCGCGCGACGACGCCTTTTTTGCTGCCGCTGTTCGTCGTGCTGATGATCATCACGTTCGTGCCCGCGGTGACGAACTGGCTCCCCAATCTGGTCTACGGAGCTCCCTAAACGCCGGGGTTCTTTCCCTGTAAATCGGTTCTGAGCGCGCTTTCGCGCGCATGAACGTGTTTATACAATCCAACACTCTCAAGAGGAGGAAGAACGATGAAAAAGTTTTTTGTCAGCGCTCTGGTTCTGGCTTTGACGGTCTGCCGCGCGGGCGTCGCCTCTGCCAAGACCGAATTGAAGTGGGGCTCGGTGCACCCCGAAGGGCAGGTCGTGACGCAGATGATGTCGCGCGCCATCGCCGAGATCAACGAAAAGGCCGAGGGCGTCCACATCACCGGGTACCCCAACGGCGTTCTCGGCGGTTCTTCCGACCTCGTGGAGGGCGTGCAGGAGCGCATGGTCGATCTGGTCACCGACGGCCCGGCGCAGTTCGGCACGTGGATTCCCAAGGCCTCGCAGGTGGAGGCGCCCTACCTTTGGCAGGACGTCGCCCACATGAAGAAAGCGCTGAACGGCGCTTACAAGGCCAAGCTGAACGAACTGTTCGCGTCCGTCAACGTGCGCATCCTCGGGACGTTTTATTACGGCACGCGGCAGCTGACGACGACCAAGCCCGTGCGCACGCTGTCCGACCTGAAGGGCATGAAGATCCGCGTCCCGCAGGTTGACCTGTACGTCAAGATGGTTCAGTCATGGGGCGCGGCGGCCACGCCGATGAACATCAACGAACTGTACATGGCGCTGCAGACGGGCACCGTCGATGGGCAGGAAAACCCGCTGACGACGTTCGAGAGCTACAAGTTCTACGAAGTCGCCAAATACGTGACGAAGACGAACCACATCATCTGCCCCAACATGATCTTCATGAACGCCGGCGCGTGGGACGAACTTTCGGAACACGACAAGAAAGTCGTGCAGGAAGCCGTGGACAAGGCGATCGACTGGCAGGACGAGCGGATCGTCGAGGCGGAAAAATCGCTGACGGCTCAGCTTCACGACGAGTACGGCGTCGAGATCGCCGACCCCGACGAGACGATCCGCGAGGCGACCGTCCCGTTTATCAAACCGCTCATCGAGGACTGGGACTTGATCCAGTCCCTCAGATAAAGCGCGCTTTTTTCGCGGCGCGGCGGGCGGGGCCGCGTCCGCGCGTATAATTTTTTTCTGTAACGTCCGTTTCCGGCCGGTGTCCGGAGACGCCGCCGTATCGCCCGATCATTCCGGCGAAACGGCGGCGTTTCCGCGCCGGCCATAAAAATATAAAAATTTCGGGAACGCGCGCTTTTTCCGTTCCGCCGGGCGGTTTATTTGGTATAATTTATGATGAGTGTTTGCGCGGAGGCCGCGAAAACAAACATGAGTGCCGGGAGTGTTCCTCGTGAATAATAAAAAGATTCTTCTGCTGCGCCACGGAGAGACCGACTGGAACATCCAGCGGCGCTTCCAGGGGAGCCGCGACACGCCGTTAAACGGGAACGGCGAGCGTCAGGCCCGCGAGGTTTCCCCCCGCGTGCGGCGCTGGCGCCCCGAGCGCGTTCTCTCAAGCCCCTTGCGCCGCGCGCTGGAGACGGCGCTCATCGCGACCGGCCTGCCGCGCGAAAGCGTGCGGATCGTTCCCGAACTGCGCGAGATCAACTTCGGCGCGTGGGAGGGGCAAACCGCGGCGCGGCTGCGGGAGAACGACGAACTTTTCCGCCGCTGGGTTCACCGCCCGTTCGGCGTCGCCCCTTCGGGGGGCGAGACGGAGGCCGAGATCCTCGGCCGCGCGAGAGCCGTGCTCGCGCTTCTGGAAAGCTGCCCGGAGGAGCGCGTCCTTGTCGTGTCGCACGGCGGCACGCTGCGGGCGCTTCTTTCCGCCGCGCTCGAGGTTCCCCTTCAGTCCGTGTGGAAGTTTTTCCGCCTGTCAAACTGCTCGCTCACCGGGCTGGAGCGCGATGGCGGCACGTTCGTTTTGGCCTTTTACAACGATCACTTAAGCGGCGCCGGCGCGGCGCGCGCGGGAGAGGAGGCCGCGCTGCCGATCGCGTTTTAAACGCGCGCGAAAACTTAAAAACTGGTACAATAAACGCGAATACGTTTTTGGAGGACAAACATGACAGAACCGAACACCCTGCGGTGGGAAGAAGAAAAACAGCTGTGGAAAGCGGCTTCCGGGGGCGACGACGACGCTCGCGAGAAGCTGATCCTCGCGTATAGACCGCTGGTGTACTGGATGGCGCGGAAGTTCAACGTCACCGGGCACCGTTTCGCCGACATCGTGCAGGAGGGGACGCTGGCGCTGATCCGCGCCGTGGACAAGTTCGACGTTGATCGCGGGCTGCGCTTTACGACCTACGCCTGCTACAGAATACGCGGTCAGATGCTCAACTACCTTCAGCGCGTCGAGGCGAAAGCGCCCGTTCCCGTCGATACGGATATGGAGGAGGGCGACGACTTGCCCAGCCTGCGGGAGGCGGATGAGATCCTCACGCTACGCGAAGGGCTGATGTCGCTGCCCGAGCGCGAGGCCCGGATTCTCCGCGAGCTGGTGATGGAGTGCCGCAACGCGCGCGAACTGGCCGAGGAGATGTCGCTCGACGTGAGCCACGTGTATCGCCTCAAGAAGAAAGCCCTGAGCCGACTGAAAGAATGTTTTTTGCGCGACAGCGCCACTTCCGAGGCCGCGGACGGGATAATAAAATGAGTTTGGCGTCCCGGAGGAACTGAAATGCTGGACAAACAGTACAACCGAATCATACGCTGGGTGCACCGCGCTCAGACCATGAGCGCGGACGGCAATTATTCAGACGCGATCCTCGACGTTGAATGCGCCCGCGCCGAACTGGACGACGCCCGGCAGGAACTTTTGCAGTGCCACCGGTCGGGCGGCGAGACGCGGCGGCTTCCTTTCGCGCTCCTCGCCGTCTCGGCGGCGGCGGTTTCGGTTCTTGTGTGGGCCTCGCCGCTGGGGCTTGGCGACTACGTCGCCCGGGGGAACGCGATCGTGCCGGCGCCCGCCTCGGCAACGGCCGCCGCAGAACTTCCGGCCGGTATCCGCGAGGCGGCGGCGCGCTCTTTCGCGGACGAAACCGCGGAGTCGGAAAAAATCAGAAGATTCCCCCGAGTCGCGTCTTCCCGCCCGGCGCGGCGGCTGAACGACGACGTTCTCTACAGGCTGACCGAGGTGGGCAGAAAAGCCCTCCAAAAGAACACTTCGGGGATCGTTCTCGAGTTCGACTGACAAAACCGTGCCTCGGCGCACGCTTGGAAGTTTGGAGGCGAAACATTTGGAAAAAAGGTTGATAAAAATCATCGGCGTTCTGACAGCGGCGCTCTGTTTGAGCGGTCGCGCCCTTGCGGCCCCCGTCTCGGCGCTTCGCGTCGAGGGCAACAATGAAATCGTCTCGGGGCACATTCTCAGGGCCGTTAAAACACACGTGGGCGACGAACTCAACCAGCAGACCGTCATGGACGACATCCAGGCTATTTACGATCTGGGTTTCTTTTCGTATGTAGACGCGAAAGCCGAGATGGAAGGCGGCGGCGTCGTCCTCACCTACGTCGTCACGGAAAACCCCACGATCACCGACATCCGTTTCCGCGGCAACACGACCTATAAAGAAGAAAAACTGAAGAAACTGCTTTTCACGCAGCCCGGCATGATCTTCAACCGCGTGTTCTTCCGCAACGACATCCAGCGCCTGCGCGAGCGTTTTCAGGCCGACGGCTACGTGATGACGCGCGTGCAGGACGTTCAGATCGAGGACGGCGTCGTCAACGTGATCATCGTGGAGCCGAGGATCAACGACATCCTCATTCAGGGCAACCGACGCACGAAATCCTACGTTATCCGCCGCAACATCCCGATGAAAAACGGCGATCTGTTCAACGCGACGTACCTCCGCCACTCGATCACGCGCCTTCGCAACCTCGGTTTCTTCGAAGACGTCAACGTCGGTTTCGAGCCCGTGGAGGGCAGCGACGACGTTGACATCGTCGTCACGGTCAAGGAAAAGCGCAGCGCCAGCCTGATCTTCTCCGTCAGCTACGGCTCCAGTAGCGGTCTGGGCGGCGGCGTTTCGTTCCGCGAGTCGAACCTCGGCGGCCGGGCGCGCGTCTTCGAGGTGGGATTTGACCGCGGCGACTACAAGAACTACTGGATCTCTCTGTCTGATCCCTACATGGACAAGAAGACCTACAGCTGGAAGATCGGCGCCTACAAGCGCGAGGACGAGGAACTGACCTATCGTTACAACAACGGGCGCGGGTCGCGTTTCAACGCCTTCGACTACGACGAAAAGAGCACCGGCGTGTACGCCGGTTTCGGCCGCAAGTTCGGACGCGACGAACAGTTCAGCTGGTTCCTGACGGCCGACTGGCACAAGAGCAAGATCGAGTACTACGGCCCGGCCGGCGGGCACACGGACGCGCAAAGTCAGGCGCTGTTCCACGAGATCGTCGATAACGACTCGCTCGACAGCAAGGTCTTCTCGACGACGCTCGAGATCTCGCGCAACAACATCGACAAATATCTCAGCTATCCCAAGGGCGACAGAGAGACGATCGGCGTCGAGCAGGCGTGGGAGTTCCTCGGCGGCGAATGGGATTACACCAAGTACTGGGTCGAGGTTGTCGGCTTTGTGCCGATCAAGGGACTGGAGGACTGGATCGACCTCGGGCAGACCGAAGACCGCCCCGTCATCCTGGCCGCTCGCGCCCGCGCGGGGTGGTCGTCGGGACGCATTCCGCTTTCCGAGCGCTACTCGCTCGGCGGCGCCAACAGCATCCGCGGGTACGAGAGCGGCGACTTCAAGGGGCATGAAATGTTCCTGGGGAACGTCGAACTGCGCATCCCCATCGACGAGAACATTTCGCTTGTGGCGTTTTACGACACGGGCATGGCGTGGAACACGCAGAACGGCGAGGAGTTCGACTTCAACGACATGGTTGACTCGCCCGGTTTCGGCGTGCGCGTCAAGACGCCGCTGGGCAACATACGTCTCGACGTCGCCAAGGGCGACGAAACGCAGTTCCACTTCGGCTTCGGCGAGATGTTCTAAAACGCCTGGAAGGCCGCCGCGCGGTTGTTTCACGGCCCCGGAAGGAGGAGAAAAATGCGTCTTTCGCGAACCTGCCGTTTTCCCTTTGTCCGGCGCGCGCTCTTTCTCCTGTTCGCCGTGTGTTTTCTGCGCGTCGGGCCGTCGGAAGCGGCGGTTCCGCCCCTCCCGCTCCGCTGCGAAGCTCCGGGGTGGCTGAACGATTCGATCCGCGGCAGCATGAACGCCGTCTGGCGCGAACTGAAAAGCGGCCGCGTCTCCGGCAAGGCCGCTCTCGAGGCGCTCGCTGTCGTCGCCAGCCGCCTGTTTTCGGGTTTTGCCGTCCATCTGAGCGAAGGAACCGTCCTGCTGCAGCCCGAACATCTCGCGTCGTGGGCGGTCGTGCTCCGACGCCCCGAAGGAGCCGACAGGCTCCCGGAGGAATGTCAGGCGTGGCTGACAGGCGATCTCGACCGCCTGCGCCCGCTTGTGCAGAGCCTGCTCGACGGCGTTCCGCCGGAGGCGCTGAGCTGGAGCGCCGACAGCTTCAAGACGAGGCTCGACGCGATTGTCGCCGAGTGCGTGCCCGGCTGGCGCGCGTCGGTGCGCGTCGCCGCCGAAGGGCGGAGGGCCGAACTGGAACTGAGTTTCTACCCCCGTCCGCCGCTTCTCCTTGCCTTTTCGATCGAGATCCTCTCGAACACCGTCCCGCAGCTGCTTGCCGACTCCTTGAGCGACGCTTCGCTCGGGTATCTTTCTTCGTTTACGGGATTCCCCGTCGAATGGCTCGAACGCCACAAGCCGGAACTCGTCACGTGGCTGGGCGCCCGACAGCTTGACAGCGACTGGCTGAAATTCCTTCAGGCGCGGTCCGAGAACGACATCGCGCTGAAGACCGTCGCGAAGGTCACCTCCCGCGTTGACAGCACCACGTATTCGCTGCGCGGCTGGCTTTCGGGGCACGCCGGCAGCGAGGCGCGCCTTCAAGCGGGCGTGCATATGGGGCATTTTTTCAGCATATGGGATCGCGTTTCGTCCGAGCTGTACGGCGAAGTTATCCTGTGGTTTGAGGACTGGCGCGTGGACGGGCGCGCGGGGTTCCGCTTTTCGCCCGCCCGTTTCGTGTGGCTTGGCGTGGAGACAAGCACCGAGGACGAGTCTAATTTTTGGTACCGCCTGCACGTTGACATCGCCCGCACGGGCGCGTACGCCTGGCTTCGGTACAGCGTGGACGACGACTTGGAGACGGCCGTCGGCTACCGCTTGAACCGCTATGTGTCGCTTGAACTTTATTACGAGAGCAAGGAAAAAGACCGTTTCAGTCTGCGCGCTCTGAGCAATCTGTAGCGCTCGGCTTGCGACGACACCGCGAAGGAGATGTGCCCGATGGACGAAAAATATACGTTGAACGAATTGGCCTCTCGTATAGGCGCGCAAGCGTGCGGCAGGGGGGAGCGGCTCATCGCCGGTCTTTCCGATCTGAACGGCTGTTCGCCGGAGCGGCTGAGTTTTCTCGACTCGATTAAGCGTTTCGGCTCGATTCCAGCGGGGATCGCCGTCGTCGCCGACGAGCGCAATTTTCCCGAGGGCCGCGACGGGCTGAAGGTAAAATCTTTCCGCGCCGCGATGGGGCAACTGCTCAAAATTTTCGAGCCGCGCTACGAGATCCCGGCGGGCGTTTCGCCGCGGGCCTTCGTTCACCCGGGCGCGCGCGTCGCCGCGAGCGCCTCGGTCGGCCCTAACTGCACTGTGTGCGAGGGCGCCGTGATCCGGGAACGAGCGCGGCTTGTCGCCAACGTTTATGTCGGCCCCGACGCCGAGATCGGTGAAGATACTGTCCTCGAGCCTATGGTCGTGATCCAGCGCCGGACGAAAATCGGCGCGCGCTGCCTTCTGCACAGCTGCGCCGTTATCGGAGCGGACGGTTTCGGCATCATCCCGGGCGGCCCGGACGGCGCGAACGTCAAGATACCGCAGATCGGCACGGTCGTCATCGGCGACGACGTTGAAATCGGCGCGTGCGCTTGCGTTGACCGCGCCACGATCGCCGAGACGCTTGTCGGCGGCGGCGCGAAGATTGACAATCAGGTTCAGATCGGG
Source organism: uncultured Synergistaceae bacterium (assembly GCA_964604125.1). Taxonomy (GTDB): domain Bacteria; phylum Synergistota; class Synergistia; order Synergistales; family Dethiosulfovibrionaceae; genus Pyramidobacter. The sequence goes on from CAZRXR010000008.1 coordinate 23,669, forward strand.
CATAACTGCCGCATCGGCAAAAACTGCATCATCGCCAGCCAGTCGGGCATAGCCGGCAGCACGACGCTCGAAGACGGTGTGATCATGGGCGCGCGCAGCGGGATGAACGGACACATCACCGTGGCGCGCGGCACTCAGGTGGCGGGCATGGCTATCGTCATGAAGAACACGAAGCCCGGTCAGATCCTCTCGGGACACCCGGCCGAAGACCATATGAAGGACTTCCGCTTTAAAGCGGCCCTTCGTCGGGTTCCGGAACTGCTGAAAAGGGTCAAGATCCTCGAAGGGAAGATTGCCGATGTCGCGCCTGACTCTGAGAAGTGAAACGGAATTTCGCGGCGTCGGGCTCCATTCCGGCAAACCAGCGTCCGTCGCGCTGCTGCCGGCAGCGGCCGGAGAAGGGTACGTCTTCGAGTTTGACGGCGCGCGCGCGCCCGTGCGGACGGCGGAGCACAGCGGCGACGGGCGCGGCACCGCGCTGAAGTTCGGCGCGCGCCGCGTCATGACAGTGGAGCATCTTCTCGCCGCGCTGCGCGGGTTGGGGATCGACGACATCGTCATCCGCCCCGGCAGCGAGGAGATCCCCCTGCTCGACGGCAGTTCGCGCGGTTTCTGCGAGGGCATCGGAAAGGCGGGGCTGCTCGAGCTTCCGGGAGAGCCGTCGATCGTCAACGTCTCGACGCCCATATCGGCCGTCTCGGAAGACGAGCGCAAAATCTGCGCCGTCTTTCCGTCCGACAGGCTGCGCGTCACCTATGCCGTAGACTACGGCGACAACTACATCGGCACGCAGCTGGCGACTGCGGAGGTTGAGCCTGAGACTTTCGTCTCCGAACTGGGGCAGTGCCGCACGTTCTGTCTGTACGAGGAGATCGAGCAGATGCGCTCGATGGGGCTGGCTCTGGGCGGCACCGTGGAGACGGCGCTGGTCGTGAGAGGGCGCGAGCTTCTCACCCCGGGCGGGCTTCGACGTCCGGACGAGTTCGTCCGTCATAAAATTCTCGATTTGGTAGGCGATCTGGCGCTTCTGGGCAAAAAAGTCACGGGTCATTTCTTCGCCGTCAGAGCGGGGCACGCGCTGCACCAAAAGCTTGTTGACGCGATCGCGCGCCAGTATCTTTAAACGTTTAAACTGAATGATCGGCCGGGGCGGCGCGTCCATGTTTTAAACGGCTTTTTCTATTAAGGAGAGATGATCATGCTGGACGTGAAGGAGATCATGCGCTGTCTGCCGCATCGCTATCCTTTCCTGCTTGTGGACAGAATCGTGGAACTGGTTCCGGGTAAGAGCGTCGTCGCGGTTAAAAACGTGACGATCAACGAGCCGTTCTTCCAGGGGCATTTCCCGGGCGAACCCGTCATGCCCGGCGTCCTCATCCTCGAATCGATGGCGCAGGCGGGCGCGATGATGATGCTCAACAGCCCCGGACTGTGCGGCACGATCGCGTTCCTGACGACCGTGGAGAAAGCGAAGTTCAGGCACCTCGTCACTCCCGGGGATCAACTGGTTCTCTACACCGAAATGTCCCGTCTGCGCGGTCAGATGGGCAAGGTGAAAGCCCGCGCGGAAGTGGACGGAAAGGTCGTCGCGGAGGCGGAACTCGGATTCATGCTGGCTCACGAACCGGAAGGGGAGAATAGAAGATGAGCGTTCACATTCATCCTACAGCGATCGTGTCTCCAAAGGCGGAACTCTCCGACGGGGTCGTCATCGGACCGTACTGCATCGTAGACGAGAACGTGTGGATCGGCAGAGGAAGCGTTCTGCGCCCGTTCGTCCATCTCTGCCCCTACACCAGGATCGGCGACGAGTCCGTGATCTACGAAAACGCCATTCTCGCTCCCGACCCGCAGGATCACAGCTTTAAGGGCGAAACAAGCTGGGTGGCGGTCGGCAGCCGCACGTCGATACGCGAGAACGTCACGATCCACCGCGCCTCCGGCGAGGGGAATGTAACGTCGGTCGGCGACGACTGTCTGATCATGGAGGGCGTCCACCTTGGGCACAACGTGCGCATCGCCGACTCAGTGACGATTTCCAGCAAGTCGGGTCTGGCCGGCTACGTGCGCGTCGGCCGCGGCACCGTCATCGGCGGCATGTCGGGCTTCCATCAGTTTGTGCGCGTCGGCAGCTACTGCATGATAGGCGGCGCGTCGCGCGTGGCGCAGGACGTTCCCCCGTTCACGCTCGTCAACGGATCGCCGTGCAGGATCTACTCGCTCAACGTCATCGGTCTGCGCCGCAACGACTTTTCGAGCGAACGCCGCCTGCGGATCAAACGCGCCTACAAAAAACTCTACCGTTCCTCGCTGCCGATGCGCGAGGCCCTCGAACTGCTTGAAAAAGACGCGGGCGGCGACGCCGACGTCGGGGAAATCGTCGAGTTCTTCAAGACGGGCGACAAAAAGCGCGGATTCTGCCCGTGGCCGACGGCGAGACCGGCGGCGCAGAAAGAAGACTGATGTACCGCCTTCTGGCCATGGACGTGGACGGCACGCTCACCGACGGCGGCGTGTACGTGAGCGCGGACGGCGACGAATTTAAACGTTTTGACATTCGGGACGGGATGGGCATATCGTCCTTTCGGAGATCGGGCGGCGTCGTCGCGCTCATCAGCGGGCGCTATTCGGCGGCGACCGAGCGGCGCGCGAAAGAACTGAAAGTCGATTTTCTCGTCAACGGCGTCTCGGAGAAACTCCCCGCGCTGAAAGAAATAGCCGCCCGCTGCGGCTTCGCGCCGTCGGAAGTGATCTATGCGGGAGACGATATCAACGACATCGAGTGCGTGCGCTGGGCAGGCATGGGCGTGGCCGTCGCAAACGCCGCCGACGCTCTGCGCGTCTGCGCCGATTATGTCACTCGGCGTCGCGGCGGCGAAGGCGCCGTTCGCGAAATCGCGGACAGAGCTCTCGAACTCAACGCGAAGGAGGTCTCCCCATGAAACGTTTCCGCATTCTGGACCGTCTGATCATCAAGGAGCTGATGGGGCCATTTCTCTTCGGAGTAATGGCCTTTACTCTGATCATGGTCGCCGGCGGGCTGCTCTTTAAGCTGGCCGATCTCATCATCGAAAAGGGGATCTCGCTCGCCGTCGCGGGCAAACTGTTCCTGTACGAACTGCCCTCGGTCGTCGTGCTGACGATGCCGATGTCGTGCCTGCTCGCGTCGCTTCTGGGCTTCAGCAAGATGTCATCCAACAGCGAGATCGTCGCGCTGAAAGCCGCTGGCATCTCCTTTTCGCGCATCCGGCGGCCCGTGCTGTGCGCGGCGTTCCTCGTGACGTGCGCCGCCGTGCTTTTGAACGAGACGCTTGTGCCGCTCGGCAAAATCGCTTCTCAGAACGTGATGCGCTTTGAGGTGGTTCGTGAAAAGCCCGCGCTGCTCAAGGAACAGGTCTTTCTGCGGAGCAGCGACAACACGGCCGAAGGTACGCGCCGCATCGTCTACATCAACAGACTCAACTCGAACAGGGGGACGATGGAGGACGTCATCGTGCAGGAGTTCAGAAACGCGAGCCTCGTCCGCCTGACGACGGCGCGCGACGGTCTCTGGAAGGACGGCACGTGGTACCTTCGCGACGGCGATGTCTTTGACGTGAAAGGGAAGAACAAGATCGAGTACACCATGCACTTCAAGCAGCAGGCGCTCCCCATCAGGCTGTCGCCGCGGCAGATTTCGCGCTCTAGCGCCAAACCCGACGACATGAGCTGCATGGAACTGCTCCGGCAGATCGACATCTTCCGCGCCCAGGGCAAGAACACACAGCCGCTTTGGGTGGCGTTCCATCTGCGCCTCGCCGTCCCGTGGGCGTGCATGATCCTCGCGCTGATCGGCTCGACGCTCGGCGTCCGTCCTCTGCGCAAGGGCGGCGCGAGCGCGGGATTCGGCCAGAGCATCCTTGTCGTCTTTATCTATTACGTTGTGATGTCGATGGGTCGTTCGCTGGGACAGACGGGGAGGATCCCGCCGATGCTGGGGGCGTGGCTGTCCAACATCATCTTCTTTGCCGGCGCTCTCCTGCTCTCGCGGAGGGCCGACCGATGAGCGCCGGGAAACTGGCGCTCGTCGCGGGCGAGGGAGACCTGCCTCTTGAGATTCTCGCCGCCCTCGTCCGCAAGAGCGGCCGTGCCCCGAAAATTTATCTGCTGGCCGGAGACGACGAACCGTACGCGCGGGCCGGTTTTGACGTGCAGAAGATCCGCAACCCGATGGCCGTCGCGATGATCCTCACGAAGATGCGACTTTCGGGCGTGCGCCAGATCATTATGGCGGGGGGAGTCCCCAAAAAAAGCATCTACGACCGCGATAAGCTCGACGAAGGCGCCGTCAGGATTTTGTCCGACGTGCGCGACAAAAACGATCACAGCCTGCTCGCCGGGGTCGTGAAATACATCGAAAAATTCGGCATCCAGGTTCTCAGCTATGACGAGATCGTCCCCGAACTTCTCGCTCGCGAAGGCCATATCGCCGGGCCGCTCCCCACGGAGGGAGACATGGCCGACAGCCGGTACGGCCTCGACATCCTCAAGGTGCTGCTGCCGCTCTCTTTCGGGCAGTCGGTCGTTGTCTCCAACCGCGCCGTCGTCGCCGTCGAGGCCATGGAGGGAACCGATCAGACGATCAGGCGCGCTGGCTGTCTGCGTTCGCGCGGCGTACTCATAAAGGGCATGAGACGCGATCAGGACAGGCGGTACGATCTTCCCGTCGTCGGGCCGAACACGCTGCTCGCCATGGCGGAGGCCGAGCTGACCGCGCTTTTTGTCGAAGCGGGCAGCGTTCTGCTGTTGCAGAAGGAACGTTTTATTAAAGAAGCCGAACGTCTGAGGATCTGCGTGATGGGAGTCGCCTCATGTCAATTTTCATAAGCACGGGCGAAATTTCGGGCGACATTTACGCCGCCAAACTGTGCAAGGCGCTTTCGCGCATCCTTCCGCGCGACGAGATGTGGGGCATGTGCGGCGAAAGGGCGGAGGGCGTGCGCCGCCTGTGGAGCAACGACGCGCTGCACATCTTCGGGCTGGGGAGGATCGTCAAGTCGCTGCCCGCGTTGTTTCGCCTGCGCGACGAACTTGCCCGCGCGGTCGCCGGACGGAACCCCGCCGCCGTCATCGTCGTAGACAGCCCCGATTTCCACATTCCCCTGCTTGGGAAAATCCGCGCGCTCGGCTACGCGGGGCCGGTCGTCTACGTGTGCCCTCCGACCATCTGGGCCTGGCGCGAGGGACGCGCTGAATATCTGAAAAAATACTGCGATCTGTGCCTTCCGCTTTTTCGGTTTGAGGAAAAAGCGCTTGAGAAACACGGCGTGAGGAGCTATTGGAACGGCAATCCCCTGATCGAGGACTTTTCCCCGTACCGTCCGTCGGCGAACGCGCCGACGTATGACGAAAGAAGGGTCGCTCTGCTGCCGGGGAGCCGCCGCTCCGAAATCAACGCGCTGCTCCCGCTGCTGGAGGAGACGGCCCTCGCGCTGCGCGAGTGGGGATTCAACCCCGTATTTTCCGTCGCGCCGGGCTTGACCGAATCTCTCAGACGCATGATCGTCCAGAACAGACATGGCGTCGATTCGACGCAAATATCGGGCCGCGACTTGATGTACGCTTCCCGTTTCGTCGTCGGCGCGTGCGGCACGGCGGCGGTCGAGGCCATGCTGCTCGACCGTTTTATGATCGTCCTTTACAGGGGCACGGCGCTCGAATGGCGCATCTATAAGGCGCTGACGCTCACAAAGTTCGTCGCGGTGCCGAACGTCCTTTCGGGGCGCATGACCTTTCCCGAGTTGCTCCAGGACGACGCCAACGTCCCGAACATCGTTTCTCGCGCGCGGCGCTACCTTGAGGACGCGGCCTACCGCGAGGGCGTCCACTCGCAAATCGCGGCCGACAGGAAACTGCTCGGGGATCCCGGCGCCGTGGAGCGGTGGGCGGCCGAGATCGCAAAGTTGGTGAACCGATGAACATAGCCCTGCTGGCAAACGGCCCCGGCGAGGTTTGGGGCTGGTGCCGCCCCTTCCTTGCCGAGGCGCACGGGCGCCGCTGGACAGTGGACGTGCACCTGCTTCCCTGTCCCTACGCTTCGGGCAGGGAGCTTGACGCTTTAAAGACGCTGTCGAAGCGCGTTTATCTGCACCGATCGAGTTTTGAAGCGCTCTCGTCGTTTTGGCGCGAGTGCGGCTACGACGCCGTGCTGCAGATGGGCGGGGATTTGCTGTTCGGGCGTTTTCTCGCGTGGCGTCAAAACGCCCCGCTTGCATGCTATTCGTATGGCCGCAAAAAAGGTATGGATCGCTGCGAAAGGGTGCTTTCGTCGCGCCCCGGGCTGTACCGCGCGCCGCGTCTGGAAGTGGTGGGCGATCTCGTGCTCGACAGCCTCGACCCGGGCGCGCCCGCGCCGTGGAACGCTCCGATCGGCAAGCGCGTGGCTGTCTTCCCGGGCAGCAGACCGCAGATCCGCTCAAAGGCGTTTCTGCTTTTGCAGGACATCCGCTCTCATATCCGGGAGCGCGACGCCGAGGTCGAGCTGCGTGTCCTCCTTTCGCCTTTCTGCGACGATTCCGAGGTGGAAAACTGGCGTGAAAACGGCTTTTCGATCTGGCTGGGCACCACGCCCGCCGGGATCAGCGGGGCCGATCTCGCGCTGACCCAGCCCGGCACGAACACGCTCGAACTGATGTACTGCCGACAGCCGTTCGCCGTCACGGTGCCGTTTTCTTTTCTGCGTCAGATGCCCCTTTCGGGGCTGGTGGGGATGCTCGACGCGATCCCCGGCTTCGGCGCGATGCTGCGCGAGCGCGTCATCAGGCGCGGCATCCCCCGCTACATCGGAAAGACGGCGTGGCCCAACAGGCTCTCGGATCGCGCGTTCGTGCCCGAACTGATCGGCGAGTACAGCGCCGAAGACCTGGCCCGGGCGGTGCTGTCCCTGCTTTCTCGCCCGGAGGAACTGGCCCGGCAGAAAGAGGAACTCGACGCGCTTTCAAAGGGCGTCGAACCCGGCGCTCCAGCAAGGATCTGCGACATTCTCGAAAGGATGACGGCCGAGTATGAAGGATAACCCTCAAAGGTCACTCCATAAAAGGCTCCTGTCCCTGCTCAGACCGCACGTCAAAAAGCTGTGCATGGCGTTTTTGTGCATGATCGGCGCCGGATTCTGCGCGGCCGTCCCGGCTTATCTGATGAAGCACGTCGTGGACGGCGTGCTCATTCGCAAAGATTATGTGATGCTGAACGTTCTGGCGGTGTCGCTGGTCGTGCTTTTTGTGATGCAGGCCGCCTTCAACTACGGCCAGAAATACCTCATGGGCTGGGTCGGGCAGAGGGTCGTGATGGATATGCGCGTGGCCGCCTACGCCCACCTGCAGACGCTCTCGCTGAAGTTCATCAACGACAAGCGCGTCGGCGAACTGCTTTCGCGGGTGACGAACGACGCGAACATGCTGCAGATGACGGTCACGAACGTGGCCGTCGATCTTGTGATTCAGGGCGTTTCGTGCGTGGCGATGCTCTCGTACTGCCTGTACCTGAACTGGAAGCTGATGATCTACACGCTCCTGATCCTTCCCGTGGTCGTGATCGTGCTGAAGTGCGCCTCCGAGACGCTCCGCAGAGTGGGGCGGAACATGCAACAGTGCGTCGCCGACCTCTCCGCGGTGGCGGAGGAGGCCCTGTCGGCCATTCGAATCGTGCGCGCTTTCGCGACCGAGGAACTGGAGCTTGACCGCTTTAAAAAAAGCAACCGCCAGAACTTTGACGTGATCATTCACGGCGTCAAGGTCAACGCCTTTCTCAACGGCTCTGTGCAGGTACTCCTCATCGTGGCGCTCGCGCTGATCCTCTGGCTCGGCGGGCGGCAGGTGCTGGCCGACAGGATGACGCCGGGAGAGCTTATAGCCTTTTTGGGGACGCTGGGGTTCCTCGCGGCGCCCATCAACAACTTCACGCGCGCCGTCAGTCAGCTCCAGTTCGGCTTCGCGGCCGCCGAACGCATTTTTTCGCTGCTCGACAATGAAGACCGCGTCGTCTCGCCGCCGCACCCCGTTCGTCTGGGGCGTCTGCGCGGCGAGGTGGCGTTTCGCGACGTGTGGTTCTGTTACGAGCCCGGCCAGTGGGTGCTCAGGGGACTGGATCTGACGGTGCGTCCCGGTGAGAAAATAGCCGTCGTCGGCACGACCGGCGCCGGGAAGTCAACGCTCGTCGATCTCGTGCAGCGCTTTTACGACCCGCAGCGGGGATCTGTGACGATCGACGGCATCGACGTGAAAACGCTCGACCTTGGCCAGCTCCGCCGCCAGATCGGCGTGGTGCCGCAGGATCCCGTGCTGATGAAAGGCACGATCGCGTTCAACATCTCCTACGGCTGCGACGCTTCTAAGGAGCAGATTGTCCACGCGGCGAGGATCGCGGGCATCTCTGATTTTATCGATTCACTGCCCGACGGGTACCAAGCCGAAGTCGGCGTGCGGGGCGTGACCGTCAGCGGCGGCCAGCGGCAGCGCATCGCCATCGCCCGCGCCATCGTGCGCGACCCGAGAATTATCATTCTCGACGAGGCGACGTCCTCGCTCGACGCCGCCGTCGAGCGGCAGATTCAGGACGCCATGGACAAGGCCATGGAGGGGCGCACGTCGTTTATCATCGCGCACCGTCTCTCGACGATCGTCAACGCCGACAGAATCCTCTACCTTGAAAACGGTCGCGTCGCCGAGGAGGGGACGCACCAAGAACTGCTGCGGAAAGACGGCGCTTATAAAAAGCTGTTTTCCCTGCAGAGCGGGGCGGGACTGTCATGAACCCGCTCGTCAAGTCCTACCTTTCTTATACGCGCGGGGAAAGCCGTCTGTCGCCGTGGGCCTTCCTCAAACCAGCCGGCTGGCTGAGCCGGGCCGTCGTCCTCGGCCGCCGCGCTTTTTACGATCACGGCGTGTGCGCCTCGGAGGAGGCGCCGTTGCCTGTCATCAGCGTCGGCAACCTCGTGACGGGCGGCACGAATAAGACGCCCTTTGTCGAATACATCACGTCCCGCCTGCTGGAGTTCGGCCTGAAGCCCGGCATCGTGAGCCGCGGCTACGGACGGCACACGAGCGACTTGACAGTGATCGCGGGCGGGAAAGGGGACAGGCGCTCCGTCGGCGACGAGCCGTCGCTGCTGTCGAGCCATCTGCCCGAAGTGCCCGTCGCCGTCTCGAGCGACCGCGCGGCCGATGTCCGCGCGCTCTGCGAGCGCAACGTGGATATTGTCGTCGCCGACGACGCCTTTCAGCACCGCAAAGTGGCGCGCGCGCTCGACATCGTGCTTATCGACGCGATATGTCCGTTCGGCAATGGCGCGCCGCTTCCCGACGGCATTCTCAGGGAACTGCCGAGTTCTTTGGCACGGGCGCACATCGTCGTCATCACGAAGGCCGATCAGGCGCCCGAGGGGAAGTTGCGGGAACTCACGGCCGAAATCGCGCGCTGGGTGCCGCCGCAAAACGTTTTTCTGTCGCGTCTCAGCGCTCCCGTGTGGTTCCGCCTGACGGGAGGCTCTCTCGTTCCCGCCGGAGAGAATCTGTGCCTCGCGGAGCCGTGTGCCGCTTTCTCGGGCATCGGCAACCCGAAAAGTTTTTTCGCGACCGTGGAAAAGTGCGGCATGCGCCTCGTGTCGCGGCGCGAGTTCAAGGATCACCACCATTACGCGGAGGCCGAGCTTTCGGCGATCGAGGGGGAAGCCCGCTCTTTAGGCGCGTCGGCGCTGTGCTGCACCGAAAAGGACGTTTTCAACCTTCCCGACGGATACGTCCCGAGGCTGCCGCTGTACGTGCCGAGGATCTTCGCCGAGCTTGACGACGAGCCGAGGTTCTGGCGCGCCGTCGCTTCGGCCCTGCGGCCGAGGCTGATCGTCGCCTCCAACGGCTACGGGGAGGACGCCATCGGCGCGGCTCTCGCGCTCAGGCTACGGAAACGCTACCCGCACGCCGAGGTGTGCGCGTTCCCGCTTGTCGGGCGCGGCGAGCAGTACGGGAGGATCGGCGTCGATATTCTCTCGCCGGTCGCGGACAGCCCGACGGGCGGTATCATCAAGTACCACCTCAAAGATTTGCGCGCGGAGATCAAGGCCGGGCTGTTCGGGCACATCGGCTCGCAGTTGCGCACGTGGAAATCCGTCCGCAGCCGGTGCTGCACCGTGCTCTGCGTCGGCGACGCATATCTCCTTTGTCACACGATCTGGGGGCAGGGGAAAAAGGCGCTGCTGCTCGCGACCGCCAAGACGAAGTACATCAGCGGCCACTGGAAGCTGGAAAGTTTCCTCTACCGCGGCGCCACGAAAAAGGTCTGGACGCGCGACGAGGCGACGGCGCGGGAGCTTCTCGACAACGGCGTCAACGCCGCTTTCGAGGGGAACCCCATCATGGATCTTCAATGCGCCCCTTCGGGCCGGAAGGATCTGTGGGGCGACGGGCGGAGAATCCTCGTGCTGCCCGGCAGCCGCGGCAGGGCGTACGCCGATCTGGCGCTGCTGCTCGATACGCTCGGGCTGATAGCGCGAAATTCCCGCGTCTCGGCGATCATGGTGCTCGCTCCGAGCATCGACGCGGACAGGATTGTCTCGCGCGCCGAGGGGTGGACCTTTCAGGACGAAGTCTTGCGCAAAGGAGAGGTGTCCGTCAGGATCTTCTGCGGGGATGTCACAGAAGTGGCCCGGGGAGCCGAACTTCTCCTCGGCTTGGCGGGGACGGCGAATCAGGTCTGCGCGGGCATGGGGATCCCCGTGCTTTCGATCCTCGAAAAAGGCAAGCTCGTGCAGAAAAAACTGCTCGGCGACGCCGAACTGCTCGTCGAGCCCGACCCGCGCGCTCTCGCGCAAGCGGCTCTGCGCCTGCTCGCGGACGCCCGGAAACTGTCGCTGATGAGCGAGGCGGGGAAAAAGCGTCTTGGCGCCCGCGGGGCGATCGACTCGGTTCTGGAGTACGTCGAAAGCGAACTGGGCTGGGGCGGAAAGTGCGAGACCTACCGCAGGCTCAGCGAAGCGCTGAACGCAAAGGGGGTATTACGATGAATCCGATAAACGTCGGGAACCTAACCGTGGGCGGGGATCGGCTGACGGTGATCGCCGGCCCCTGCGCCCTCGAGAGCCTCGAACTGGGGCTCGAGGTGGGCGCGCGCGCCGCCGACGTCTGCAAAAAACTGGGGCTGAACTACATCTTTAAAGCGTCGTATGACAAGGCCAACCGCACTTCGATCTCCAGCCCGCGCGGCCCCGGGATCGAGACCGGCCTCAAATGGCTCGCCCGCATCGGATCCGAACTGAGCGTGCCGGTGCTGACCGACATTCACGAGCCATGGCAGGCCGAGCCGGCCGCGCGGGTCGCCGACGTTCTGCAGATACCGGCGTTTCTCTGCCGCCAGACCGACCTTTTGGTCGCGGCGGCCAAGACGGGAAGGGCCGTCAACGTGAAAAAGGCGCAGTTTCTCTCCGCGTGGGACATGAAGTCCGTTCTCGGGAAACTGGCCGAAGCGGGCGCGAAGCGCGTCATGCTCTGCGAGCGCGGCACGATGATGGGCTACAATCAGCTCGTCGTGGACATGAGGTCGCTGGTCATCATGCGCTCTCTCGGCGTGCCCGTCGTCTTCGACGCCACGCACAGCGTGCAGACGCCCGGAGGCATGGGGAACAGTTCGGGCGGCGACAGGCGCTTCACGCTTCCTCTCGCGCGCGCCGCCGTCGCAATCGGCGTTGACGCGCTGTTCCTCGAAGTTCACCCGCGCCCAGAAAACGCGCTCAGCGACGGCCCGAACATGGTTCCTCTGTATCTGCTCGAGGACTTCCTCGCGCAGACCGCGGAGATCGACAAACTCGTGCGGACGGGGATCAAGCCTGTCAGTTTAGGGTGGTGTGAAAAATGAGCGCGTCTGTAACGCTTCCTTCCGACCGCCAGCCAGAGAAGCTGTCGGACGAAGAACTTCTCGAGGCGGGACGCCGGGTGCTCCGCCACGAGGCGGAGGAACTGGAGCGCGCCGCGTCGCGTTTCGGCATGGAACTTGTCTCGGCCGCCCGCCTGATCGAATCCTGCAAGGGGAGGACCGTCATCTCGGGGATGGGAAAGCCGGGGCACATCGCCCGCAAGGTGGCCGCGACGCTTTCCTCGCTCGGCACGCCCTCGTTTTTCCTTCAGGCCAGCGAGGCGGCCCACGGCGACCTCGGCATGGTGCGGCACGAGGACGTCGCGCTTTTGATCAGCCACAGCGGCAAGACGGCGGAAGTTGTGTCGCTACTGCCGTTTTTCAGGCGTATCGGCGCTCCCGTGATCGCGATCTCGGGCGACGCGAACTCGCCGCTCGCGCAGGGGGCCGACATCTTCCTCGACGCGAGCATCGAGCGCGAGGCCGACCCCCTGCAACTCGCGCCCACGAGCAGCACGACGCTCCAGCTTGCCGTCGGCGACGCGCTCGGGGCCATGGTGACGCTTCTGCGCGGCCTCAAAAAAGAGGATTTCGCGCTGTTCCACCCCGCCGGTTCGCTCGGAAAGCGGCTCCTGCTGCGCGTAAGCGACGTGATGAACACAAGCGGCGCGCTGCCCGTCGTGTCGGGCGGCACGCTCGTCAAGGACGCGCTGTTTGAGATAACGAGCAAGAATTACGGCGCGACGAGCGTCGTGAACTCGGACGGAACGCTCGCGGGCATCTTCACCGACGGCGACTTGCGCCGCCTGATCGCCAGAGACGGCATCTCCTGCCTCGACCGCCGCGTGGGCGACGTGATGATCCGCTCGCCGAGGACGATCGCCCCCGACGCGCTCGCGGCCGAGGCCGTGCATGTGATGGAAAAGCTGGAGATCTCGGTGCTGATCGTCGTAGACACGCGGCGCCGCCCCGTCGGGATGGTGCATGTGCACGAGCTGCTGCAAAGCGGCGTGGCCTAGGCGATGTCTCTCTACGGGTGTCTTTCGGAGGTTGCTTTCCGCGCCGCCAAACCCTTTTTGCGCCGCAAATACGACGAGGGGAACGATCAGCGCTACGGTTTCTATCCCCCCGACACGCCGCGCGGCGCGCTCTGGATCCACGCCGTCTCGGTGGGCGAAGTGCAGTCGGCGTATCCTTTCGTCAAGCGCGTAAAAGAGGCGTGCCCGGAACTTCCCGTGCTGCTTTCGACGATCACGGAAACGGGCGCGGCGATGGCCGCGCGGCTGACGGGGCCGCTCGCGCGCCGGATCTATTACCCGTGGGACGCCCCGAGCGTCGTGAAGCGGGCGCTCGCGGCGCTTTCGCCAAGAGCCTATGTGACCGTCGAGACGGAAATCTGGCCGCAGATGCTCGACCGGCTACGGCGCGAAGGCGTGCCGGCCTATCTCGTGAACGCGCGCCTCTCGCGGACAAGCTGCGAAAAATACGCGAGGTTCAGGCGCTTCTGGGGCCCGGTGATCCGCCGCTACTCGCTGATCATGGCCCGATCCGACGCCGATCGCGAGCGCTTCATCGTTCTGGGGGCCGAACCGTCAAAGGTTGTCGTGACGGGCGACTGCAAAGTTGACGCGCTGATCGAGCGCAGAAAATCGGCCGACCTGTCCCGGGCGCGGACGCTCCTTTCCGGCGGCGGCCCCGTCATTTTGGCCGGGAGCACGCACGAGGGCGAGGAGAGTGTCGTGCTGACAGCCTACCGAAGGCTGCGCGCCCGGTTCCCCGATCTGCGCCTCGTCGTCGCGCCGAGGCATCCCGAACGCGCTCAAACGGTCGCGGAAATGTCGGAATCGTTCCGGCTTGAGACGTGCCTGCTCTCAAAGCCCTCGGCGGACTGGCGCGTGATGGTCGTTGACCGTATCGGCGAGCTTTTTCAGCTTTACGGCTGCGCGAGGGCGGCCTTTATCGGCGGCTCGATCGCCGCGCGCGGCGGGCAGAACATCATGGAGCCGGCTGTCTGGGGCATCCCGTTCTGCCAGGGGCCGGATTACCGCGATTTCGCGCGGGCCACGGAGGAATTTGTCTCCGCCGGCGTGTGCTCTATCGTGCGCGACGACGCGCAGATGGCGGACTTTTTTGAGCGCGTCCTGAGCGGGGAGGAGAGCGGAGACTGCCGCGAGCGGTGCCGCCGATTTTTCGCCGCGC
>CAZRXR010000009.1:0-20039 GCA_964604125.1 uncultured Synergistaceae bacterium
CGGCGCGGAAAGACGGGCGCTCGGCAAGGGGGCGGCGGGCAAAAGCAAGCGGCGACGACAAAACGGGGCGTGGGCGGAGCGGGAACACGGCACAGGCAAATCGGGGCCGGAAAACCGGGGGATAAGTTCGTGAAAATGTTCGAGCCGGGCGGCGCAGAAAACAATGCGGGGAGCGGAATCCGTCCTGCCCCCGCAGATAAAAAGGGGGAGCGCGGACGAAGTTTGCGGTAGTCACAAACGTCGGCATCGGAGCGGCACGAAAAAAATACAAGTGAAGACTGTGGCGGCCTCGCGCTATCAACCGCCGTGAGCAAGCGGACAACACAGCGCCGCGAGAAATGGACGAGCGTGCAAAGCGGGAACGTGGTGGGGGAGCGCGAAAGCGGGTACGAACGAAGGGAAGGCTAACGGCGCACTTGCGATGCGGCGGGGGAAAAATCCACACCGGGGCGCGGCAAAAAAGCGCGCCAACGGAGAATATCGGCTCGGAAAGACGGGCGCGCGACAAGAGGGGGCGGCGGGCAAAAGCGAGCGGCGATGACAAAACGGGGCGTGGGCGGAGCGGGAACGCGGCGCGGGCGCGCGGCCACGATGGGCAGCCCGGGGCGATCCGCGAATGCTCTGGCGCGCGGCGCGCGAGAATTTGCAAAAGCGACGAGGAAAGGCGCCGCGTTGCCGGTTTTGAACACGGAAGGCGAAAAGCGCGCCCGAGCGGCGCGGCATGGGACGTGGGCGCGAGCGGATCCCGGTTCTCCTCCGTTGGCGTGAACGATCTTTGAACGCGAAAAAAACGGGGCCGGGAGAGCGCGACGGACCTCCGCGCGGAACGAAAGGCGCGGGCGGCCGCTTTGCCATCAAGGGGAATCCGTATGTCGGAGCGGTCGGCGTTGAATTTTCATCGATGTTTTTCACGATAGGGCACGCTCCATGCGCAGAGCAATCCGCCCCCGGAAGCCAGAGACCGAAAGATTCCCCGCGCGGGAACGCGACTGATATTCAGCCTGACGGCAACGTCTGTCGGACTCAAATTCCTCTCCGCTTCTGTATTTTCCCGCGAGAAGCGCCTTCTTCAAAACAGGAGCGATACGTACCTTCGGAGGTATCATCTCCTCGGTTCCATAAAATCCACTCCCCGACAGTTCAAAATCGTTGCGGCGCGGCCCTGTTCTGTTTTCTCATGCCAGAGAGAGGGATTCGCCGGAAACGAGGCCCGTCGGCAATTTTTCACGGTGTACTATTGAATGTTGTGAACCTAAACTGACTTGCCGTCCAAATCCGGCGATGGATTTTGACGGAGTGCCTCCGGCGGCGAAAATCCTTACTGACGCGAAAGTCAAAAGAATTCTATTGACAAACTCTCCGCCTTGTGTTAATTTATGCGCGTCAAATTGAAGATCGTATACGATATTCAAAAATAACGTCGAATGGATAGCATACGCCATATGCAAACGGGAGAGAAATTTTTGGCGAAAAACAGATGATGAGACAAGGAGAGCCAACTGTTTGCCGCAAACGGCGTCAGCCTGCGGTCGCAGCTCTCCGCGATGTGAAAAAGCGCGGCCGGGACAGTGAAAAAAGGCTGGCGACCGCGAACATGCGCGTAATCGGGCTTAAGCCGCGAGGAAGTTTTATATGCGGTTACAGGCCAAACCGCCGAGCGATAGTTGAGCGATATAATATGTAACTTTTATCCTTGGACGGTGTTAGACAACCGCGCGCAAAGCACACTTTTGCCGCTCGCGACGGCTGATATGAACTGAACAGCTCTAAACAGACAAGCGGTGTTTTTGCCGGTCAAAGGAGGAGCGCGTGATGAAAAAAGTTGTCTGGAAAGGAATCTTTCCCGCTATATGTCTTCCGATAAAGGAAGACTACTCTGTGGACGAGGCGTCCTTTCGGAAGTATCTGAGGTGGATCGCGTCCGTGCCCGGTCTGGGGGGACTGGTCATCAACGGCCACGCCTCGGAGGTAACGACTTTCTCGCGTGAGGAACGGGATCAGATTACCCGCATCACGGTAGATGAAGTGGGAGAGAAAATTCCCGTCGTCTGCGGCGTGAATAACGAAGGCACCTTGGAGGCCATACGTTGCGCCCGCGACGCGGTGGCGGCCGGTGTCTCCGCTGTGATGATCCAGCCGTCCCATATGTGGTTGCGTTCCGGCGTCAGCGCGGAGACCTGCGCGACATATGTGCGGGACTTTGCAGAGTCAGTTCCCGGCACGGACGTGGCGGTTCAGCTGTACAACAAAAATTGCAAGGCATTCTACCCACTGCCGGCCTTGGCGGAGATTGCCAAAATACCTAATGTTAAATGCATGAAACTTGGCATTCGCGACAGCGCAACCGTGGAAGCGGCCATCCGTTTGGTGCGAAAGGTGAATCCCGGTCTGGCTCTATTTACTTGTTATGACGAGTCGCTGATCTCGTCGATGAAGATGGATGTTGACGGCGCTCTGGTCGGCATCGGAGGCAGCGTGCCGGATCTGGTTGTTGAGGCATGGCGGGCCGTGCAGTCGGGTGACATAAAGCGCATACGTGACTGTGAGCGCCGCATGGCCATTGTCTGCGACGCTATTTACGGAACGGCGGACATCTCCGGCGAGGCTCACGCCAGATCCAAAGAACTTCTCCATCAGCGTGGCGGCATCCCCTCCGGCTTGGCCCGCAGGCCGGTTTTGCCTCTGACGGAACAGGAGAAAGATAATATCCATCAGGCGTATATCAGCGCGGGTCTGGCTCCTATAAATTTGTAAAAGGTAAAATTATAAAACACGGAGGAGAGCACGATGAAAAAGTTTCCGGCATTATTTCTTGCGGCGGCGACGGTTCTTTTGTCCTCGGCGAGTGTTTTTGCCGACAGCGCTAAAGTAGACCTTACATACGAAAAGCCCAAATACCTGAACATGGGTACTGCCAGCATAGGAGGAGGTTACTATGTGGCGGGCAGGGCTTTGTGCGACGTGTTGACCGACTATACGGGCATCGTCTGCACCGCGCAGAACACCGGCGGCGCAACCGAGAACAACACACTCCTGCAAGACGGGGAGGTGGATTTTGCTTTGACTCAAAGTTCGATGGCTTTTGCCGCCGCCAACGGTACCGCTCCCTATAGCGAGCCGCTTGATAATGTATCGGCGATGATGGGCTTTATCACGAAGGGTGTATTCCAGTGTGTTACTCTTGAAGGCAGCGGCATCAAAAGCATGGCCGACTTGAAAGGCCGGATTGTTTCGCTTGGTTCCGCCGGAGGCGGGGCCGTTAACGTGGCGGACGAGGTGCTGAGTCTGCTCTATGGTTTTACTACGGCGGATATGCGTGCCACATATTCTTCCTACACCGATGCCGCGTCTAACCTGTCGGACGGCAAAGTGGACGCTGTCATCTGGCAGGCGTCCATCCCTTCCACGGGATTGGACGAACTGGTCGCGTCCAAAGGCGGCGCGGTGAAGTTCATCAGTTTTACCGATGACGAAGTGAAAAAGATCTGCGAGAAGTATCCCTATTACTTCCGCTATGATTTGAACGCATCGGAGTACGGTACCGTTGAGGGCGCGCTGACCGTCTGTTTAAACAACCTTTTGGTGGTTCGTTCCGACATGAAGGCCGGCTTGGTCTATGACATAACAAAGACTCTGTACGAGCACTTTGACGAGGTTAAAAAGCAGTATTCGGCCACGAACTGCTGGGCCCGGGAGACGGCGGCCGAAGTACCTATTGCTCTGCATCCGGGCGCGGCCGCCTATTATCGGGAAATCGGCCTTATTAAGTGAACTCGGACTCGGAGCGTGACAACCGCTTTTCGATAGGAGTTATTTAAGGTGGAAACGATTTCCAGCAAAAAAGACCTATATGCTTGGGTGACAGAACACTGCCGTGAACTTATCTATGTAATTACAGCGGCGACGGCCATCTATGTGGCCGGTTTCGGCTCCATGTCCGACATGAATCAGCGGGCGGGCTTAGTGACATTTCTGTGCCCGACCGTATTCACGCTCAAACCTCTGACTGTCGGCAGGGAGAAGAAAACTTATTGGTGGTGCAGAGCCGTTGACATCCTCTTGATCGCGCTGACGGTTGCCGGAGGCGCGTACATACTTTTCACGTGGCCATCCAAGATGCTCAAGGCGAGTTCCTATACCCGCGTTGACATTATCATGGGATGGATCATGATTTTATGTATTCTTGAGGCGACACGCCGCTCCACAGGATTTGTCGTGGTTCTGACAGCGCTTGCGTTCCTGCTCTATACCCACTACGGATATATCTTCAACGGTGTGCTTGGGCACCGCGGCGAGACTTGGAAGCGCATTGTAGGAACGATCTACGTGACTACAGAGGGGCTTTTTGGCTCCTCTGTAGGCACGGCGGCGTCCTACATCATCCTTTTTGTTGTGTTCGGGGCTTTTTTGGAAGCTTTCGGCACAGGGCAGTGGTTTGTAGATTTTGCCTTTTCGCTGACCGGCAAATACAGGGGTGGCCCGGCGAAGACAGCTATCGTTTCCAGCGGCCTCATGGGCATGATTTCCGGCGCCTCCGCGGCGAACGTGGTTACCACAGGGTCGTTCACCATTCCTCTGATGAAGAAAATGGGCTATGAGTCTCACGAAGCGGCCGCCATTGAGGCGGTAGCCTCCACAGGGGGAATGCTGATGCCGCCCATAATGGGTTCGGCCGCTTTCTTGATGGCTGATATTCTAGGGGTGCGCTACAACGAAATCGCGAGGGCGGCGGCTATTCCGGCCGTGCTGTTTTACATTGCGCTTTTATTTGTGGCCGACGCCATCGCCTTACGGCGCGGTTTGCTGGGACTTCCCCGAGACGAACTGCCGCCTTTGTCGCAAGTGATGAAAGAACGGGGCGTCTTCGCGCTCCCCATTTTCATCCTGATCGCGCTCATCATCGCCGGCTACAGCGCGATGAAATCCTGTGTGTTCTCTATCTTCGCCATTCTGCTGGCGGCCTGCTTTAAAAAGCAGACTCGCCCTACCCTAAAGACAGTATGGGCCGCCCTGGCGAACGGCGCGGGGGGAGTGGTGCCTATCATCTGCACCTGCTCCGCCGCGGGTATTATTGTCTGTGCTATCTCGCTGACGGGGCTGGGGACCAAGGTATCGGCCTCGCTAATCGCGTTGGCTCATGGCAATCTGATGATTGCCGCCGCTATCGCGGCTGTGATCTGCATCATCTTGGGCTGCGGAATGCCTTGCGCGGCAGTTTATATCATCTTAGCCAACATTCTGTCCAGACCCCTGATAGAGATGGGGGCGCTCCCTCTGGCGGCCCATATGTTTATCTTTTACTTCTCCTGCATCGGTACCATTACGCCGCCGGTGGCTATTACGGCTTACGCGGGAGCGGGCATCGCCAAGGCGGACCCAAACAAAACAGGCTTCACGGCGTTCCGTTATGGGGCGGTGGCCTATATCATTCCGTTCTTCTGTCTCGTCAACCCGACTTTGCTTCTAGTCGGGAATGTCGGCGACGTTATTCTCAGCTGCATCACGGCCCTTGTCGGCGTGATGTGCCTGGTGGGGGCTTTGGAGGGATTCTTCCTCATTCGGTTCAATCCCGTCTCCAGGATCTTTCTGGGCGTCGCGGCGCTGTGTATGCTCTATCCCGGCTGGCAGACCGACGTTATCGGTATTGTGTGTTCGGCTGGCGCGCTCATCGTCACTAAGATCGGCTCTGACTGGAGGCGCACATCCGCCTGAGATGTTCTGTCGCCTAAAAAGCGGGGCTGAAGACGTTTTCGCTTATGGCACCGGGCAGTTGTGCAGTTGTGCGGAGACGTTCATCCGAGGCCAGTGCCTGTAAGAGATACGTCTGATCCGCCGATTTTTCGTAATCGGTTAAAGAAGCGCGAAAAAAAACCTCCGCGGGAGAGATGTCTCTGATCGGAGGCTTTCGCGTTGTGAAAAACGAGGCTGTCCCGTTTATATCGGGACAGCCTCGTTGCGTTTGGCGGAACGTGCGCAAAGACCGGCGTAAACCGCGGGCCTTTCACGGGGTAATCCGTCTGCGCAAGCCGCCGACGGATACGGCCGGTTTCTTCCCTATCCCTTCTCAGTTTTAACATATAAAAAACGATAGCCGCGCCGTTATCGCTTACAACGGGTTCTGCTGTAAAAAAAAAGGCGAAAATTATCCAATCTCCAGCGCTTGAGGCGAGTTGTTCTTCCCCGAGAGAGGTTTTCATTCCCTTGATTACTGTTTTTTACGGATCCACGTGAAAGTTGCTCCTTGTGGCACATATCCGGGGAGTCGGCCGTCAGCGTGTCATCTTCTCTCAGCAGAGTGAGGAGATCCTCTGTTTTTCTCCTGTCTCCGCCTTCGTCGGAACGCAATCGTCCCCGCTCGTTTTCGGTGATTTTCAATAAGCGCTCTCCAAATTACTCATATGTCATGTCCGTCTCATCCGTTCCCGTTGTATGTTTTCCTCTTTTTGTACGTGTAATCGTCAAGCGGCGGGGGAAAAATGTCAACGCCACGCGGATACGGCGCAAACTCAGCGCAGTGTGGTTGGCTTTTCTTTGCCTCACGTCGCTGCCATTTCATGGAGGAGAAAAGATATTTTCTGATTAACCCGACGCAGTCCGCGAGAACTACAGTAGATGTCAGCGGTCTTCTGACGCGCGGTGGTCGCGGCGACTGCGGCGGGTATCCGATCCCGCCTTATCCTGCCGACATCGATGCTCTCCAGAGCCTCGCGCACACCGTGGCGGAGGCAGACGAACGTCTCGTTCTCCACTCGCGAAAGGGCGCCCGTCTCGCATTGTTTCACTGCATCTTTTGCATTTGTCCGCGCGTCAGCCGACTATGCCGTTTCCCGCGTCGTCCACGCCCCGCGCGGTGCCCTCCGTCCCGACCTGAGGGCGCCCGCGGGTCGTCCATGCGCGCGAGTTCGACGCGGCATCCGGCTGGGAACTCACGCCTCGGCCGTTCCGCCGTCTTCCTGTCCGAAAAGTTCATTATTCCCCTCCACCCTTTTCTCCCGTTTTTGAAAGCGGATGGGCCCGCGCGGTTTTTCAGCAGGATTTTCCGCTCTGTCCTGGACTCCGCGTCGATGGAACCGAGGCGAAGGAGAAAACAGCGGAAAGCGAACTTCTCGTTCGGGAACTCTTTTTTTGCGGGGAAAACCGTTTTCGCCGCCGGCTCATCGAAGACAGCGCGGAGATGAAGTGTGTATACGCTTTTGTTTCCTCGGGCAATAGGACTTGCGGGAACCGCGGGAAAGCGACTTCCGTCTCCCCGGTTTCCACCGGCGGGTCGGCGACTCCGAAGCGCTCTTTTGATGAACGTTCCCTTGGCGGCGAGGATGTTCGTCAGACTGCCGCCTCCGGCGTCCTTGCCGCCGGAGGGAGTATTCTCCGCCGGAAGCCCTTTGACGGCGGTCGTACCGTTCCTCTCCCATGTCGTATCCGCCTGTTTGCGCTGATCTGCCGTCCTTGAGAGCGCCCTCGGCGGCGGTTTCTTCCGCGCCGCTCTCCGTTCGCGCGAGGCTGCAAGCGGTGTGAATTCCGCAGAGGTCTTTCCGTCGCCGTCCATCTCGTTTGTATCCGTGTTTTCGCTCCTTTCCGTTGTCCGCCGCCATATTTTTTTCGCGATCGGCGATGGGTTCTTCCGCGCAGATGTAAGTTTATATTGCCTCGTTGCCCTCGGCGGCACTGTCCGCCGCTACGGTTCTCTCGCCGTCACTGGCAACGTGGTCTTTTCCGCACCCCGCCGGTGATTTTTCTGCGCCGCCGCTCGTTCACTCCCCCCGGCGCCGTCGCTCGCCAGTGTTCCCTCTCGCCGAGCGCGCGCCGGTTCCGTCGAAAACCCGCGAAAACGCCGTCCGCGCCGCCGTCGGCGAAGAAACACGGCCTTTTCACCAAAGCGAGGTCGCGCGCTTGGGATTCTTCCGGCCGGAAAGCGACGCCGCCGGGCGGGAACCCTTCGTTTGAACATCTCCCGGGAAAATTTTTCCATTCGGTCATGGGCAAAGCGAACACCGTCGGCAGTCCCGGGCGCGTTGACATCGGCCGGCATGCGGCGGGTCGCGCGTCGTCGGCTCTTTTTGTCTGTTTTCACGCCGTTTTGATGCGCTCTCTCCGTGCCGTATAGCCTGGGAATAGCTGTAAAAGGCTGTTCCCGGGCGTTTTTTTGATTGCCGCCCGCGGAAAGGGCTTCGGTACGTCGGAAAGGAATCATTAAATTTGGCGGAATGAAGATAAGAAAATCGTTAAAATACATGGTTCTCGTCAATTTCTTCTGACCAGATAATCCTCGCCTGTTTTCGGCTATTTGTCACACGCCCCGCCGGGACTTGCTCTCCGTTCCGGGAGAATCAAAAAACGTCGGCAAAATCAAGAGAATACGAGGAGTAATCAAAAGTTCGTGACGCGATTCCTCAAAACGTTTTTAAGGCGATTTTCCCGCCGGTTGTTCCTTGATAAACGTATCGATGTTCATCAATCGGAGCGGGACGGCATCGTTATGACTCCCGCCAGTTCGCCGCGTTTTTGATGATAGAGCCTATCTGGCGCGAAAAATTGTTGAAAACGGTTTGCGTCACCTCGATAAAACCGTTCAAATACTTTGGGCGCATACTTTCACGTCGGTAGACCAGTTGCGTAGAATCCTGCGGCAACAATCCCGCCTTAACGGGGACGACAAAGAGATCCCGGGCGATTTCTTCCATACGCAACGGTTGATAGAGAATCATCTCATACATCATTCCTATCCCGTGTCCCCGCCTGCAAAGTTCAAAAACAAGATCGTGCCGGTTGCTCTCAAATATTATGTTAGGGTGAATATCGTTTTTTTTAAAGAAAAACTGCAGCGCCTGTCCCAAGCCGTTGTTTCGCCCGAACGTGATCAGAGGAATATCCGCGATCTTGGCCAGATCAAAGCCGCGCATATTGCGCTCAAGCGCCTCCCTCTGCGCTTCGCGGCACCCGCTTAAAAAAGAACGGCTGAACACACAGCACACCCTGTCCCGGCACAAATTGACGACTTTCGCGCCGTTGCGAATCGGCACGTTGACACTGATATAGAGATCGATCTTGCCGTCGAAAAGCTGTTCGTTAAGGCTTTCCGTCGAGCCTTCCGTCATCGTTACGATGATGTTGGGAAAACGCCGGTGATAGGCATCCCATATTTGCGGCATGAACACGGCGCCGCGCGTACCCGGAATACCGACGCGCAGCCGTCCCGTGCAGGCGCGGCTGAGGTCGGCAAAGTCTGCCATAAGCGACTGATCTGCGTGGAGAAGTCGCCGGGCAAAATCCTTCATCTCCTCGCCCGCCAGCGTCAACATCAATTTTGGCCTGCGCTCAAACAACTTTACGCCGTAACGTCGTTCCAGTTTCTGGATCTGCGCGCTCAGCGACTGCTGAGAAATAAACAGCCTCTTAGCCGCCCTATGGAAATTCAGTTCCTCGGCGACAGCGAGAAAGTAACGGTACGTTTGCAACGACATATCAAAAAAAGCCTCCTCACTGTACATCGCAGGCATGCGGCGTCAGAAAGCCGGAAAACGACCGCGAAACGCGAAACAGCCGAAGAACAAGATCATTGTTGCCGCGGTCTCCGCGTGAGTCCGGAGATATACCCTGCAACCATCGTCAAAATTCTACTGTGTACACGAAATCTTATCAAGAAAAAACTGTCAAGCACTCTCAAAAAATACTGTTTGAAACCAAAATAACACTGTGCTATTCTTACTAAAGGAAAATACGACGCAAAGTTCAGGTTAGGTTCCGATCGAGATGCGCAGCGGTATCGTAACGGTTGATTTCGGCGCCGCGGTCGCGCATGGCTTTCGCGACACAGACTCGGCGCCGCCGGTTCCAACGACGCGCTACACACACGGTTACCGCCGCCGGCGCAAATGTGTGTTGTTATCTTCCTTAATCTTCGCGCGCGGCATTAAAAGTTGCTAAGCGTTTCGGAGGGAGGTTCGGCGGGACGCGAACTTGAGCGTCACGCCGGGGCGATAACGTTTTAAGGCGTTTACTTTAAGACTGACGGCGGCCACGACGCCCTTCGCCCGGCAGCTTAAATGTCCGCCGGATCGCGCGCCGGCGGCGCGGCGGACGCACTCTACAAGTTTCCGCAAGTTTCTTCTTAAACAATTTATCCGAGGGAGTGCTTCCGCGGCGCCGGGCGGCGGACAGAGCAGATTCGGCCGAGCCGCTTTCCGGCTTCCGAGGTTTTTCCGTCAATGACAATTTTGTCCAAGTTTTTCACCCCGGGGGCGCGATCTAAACCGCGTCTGATTTTTTAGCGCGTCGCCGCGCGTAAAACGCGCGACATTGTTAATTGCATACGCTCCCGCTCGATCCGGCGAAACATTCGGGTGATGCCCGCGCTTTCGCGTCGTTGAAGTCCCCGGCGCGGTCAGTCAACACGGCCATCGGCGGTAGCGCGGAGACGAAAGCGCTGTTCGGATCGCTCGGAAACGGACGTATCTTCGGTGTTCCCTATGATAGGGTTGAAAGCGTAAACTTACACGCATGAGCCACCCTGCCCCCCGCCGATGACTTGGACATTCTCTCACGCTCGTTCCGACGCCGGGAAGAACGCCGCCGCCGAATCCCGCCGGAGCGCGTCTTGCCGTCATCGATTCGCATCTTTAGACAGTTAGCGATAAGACAGTAAAAAAATACAGTCTTCTCCCGTTCGTTAACATGCGCGCGCGGGCAGAAAGGAGTCAGTCCAGTGAAAAAATTCAATTCGGACGTTTGCGTCAGTTGCGTACTCCTCGCGCTTTCAGCTTGGGCCTACGCGCGGACGTACACTTTTCAAAATAGAACAAGCGCGATATATCCCCGGATTTGCATCATTACGATCTCTATACTTTCAATCCTTATTTTCATCTTAGGTCTATTGAAAAGTTCCCCGACAGCGCCTGATCGGGAAAGCGCCCCGGTACGCAAAAAGGCGCTTATTATGACGGGGGCCGCGTTCGCCGCTTTCGTCGTCTACTTGATCATATTTTATTTCGTCAATTACTATGCAGCGACAGCTTTATTGCTGGTCGTGCTCATGTTTTACTTAGGCGTACGCAGTTGGAAAGTACTCTTTCTTGTCCCGTCGGGCTTTCTCATCTGTTCGTATTATGTTTTCGCGGTGCGGCTGCACGTCAGGCTGTAAGGGGGAACGTTCTATGCCAATGCTGCGTGCAATCTTATCGCTCGACGTGCTGTTTGCTCTGCTCGTCGGCGTCTGTGGGGGCATGTTCATCGGCGCTATGCCGGGACTGAACGCAACGATGGGCGTCACATTGCTTATCCCGCTGACGTTCGGGATGAACCCTGTCGCCGCGCTGATCATGCTGACTTCGGTCTACACATCCGCCATTTACGGAGGTTCGATTACGGCGATTCTGATCCACACGCCGGGAACTCCGTCCTCCGCCGCGACGGCCGACGACGGATTTGCCCTGGTCCGGCAAGGGCTTGGTACGCAGGCTGTAGGAATGAGTACTGTCTGTTCCATGATAGGCGGCGCATTCAGCGGAATCGCGCTGCTAACATTATCTCCGCTATTGGCCCAGTTCGCGCTCAAATGTAGCGCTCTGGAGTACTTTCTGATGGGGATTTTCGGAATCATCATCATGGGTAATCTGTCACAGGGATCTCGACTCAAGGGTATCCTCTCGGGCGTCATCGGGCTTTTCATCGGAGTTATAGGACTTGACCCCGTTTACGGCGTACAGCGATACACGATGGGGAGTATTTACATGGAAGGCGGGATCCCTCTGGCTCCGGCGCTGATTGGCGTTTACGCGATTTCGCAAGTGCTGATCAGCGTTGAGGAGATCGCTTTCGGAAAAACTGTGATTTTTGACGACCCTAGGAAAATACTGGACGGCAGTCTCGTTCCGAAATGGTCTGAGTTCAAAAAGATGACAGGGGTGATCGTAAAATCCTCGATCATCGGCATAATCATCGGTATTGTTCCGGCGGCGGGGGGCGATGTCGGCTCATGGATGGCGTACCAGTCGGCAAAAAACTCCTCGAAACACCCTGAACTGTTCGGCAAAGGTTCCATGGAGGCTATCGCCGCGTCGGAATCCGCCAACAACGCCGTTACCGGCGGCGCGCTTATCCCGTTGTTGACGCTGGGAATTCCCGGCAGCGGCGTCGCCGCAATCCTGCTCGGCGGATTGATGATCCACGGATTACAGCCCGGCGCTGAACTCTTCACAAAGTTCGCCCACATCACTTACCCGGTCATCTGGGGATTCATTCTCGCCAACATCTTGATGGGGGTTATAGGTCTCTGCATCGCCAAACAAATCGCGAAGGTTTGTATTGTTCCCATGGCGATCCTTTGCCCTGTTATCATTGCTCTCGCGACGATTGGAGCCTACGCGACGAACTCAAGCTTTTTTGACGTGATCGTCATGGCTGTCTGCGGCGCGCTGGGCTTTATTATGAGAAAGACAGGATTTCCCGTAGCGCCGCTTTCGCTCGGCTTGTGCATAAGTTCAATGATTGAAGCTAACTGGCAGAGAGTCCTTGTTCTTTCAAGAGGAGATGTACTTCGCTATTTCCTGCGCCGTCCCATTTCGATCGGCCTCGCGCTTCTTGTGATCTTCACGCTCGTTTCACCGCTTATCGCGAAGCGGTTCAAAACAGAAAAGGAGATGGTCTGACATGAAAAAAACGATTCTTAAGGCAATCCTCGCAACCGCGCTCCTTGTTTCCGCGTCTTTCCGCGCTTCCGCGGCGGACTGGCCGACGAAACCAATCACCCTGTTATGCGGTTATAGCGCCGGCGGTTCTTCGGACTTACAATGCCGTTACTTGGCCAGCGCGCTTGAAAAGGAACTCGGCGTACCCGTCGTTGTACAGAACATGCCGGGCAGCACAAGCTGGATCTGCTGGAACTATCTCGCGTCATCCGCTCCCGACGGATACACATTCGCGCTCATCAACGACAGCATCGTGGCGGGACAGTACAGCAAGGAAACGCCTCGTGACAAGAATCAGGACGATTTTGAGCTGTTGGCATGTCACGTTATTGATCCGTTCGCGTTGTGCATACACACAAAAGAAGACCGTTTTAACGACTTTGCTTCATTCGTCAAATACGCCAAGGAAAATCACTTGATTATGGCGAGCAACGGAATGGTCTCGCTGACGACGTTTTCAACCTTCTTCCAGTTGATGAAAGATCATTTCGGCATCGACATTTCCGTAGTTCCCGTTAACAGCGTTAAAGAGAGCGAAACGATGTTCCAGAGCGGCGACATAGACTTGTTCCTCGCGGCCTTGGGAGACTGTACCAACGGTCTGAAAAAAGGCGACTATAAACTTATTACCGTGTTCTCGGACAAGGCTCCGAGCGATTTTCCCGAAGCGCCGTTGTTCCGCGATATTTCCGACGTTGCCCTGAATATAAGCACGTGCCGCGGCTACGCTTTCCCCCTCGGCGTCGATAAGGATATCGTCGCGAAAATGTCCGCCGCGCTTGAAAAAGTCATTAAAAGCGAGGAACTGATGAAACAGCTCCATGGAATGAATGTTGACACGTATTATCTGAATGGCGCTGATTTTAAAAAGCGCATAGTCGATGAGATTGACATGCGCCGCAAGATCGCGGGTCAGATGTAACAAAGAGCGCGAAGCGAAAATCATTCTTAATTTCTTCCCTGACGCTCAGGTCGCCTCCTTAAACGCGGGCGGCCTGATTTTTTGTCTTTTCATAAAAAAAATCGGCTTTGCCATAACCGTATTTTGAGAAGCGCCGTTTGCGGAGAAGTCGCGCGCTCTTTCGGAGGACGGATCGAAACACTGTACCCGCGGATTCGTTCCCCGAAGAACGAGAGAGTTTTCGGCACACAGACGACCCGGCGCCGTCGCTCGCCAGTGTTCCCTCTCGCCGAGCGCGCGCCGGTTCCGTCGAAAACCCGCGAAAACGCCGTCCGCGCCGCCGTCGGCGAAGAAACACGGCCTTTTCACCAAAGCGAGGTCGCGCGCTTGGGCGCGTCAAAGGCGCGAAAAGTCGTCTCAAAACGGTTTCCAAATTTCATAAAAGGGCGTATAATACGAAAAGAACGCCGCGCGTGCGCGCGGCGCGCGGGAGCCGATCGCGTCCTGAAAAAAACGTTTCGGGAGGTTGTTTTCATGCCAGTTTCCAAAGAAGCCGTAAAAGAGCAGATCCGCAAGGTCGGAAAGTTTCACGCCTGGTGGGTCGGCAAGGAACTCAAAGCTCTGCCCAAGGTGCTCAACGAGGGCGAGGAGATCGCGTTCCTCACGTCGGGCTACGACGGCAAATGGAACACGGTGCTCGTCGTGGCCACCAGCCAGCGCCTGATGGTGATGGATTCGGGGTTTGTCTACGGCAGCGACGACCGCGTGTTTCCCTACAGCAAGATCAACTCGATCCGCGGCATCCGCGGTCTGATCTTCGGCAAGCTGGCCATCAGCACGGCCGGCGTTTCGGGCGACGACATCGTCGTCAGCTGGGTGCGCCGCACCGACATGGCGCGCATGGTCTCGGTCGTCTCCAAGTTCGCGGCCGAAGCCAAAAACCGCTGATCTGCGACACATCGCGCGGGAGCGTCCGCGCCCCGTCTCGGGCGCGGACGCTCGTTTTAAGCGCGTCGTGACGCCGGACGCCGCGCGCGTTTCCCCGGCGGAAGCGCCCGCCTTTCGCTTTTTCCGGCCGACTTATTTCCACTGGAGGTGGCACTGTGGCGCAGAATTATGCCAAGCGCGTCAAGGGGCTGAAGCGCGGCGCCAAGTTTGCCGGCAGGCTGCACAGGTACTTCTTCTGGATCCTTCTGGCTTTCGTCGCGCTCGTGTTCGGTTCGGCGTATCTGTACTGGAAGCTCGAGCGCGGCGGCGAGGGCGGCCTGCTCGAGGCCCTGTGGACGATCCTGTTCACCCTTATAGGCCAGGGCGAGTTCGCCAGCCACCCGCGGACGATGGTCGGGCGCGTGATCGTGTTCGCGCTGTCGATTGTGGGCATTTCGCTGCTCGGCGTGGTGCTCTCCGAAGTGCTCGCGCGGGTGATGAAGTACAACCTCAGAAGTCTGATGGGCTTGAACCGCTGCGGCTACGAAGGGCACACCATCCTCTGCGGGTGGAACAGCCGCGCCGAACTGGTACTCAAAGAACTTCTGGCCTCGGGGACGCGCGTGGCGGTCGTCACGCCCGTCAAGCCCGCCGCGCTGTCGCGCTGCGACGCTTTCTTCGTGGCTGGAGAGCCCACGAGCGAGGAGCGCCTCGTCCAGGCGGGCATCGACAGGGCGCGGTCGGCCATCGTCTTCGCCGAGCGCGCCGGGGGTCTGAGCGCCGACGAAACAGACGCGCGCACCGTGCTCACCGCGCTCGCCATCGAGACGGCGCGGGGCGGAATCTACACGGTCGTCGAGCTGCTCAACCCCGCCAACGAGCGGCACGCGCGCCGCGCGGGCGTGGACGACATCGTCCTGTGCGAGCGCACGCTGGCCGACATCGTCGCCGCAAGCGCGTCGCAGCCGGGCGTCAGTTCGTTCATCGACGACATCCTGTGTCACTCCGACGACGGCTGCGCGCTCCACGCCGCCGACATCGACGCCCGGTGGGAGGGCGGGACGGCGGGCGAACTGTTCGAGTCGATGCTGGCGCGGGGCGAACTGCCCCTCGGCGTGATGACGCCGGCGGAGGACGCCGCCGCCGAGCGCTGGGAGCACGAGATCAACCCGTCGCCGACCCGCCCGATCAAACTGCCGATGCGCGTCGTGTTCATCTCGCGCAACGTGAGATAACGGAGGCTCTCCATGACCGACATCTTTGCGAATATTCCCGAAGGGCGCACGCTGGTGTGCGGCTGGAACGCACATGCCATGCAGGTGGTCAGGGAGCTGGAGGCGGCCGGGAAAACGGTCGCCGTGGTCTGTTCGAGGCGTCCCGAGGAACTGAAAGGCTCGGCGCTGCCCGTCGTCGTGGGCGACTGCTCCGACGAGGAGACGCTCAAAAAGGCGGGCGTCGAGACGGCCGCTTCGGCCATCGTCCTCGCCGAGGACGCCGATCGCCTGCCCGCCGACACCGTAGACGCCCGATCGATCCTCACGGCGCTGGCCGTCGAGACCGTGCGCCCCGAGATCTATTCGGTGCTGGAGATCCTCGACCCCGACAACGCCGGACACGCGCGGAACGCCGGAGTGGACAGCGTCGTCTACTGCGAGCGGCTGATCGCGGATTTCATCGCGCTGTGCGCGTCGCAGCGCGGCATCTCGGGCTTTGTCGGCGACATCCTCAGTCATTCCGACGGGCGTTCCAGCCTGAACACGGCGGATCTGGGGCCCGAATGGGAGGGCAAAACCGTCGGGGAGGCTTTCGCGGCGGCGCGCTCCGGCGGCGACCTGCCGCTCGCCGTCATGCGCCGCGCGGGCGGCGAAAGCCGCGAGGTGTGGACGCACGAACTGAACCCGCCGCCCGATTCGCCGATCGTCCCGCCGATGAAACTGATCTATATCCGCTGCGAAAAAAAATAACTCTCCTGCCGCCTTTTTAAAAGCGAAAAAGAACCCCGGGCCGAAAAACGGCCCGGGGTTCTTTTTTTTCGCGCGGCCCGGTGGGAGGGCGCGCCGCCGGCGTTCAGATGTCAAAACGGCATACGCCGTCGCGCTCGCTGACCACGCCGCGCAGAGACTTCAGGCGGCGGCGCAGAAAACGCGGCTTGAGACCGAGAGCGCGCGCGATGTCCTTCAGCGCGGCCGGGAGGAGGCGCAGCAGACCCTCGCGGCGCTTGAGCAGCGCCTTCCCGCGCGGGGTCTGGCGGACGCCGAGCAGCTCGCCGCGCCGCTTCGGCGGCAGCGAAAAAAACTCGTCCGGCGTGCCGCCGACCCTCCCCAGCAGCGCGATGGCGCAGTCGTCGGCGGTGTGCGAAGCGCGGACGAGGAGGAGCAGCCGGCGCAGCGTCTCGGGCGTCTCGTCGCAGGCCAATGTCGAGTTCTGCAGCATCAGCGTCTTCAGCGCCCGGGCGAACGCGCGCGTCTGCTTCTGGAACAGCGCGGAGGCGGCGCCGTCCGACATCAGCGCGAAGCCGCGGATAGGCCCCAATCTGCCGCGCATGAGGCGGAGGCTTTTTTCGGCGTCCGGCGACGTGATGAAGACGGTGCTGTTGGCGTACTCGCCGTTGTCGGGCGCCGAGGCGGCCTTCACCTCGTCGCCCGCGAGGCAGGCGACAACTCCGTCGCCGATGTGGACGACGATGTATTCTTCGTTTGTCACGGCGACGGCCAGCAGCGTCGATGCCAGATCGGCCAGTTCGCAGCCGTGCCGCGCGGCGACGCCGCGCAGCCCGCCGAGCACGCAGGCGATCATCTCGCGCCGCGCGGCCGCGGCGTCCCGCGAGAGCATCAGCCGCCCAAAGTTCTCGGCGAGGTAGCGGGAGACGCGGCGCGCCGCCTCCTCCGCGCCGAAGTGCGACAGCGGCGCGGAGCCGGCTCCGTCGGCCAGCGCGGCGACGTGGACGCCGTTCTGGGCGAGACAGAACGTCCTGTCCTGGCAGGGAACGGCGGCGCGGGCGTGTCCGCGCCCCTGTATCTGGCTGTTCAGCGATCTCCACATGAGAGAGGGTCTACAGCTCGATCTCGCGCCAGCTGTCCGTCTTTTCAAGCGTCACGGTCTCGCCGGGACGCGAGTTCGACGTGCGCGACACGCTCTGGCTGAGCCACTCGAAGAACTCCCGGAACTTCAGCCCTTTCAGGCGCAGGGGCGGGCGCTTGGGCGAGAACTCTTTCAGCGTCTCCATGCCGGCCTCGGCGCCGATGCCGATGGGGAACACGATCAGCTTCCTGTTCATCTGCAGTTCGACGGTGCGCCTGATGGCGCGGCTCAGTTCCTCGCGGTTGCCGTTAGGCTCGCCGTCGGTCATCAGCACCATCCACGGCTGGAAGTAGTCGGTGCCGGCGGCCTTGTACTGCTCCTTGCGCTTTTCGAGCATGTCGAGCGCCAGATTGACGCCTTCGCCCATCGACGTGCCGCCCTCGGCCTCGAGTTCGGGCACGCGGATGTCGTCGCGGTCGAGCGTCGTGAACGTCTGGAGACACTGGGCGGAGTCGTTGAACGTGACGACGCACACCTCCGCCGAATAGAGGGCCGTCTCGTCCTCCCTCACAGCGTCGTAGAACATCTGGATGCCCTTCTGCAGTTCCTCGATGCGGCTCGTGCCGCCCTCCACAAGTTCCCAGCTTTGACCATCGGAGTAGGCCGTCTCGCCGGTGCGGCGGAAGTCGCCCTCCACGGCCCCCATGGATCCGCTGATGTCGAGGCACAGGCACACCGGCAGGCGCGGGGCGGGGTTGCTGAGAAGCGCTTCGTCCGTTATTGGCGCGTAGTTCATTTCCATGAGAATCCCTCCCGAAACGAAAAGTCGAAACGTAAAGCGAAAGCCCTAAACCGCGCGGACAAAAACGCGGTCAGCCGAGCTTTGTGAGCTGTTCCCAGAGCGCGCTCAAGTGGCGGCTGAAGAACCCTTTTCTGCGCGGCTTGAGCGTTCCGCCGGGGAAGATCTCCAGCGCCCGAGGCGCGAGCCCCTCCGGCGGCGGCGCGCTGAGCACCTTGAGGTACATCTCGAAAAGCCCGATCCAGTCGCCGACGGAGAGTCTGTCGGCCTCGCGCTGGAACTGCCCGCCCGGCTTGAACGACCTGTAAAAGGCGTCGCGCACGGGCAGCGGCAGAATGTTCCACATGTTGAGCCATTTGCCCGGCGGCACGCCGCCGCCCGGATCCTCGCGCAGCGGATAGGGGAAACGGAGCGAGCGGATGTTGTCCTGCACGCTGCCGCCGCCCGTGTGCGAGTACGGGTGCCGCCCGGGGAGCAGGATCATGAACAGCAGCACGGCGACGGCGAAGTTCTCGTTGCCCATGCTGCGAAGGAAGTCGGAAAAGTTCGACCGCCCCTGCAGCTCGGGCGCGATGAACTCGTTCGTGCCGACGGGGCAGGGGAACCCCCCGATCTGATAGCTGTCGGCGTCCACAAAGTAGACTTCGTCGGGCGACACGACGAGGATGTTGAGCGCGTTGATGTCGCCGATGAGGATGTCGCGCGCGTGCAGGTACTGGATATGGCGCAGGATGGTCAGCGACAGGCGCGCCAGTTCGGTTCTCCGCCAGCCGGGGTTTCTGCGCCGGAAGACAGGCTCGGGTACCATCACCGTTTTTTTCAGTTCGGCGCCGCGCGCGCGCGGCATCAGAAAGCCCGCGAAGCGCCCCCGGGCAAACAGCATCGCGCTCGGGTAGCAGATTCCCGCCCGGCGCACGGGGCGGGCCAGCATCAGTTCAAGCTTTTTGAGGCGACGCCGCGTCAGCCGCTCCGGCTTGTAGATCTTCGCGACGAAATCGTCGCTTCCGATGTCGTACACGGCGCCTTCGCCGCCCGAGGCGAGTTCGCGCAGCAGGCGCACCGTGCCGCCGCCGGTCGCCGTGACGGCGTCGCCCTCGCGCAGGACGGGAGGGCGGGGAAGCGGCGTGTCGGGCACGTCTGTCAGATTTTGAAGGCGGCTGTCCGCTCTCGCGCCGGCGGGGGCCGTCCGATCCGGCGGCGCGGGAGAGGGCGGCGGCGTTTTTTGGGGAAGCGGCTCCTTTTGCGAAGGCCGCGTCCCCGCCGCGGGGGCGGACTGTGGCCCGGCCGTCGGTTGTTTGACGTTCGCGGGGCTTGTTGTCGGGGCGTCCGTTGGATTGGAAGCGGATCGCGTTGACGGAAGGGCGGCGGGACTTTGTGCCGGAGCCGTCTTTTCCGCCGGAGAAGTCGTCGGTTCAAGCGTCGGTTGTGGCGTCGGCGCTGTCGCCGGCTGCGCCGCGTTCGTTGGCTGTGCCGCCGGGACGGTTGTCGGCTTTGCCGTCTGTTCGGGCGTCGGCTGCGCCGGAGCCGTCTTTTCTATTGGCCCGTCCACAGGTTTCGTTGCTGTCGCGGGCGCGGAAAACACCGCTTGGGGCGCGCTTTCCGCCGGAGGAAACGGCAGTTTTTCCGTCGGAGCCGGCGGCAGTTTTGTCGCCGGAACGGGAACGGACTGCGCCTCGGGAGCGGACGACGGTTTTGCCGATGGCGCTGT
>CAZRXR010000009.1:20139-23904 GCA_964604125.1 uncultured Synergistaceae bacterium
GTCGTCGGTTGTGCCGTCGGTGCCGACGCGGGCTGTGTCGTCACTGCGGTTGTCGGTTTTACCGTCTGCGCTGGCCGCGTCGTCGATTCGGCTGCGGTGGGTGCCGACGGCGCGACCGCCGTCCCCGTCGCCGGGGTGGACTGTGGCCCGGCCGCCGGTTTCACCGCCGGTTGTTTGGCGTTCGCGGGTCTTGTCGTCGGGGCGTCCGTTATATTGGAAGCGGATCGCGTTGACGGAAAGGCGGCGGGGCCTTGTGCCGGAGCCGTCTTTTCCATTGGCCCGTCCACAGGTTTCGCCGCCGTCGCGGACACGGAACGCGCCGCTTTGGCCGCGCTTTCAGCCGGAGGAAACGGCGGTTTTTCCGTCGGAGCCGGCGGCTGTTTTGTCGCCGGAACGGGAACAGACTGCTGCGCATTGGAGACGTTCGCGGGCTGCGCCGAAGCCGCCTTTTCCATTGGGCCGTCCGTCGGTTTCGCCGCCGTCGCGGACGCGGAACGCGCCGCTTGGGCCGCGCTTTCAGCCGGAGGAAACGGCAGTTTTTCCGTCGGAGCCGGCCGCAGTTTTGTCGCCGGAACGGGAACGGATCGCGCCTCTGGAACGGCCGACGGCAGCGCGGGGTTTTTCGGATTTTTTCCCCGCGCGTCGCCGCGCCTTTCGCGAGGCGTCTTGTGCCCGCCGGACAGTTCCTCGAGGTATCCCCAGCGGCCGATGCGGCAGACGGTCAGGTTCTCGCTCTTTTTGAGGGAGCGCGCTTTGCGCGCGAGGGACGAGTTCTTCGTGAGCAGGAGCGCCTTGCCGTAGGCCAAATAAGAGGAAAGAAAGTCGGGAAATCTGGCCTCGGGGCCGGCGTTCACGATCTTGGCGACGCCCGCCTTTTGCAGCAACTGAAGGCGCGCGCGCACGGGCGAGTCGGCGGCGAAGCCGGAAAGCGCCCACTCGGGTACCAGCAGCATGCCGCCGTACAAGTCGAGAAGCGGCAGCATCTTCGTCCAGAAATAGTCGATCTGCGAGTTCGCGAGCGCCTCCGGCGTCATGAAGATGGCCCGCACACGCGCCCATTGGCGCATGTTATCAAGCCGCGCGCGGGCGCCGGCCGTCTTCGTGGCGGGAGGCAGAAAAACGGCGTCGATGCGGGCCGTCTCGTCGTCCGAGACGGGCGACTGGGCGTTTTCCGCCGCGATGCCGCACAGCCAAGCGCGGCGCAGCACCTGACCGACGCTCAGGCCGCGCGACGCGGCGAGAGACTGCACGTTGTGACTGTCCTGACTCACGCGGCCTTCGCCTCCTTTGCGCGTCTTTTCGGAATATACCCTCTGTTTTGTTTCCGCGCGGGGCGGAAAAAGCGCTCCGGGACGGGACGTTCTACTCCTCGTCGAGCACCTTGACGTAGTAGCCGTCGGCCCGGCGGTAAGCGCCGTGGATTTCCGTCTCGAAACCCGGGAACATCTCGCCCATCTCCGTGAGCATGGTCAGATAGTCGAGCACCGAGGCGCATCTGTCCGTGACTTTTTCGCCGGGCATCACGAGCGGCACGCCGGGCGGGTAGGGCAGGATCATGTCGGCGCTGACCCTGCCTGACAGATCGCCGAGCTTCACCTCGTGCGTCTCGCCGCGCAGGTTCTTCTGGAACGCCTGATACGGCGTGTACTCCATCTCCGGCAGATCGTCGTAGGCGTGGTACATCAGCCTCGGCAGGTCGCGTCCGCGCATCACGTCATGCAGGCCGCGCGCCAGATCCTTCAGCGTCATGTCGGCGTAGAACGCGGGGTCGAGCGCGAACAGGTCGGGCAGCGCCGCTCGGATGGAAACGCCGCCGTCGTAATCGCGCTTGAAGTCGGCCAGCGCGCGCAGCAGCGTTTGCACGCGCTTTTCGTCCACGCCGAGGGCGAACAGGAACAGCATATGGTAGGGGCCCGTCTTCTCGGCGACGACGCCGTGGCTGTTGAGGTAGCGCGACACGACGGCCGCGGGGATGCCCTCGCTTTCAAGCTGTCCCGCGGCGTCCATGCCGGGAGTGAGCACCGAGACGCGGATGGGATCCACGTAGTTGAAGTCCTCGTCGGCCCCCAAAAAACCGTGCCAGCGCTCGCCGCGGGAGATGGGCCAGCAGCGGGCCTCCCCCACATCGTCGGGCTGCCAGCACCTGAACGACCACGAAGCCCCGCGTTCGTTGTAGAGGCGCTGCATCTCGCGCCGAAACTCCATCGCCCGGTCGATCGAGTTCTGGAGCAGACGCCGCCCCTGATTTCCCGTCATCAGCGCCGCGCCCATTTCGGCGCTCGCGACGATGGGATAGTTGGCGGAAGTGGTTGTGTGCATCATGTACACTTCGTCGAGGACAGTCTCGTCGTATTCGCCCTTGACGTGGACGTAGCTGGCCTGCGCGAACGACGCGAGCATCTTGTGCGCCGACTGCGTCTCGAAGATCGTCTTGCCCGGCGTGGCGTCGCCGCACATGCCGTACTTGTTCTCGTATATCCTGTTGAACGGCGCGTAGGGCGACCAGGCGCTGTCGAAATGGATGTTCTTCACGGGCAGATTCGCCTTGATCCAGCCGCAGTCGTAGAGCAGACCGTCGTAGGTGCTGTCGCTGATGACGGCGTAGGTGGGCCACGAGGCGTCGTCGCGCCGCGAGAGTTTGCGGTGGATCGCCTCGGACGTGAACTCCGAGGCGGGGATGCCGCCGATCATGCCGTAGGCGTTCCGCGTGGGCAGCAGGTAGACGGGAACGACATCGCACATCATCAGCAGGTGCGCTACCGACTTGTGGCAGTTGCGGTCGATCAGCACCGTGTCGCCCTGCGACACGCAGTACATGCCCGCGATCTTGTTCGCCGTCGAGGTGCCGTTAGTGACGATGTAACTGCGGTCGGCGCGGAACGCGCGGGCGATCAGTTCCTCGGCGTCCCTGTGTACGCCCGTGTGCTCGAGCAGCGAGCCCATGTCGGGCACGGACATGGACGTATCGACGCGGAAGACGTTCGCGCCGTAAAAATCAAAGTACGCCTTGCCCGCCGCGTGGCGCGCGAAAGCGGAACCCAGCAGGTGCCCCGTGGTGCAGAACGTGGTCTTTCTCGCTTCGGCGAACTTGAACAGGGCGCGCGTAAAAGGCGGCAGCAGGAACTCCGCGTAGCGCCTCGCGGCCTCGGCTATCAGGCCGGCCGCCTCGCGGACGGAGAGGGCGGGGGGAACGAAGAAAAGCGTCAGCGGCGCGCCGCGCGCTTCGGCAGCCGCGTCGTCCGACGCGCCGAACGCGAAAAAGGGCAGACGCTCGCTGATGTCTCCGGCCGAGGCGAGGATTTCGGCGCCCATCGCGTTCCAGTCCGCCAGCACGCCCGCGGCCTCCGTGTGGCGGTCGAGCGCGGCGACGACGCCGGAGCCGGAGTCGGGGCGGCTGACGTGACAGCCCATGTTTTCCAGTTCTTCGAGAAGCCCGGCCGCTTCCGGACGGCCGAATACCGAATCGGAAGCGCGATCGAGCAGCAGGAGTGCGTTCATCCCGAACCACCTTTCAGGAAAGGTTAAACAGGCTGCGCAAAGCGCTGGCGGATTTTTGCTTTTCATACGGGGAGACGGAGCGCCGCGCGGCGGCGCGGCCGCGCTCCCCGGGTTTTTCAAGGTCGTTTCCGAGTTACTTTAAGCGTTTCGCGCCAAAAGCGCAAGAGCCTAAAACGCGAAAGGGACAGATTTTTCCTACGGCGGATCGAAAGCGGATTCAAACGCGCGCGGCGTCTCTTTCACAGGCGCGTCCATCGCGTTTTCAGC
>CAZRXR010000009.1:24004-32892 GCA_964604125.1 uncultured Synergistaceae bacterium
CCCTTGATCCCTCGGAGTGCCCGCGCGTGTACTTCGGCGCTCGCGCGGGCGAGGGCGAGCGCGCGATCGATCGAACCGGCCGCCCACACGCCGGCGAGACGCGCGTGGCCGGATCGTTGCCGAAGCCGCCTCGGCGCGTCGGCCGTTATCCTCCGGCCCACCCGCAAAGTCCCAGCCGTCACAGCGGCCGGGGCAGTCGCGCGCCCACC
Organism: uncultured Synergistaceae bacterium; assembly: GCA_964604125.1. GTDB lineage: Bacteria > Synergistota > Synergistia > Synergistales > Dethiosulfovibrionaceae > Pyramidobacter. The sequence continues at coordinate 24,214 of CAZRXR010000009.1, forward strand.
TTGCGCGATCGGACGCGAACGTTTCGGGCGAACAGGCGCCGCCCGGCGGCGTCCGGGACGCGGCGAACGTGACGACAGAGCCGTCCGCCGTCCGGCGGTTTCCGGCCCCCGAGCGGCGCGACGCCGTCCCGTCCGGGGCCGCGCCCATAGATCGAGCCGCGAAAATCTTCGACGACCGCCACGATCATGGCTTTCCATCCCGCCGGCGGGAAGTCCGCGTCAAAATCCGTTCCCCGTGATATGATATTTTACCAGAAAGCGCGCCACGCGGAGCGCGGACATGCGGAGGAAACGAAATGAGGATTCTTCACACATCGGACTGGCACCTCGGCCGACGGCTGTGCGAACGCGAGCGCAAAGACGAGTTCGAGTTTTTTCTCGACTGGCTGACGCGGACGCTGGACGAGGAGCGCGTTGACGCGCTTGTCGTCGCGGGAGACGTGTTTGACACGACCACGCCGCCGCAGTGGGCGCAGGCGCTGTATTACCGCTTTTTGGCGGGCCTCGCCTCGACGCCCTGCCGCGCCGCCGTGATCGTCGCCGGCAACCACGACTCGCCCGCGCTGATCGACGCGCCGCGCGGGCTGCTGAAGCGTTTCCGCGTCTACGCGGTCGGCGCGCCCAAGTTCGAAAACGAGGTCTTCGAGCTGGAGTGCGGGAGCGGCGTCATCGTCTGCTGCGCCGTGCCGTTCCTGCGCTCGCGCGACCTCTGCGGCGCGATGGAGGGACTGACGGCGGACGAACGCCGCGACGCGGAACGCGCGGCGTTCGCCGGACATTACCGGGAGGCGGCCGAGGCGGCCGAGAAACTGCGGAACGGACGCGACGTGCCGCTGATCGCGACGGGGCACTGCTTTGCCGCCGGGGGCAGGGCCTCGGGCGACATCTCCGTCGGGGCGCTCGACATGGCGCCGCTGTCGGCCTTTCCGCGGAACGCCGACTATCTGGCTCTGGGGCACCTCCATACGCCGCAACGCTGCGGCGGCGCGGAAAACATGCGCTACAGCGGATCGCCGCTCGCGCTGAACTTCGCCGAGGCGGGGACGCGCAAAGAGGTGGAAATCGTCGATTTCGACGGCCGGATCCCGCGCGTGACCTCTCTCGCCGTGCCCGCGCCGCGCGAGATCCGCCGCCTGCGCGGCACTTTTGCCGAACTGGAGCGCGGTCTCGCGGCGCTCCAAAGCTCGACGAGCGAGATCTGGGCCGAGGCCGAATGCTCCGACGAAAGCGGCGGACTTGTCAACGAAAGGCTGCGCGCCCTCGCGCCCGACGACGGCCCCGTGCGGCTTCTGCGCGTGCGGGCCAAAGCGCCGGCAGGCCCGGAGGCGCTCGACGGCGACCCCGGCCCGGACGGGGACTGGTCGCCCCGGGACGTGTTCAGCCATTACCTCGAAGAACACGACATCGGCGGCGAACAGGCGGAGGAACTGACGGCGGCGTACATGGAAGCGGTCGCCGCCGCGCGGGAGGAACTCGATGAAGCTGCGCAGGCTGACGTTTAAAAATCTCAACTCGCTCGCGGGAACGTGGAGCGTCAACTTTGACGATCCCGGCTTTTCCGGCGGGCTGTTCGCGATCACGGGGCCGACGGGCGCCGGCAAGACGACGCTGCTGGACGCGCTCTGCCTGGCGCTTTTCAGGCGGACGCCGCGCCTCGGGCTTGTCACGGCTTCCGCCAACGAGATCATGACGCGGGGAACGAAGGAATGTTTCGCCGAGGCGACGTTCTCTGTCGATGGGGCCGACTACACGGCTTACTGGTCGCAGAAAAAGACCTCGGGCAGGGGAGGCGCCGAAAAGCTCCAGCCGCCGAAGTGTCGTTTCTCGCGCCTCGCGCCCGTCGAGGCCGTGCTGGCCGAAAAGGCGGACGCGATGGACAGGGCCGTCGAGAGCGTGTGCCGTCTCGACTTCGAGAGGTTCACGCGCACCGTCGTGCTGCCGCAGGGAGGTTTCGCGGCCTTTTTGCGGGCCGACCCAAAGTCGCGCGCGCGGCTTCTGGAGGAACTGACGGGCGCCGGGCTGTACCGCGCGATCTCGCGCCAAGTCTACGTCCGCGCGAAAGACGAGAAGGACAAGCTGGAGCGTATCGTCATGGCCGCCGCCGAACGCCGCGTGATGAGCGCCGAAGAACGGGCCGCCGCGCGCGCCCGCGTCGATGAAAGCCTCGGGCGCGAAAAGCGCCTCCGCGAGGAAACCGACGAACTCCGCGCCGCGGCGGAGTGGTACCGCAGACGCGACGAACTTTCGCGGCAGATTGACAAACTGCGGCTCGACAGGGAGCGCGCGGCCGAGGAACGGGCGGCGTTCGCCGCCGACGCCGAGGCTCTGGCGCTCGCCGAAAAGGCCCGCGCGGCCGAAGACCTTCACCGATCGCTTTTGCGCGCGCGGGAGAAACTCCGCGAGACGCGCGGGCGGCAGGCGCGCGCGAAGTCCCGGCTCGAAGCCGGCGCCCGCGCGTCGGACGAGGCGGCCCGCGCGCTGGAGGCGGCGAAAAGCGCCCTCGCGAAACTGGACGAGGCGGCCGAGCGCGAGAGCGCCGTCCGGGCGCGGACGGCCGAGCTTGACCGCCGGCTGGCCGAGGCGGAAAAGGAATTGGCCTCGCGCCTTGAAAACGCGCGCGGGCTGCGCGCGGCGCGCGAACGGGGCGAGCGCGCCGAAGACGGCGCGCTCGCCGCGCTCGAGGCGGCGACTCTCCGGCTCGGCGAAGCGGCGCGCGAGGAGAGCCGCTCCCGCGAAGAATTTGAAATCGCCCTCGGCGCCGTGCGGCGCGCCGACTTGAGCGAGCTGAGGCGGCAACTCGCGGACGGGCAGCCCTGCCCGCTGTGCGGTTCACTTCATCATCCGGCCCCGTTTGCCGCCGCCTCGGCGGAGAAAGAACTCTTTTCGCTGCGCGAGGCGGCGGAGGCATCGCGCCGCCGGAGCGAAACGGCCCGGCGCGACCTCGACGATGCGCGGGCGGCGCGGGTTCGCCTCCAAGCCGAGCTGAAAGCCGCGCGAAGCGCGCTCGAGACCTCGCGCCGCCTTTGCGAGGAGGCTTCCGCCGCCGCCGGAGCCGCGCGCGACGGGATCGAGCTTCTGAGGCAAAAGAGGACGGAACTGTTCGGCTCCCGCGACCCGGCCGAGGAGACGGAGCGCTACAGGATCGAGCGGGCGCGCGCCGAAAGCGGCCTGGACGCCGCGCGGGCGCGCGCGTCCGAGGCGGGCGTCGCTCTGGCGCGCGCGCAGGCGGAAAGCGAGCAGCTCGCGGCGGGAGCGCGCTCTCTGGAGGCCGAGACCGCCGACGACGAGGCCGCGTTTTCGCTGCGTCTGCGGACGCTCGGCTTCCGGGGCGAGGACGAGTGGCTGAGCGTTTCGATGAGCGAGGACGAACGCGCGGCGCTGCGCGAAAAAAAAGAGCGCCTTGAAAGCCGCGAACGCGAACTGTCCGTGCTGTTCCCGCGCGCGCTGGACGAGCTGACCGCGCTCGGCGCGCCCCCGAAGCCCGGGCGAGAGGGGCTCGATCGGCGTCTGGAGGAGTTGAACGGCGAGTTGACGGCGATCCTGACTTCACGCGGCGCGGACGAGGAGGCCCTCGCCCGCGACGGGGAAAACCGCGCCCGCCGCGAGGAACTGGAAGCTCAGGCGCGGGCGCGGGAAAAGACGTATGCCGTGTGGCAGTCGCTCAGCGACAAGATAGGCTCGGCCGGCGGCGACCGTTTCAGTTCCTACGTGCAGGGGCTGACGTTCAGGCGCCTTGCGCGGGCCGCGAACGCGCAGCTCGCGCGCCTTTCGGAGCGCTACCGCCTGAAACCGGCCGACGGCGACCCGCTGTCGCTCGACGTTATCGACCTGTGGCAGGGGGGCGCCGCGCGCAGCTCGAAAAACCTCTCGGGAGGCGAGAGTTTCATCGTCAGTCTGGCGCTGGCGCTCGCGCTCTCGCACGGCATGAAGGGCGTCAAGGTGGACTCGCTGTTTCTCGACGAGGGCTTCGGATCGCTCGACGAGGAGTCGCTGGAGATCGTGCTCGCCTGCCTCGACCGCCTGCGCGAAAGCGGAAAGGTGATCGGCGTCATCTCGCACGTCGAGCGGCTGCGCGAACGCATCGACTGCCGTATCTCGGTGATCCCCGACGGCGGCGGCCACAGCCGCCTGAGCGGCCCCGGGTGCTCCAAAAAAGCGTGACGCGCTTGACAAAAGCCGCCGCGAGAGTATGATCGGGACAGTTCGACAAAAGACTTCAGGGCAGGGTGAAAGTCCCTACCGGCGGTACAGCCCGCGAGCCGCGAGGCACGATCCGGCGAAACTCCGGAGCCGACAGTACAGTCTGGACGAAAGAAGCGGGTTTTGCGCGTCTCGCGCGGAACGACACGGGCTCTGGAATGCCGCCGGCGTTTCGGAGCCTTTTTTCGTCTTCCCCGAAACGTGAGGAGGGATTCGACATGATCGGGTACAATACCGTCGAGGAAGCCGCCGCCGCGCTGGCGAACGGCGAGATCGTCCTCGTCACCGACGACGAGAGGCGCGAGAACGAGGGCGACATGATCTGCGCCGCGCGGTTCGCGACGACGGAAAACGTGAACTTCATGGCGCGCAACGCCCGCGGCCTGATCTGCATGCCCATGAGCGCCGAAAACGCGCGGAGGCTGCGCCTTCCGCAGATGGTGGCGGAGAACACCGACAGCCACGGCACGGCGTTCACGGTCTCGATAGACCACGTTTCCACCACGACGGGCATCTCCGCCGTCGAGCGCGGCGTCACGGCGCGCGCCTGCGCCGACGCCTCCGCCAAGCCGGAGGATTTCAGGCGGCCGGGACATATGTTCCCGCTCGTGGCGAGGCCCAACGGCGTGTTCGACCGCGCCGGGCACACCGAGGCGACGGTTGATCTGCTGCGCGTCGCCGGGCTGACGGAAATCGGGCTGTGCTGCGAGGTCATGCGGGACGACGGCACGATGATGCGCTCCCCGGAACTGGCGCTGAAGGCGCGCGAGTGGGGGCTGAAGTTCGTCACGATCCGCGCGCTGGCGGACTACCGCAAGCGAACCGAGGTGTTCGTGGAGCGCGTCGCCGTCACGAAAATGCCCACGAAATACGGCTTTTTCACCGCCTACGGCTACCGCAACCGACTGAACGGCGAGCACCACGTGGCGCTGGTCGCGGGCGATGTGGGCGACGGGATGAACGTGCTGTGCCGCGTGCACTCCGAGTGCTTGACGGGAGACACGTTCGGATCACTCCGCTGCGACTGCGGGCAGCAGTTCGCGCGGGCGATGGCCCAGATCGCCGCCGAAGGACGCGGCGTGATGCTCTATCTGCGTCAGGAAGGGCGCGGCATCGGCCTGCTCAACAAACTGCGCGCCTACAGTCTTCAGGACGGCGGCCTCGATACCGTCGAGGCCAATCTGGCGCTCGGCTTCGAGGAGGACGCCCGCGAGTATTACATCGGCGCCCAGATCCTGCGCGACCTCGGCGTGAGGACGCTGCGCCTGCTGACCAACAACCCCCGCAAGATCGAGGGGCTGTCCGATTTCGGCCTTGACATCGCCGAGCGTGTCCCCATTCAGATGCCGGCGACGGAAAACGACCTGTTCTATCTCCGCACGAAGGAGAAGAAGATGGGGCACCTCGTCGATTACTAGTCCGCGCGGCGAAATAGCGGCGCTCGCGCCGCGGGAAGGAGAGACTGACATGAAAAGAACGTTGATTCCGGGGTACACCATCGGAGAAGATGCGTACAGGGATGTCGTCCCCGTCTGTCTGGGATCCGGCGCCAAGGCCGTCGTCATCGGCGGCAAAAACGCGCTCGCGGCGGCGATGGGCAAGCTGAGGGCCGCTGTCGAGGCGTCCCCGCTGCGCATCATCGACGAACTGTGGTACGGCGGCGAGGCGTCGTTCGAGAACGCCGAGCGTCTGACGGAACACCCCGCCGCGCGCGAAGCCGACATGATCTTCGCCGTGGGCGGCGGCAAGGTCTGCGACTGCTGCAAACTCATCGCGCACAAGACCAACCGCCCGCTGTACACGTTCCCTACGATCGCGTCCAACTGCGCGCCGTACACAAGTCTGTCGATCGTCTACCACCCCGACCACACGCTGAACGTCTACTCCAGATCGGACGTGCCGCCGAGGCACGTGTTCATCGACACGGAGATCATCGCGAACGCGCCTTCGCGATACCTGTGGGCGGGCATCGGAGATACCGTCGCCAAGCACTACGAGAGCACGGCGTCGTGCCGGGGTCTCGACCTGCGCCATTCCGACATGCTTGGCGTCACGATAAGCGCGATGTGCTCGCGGCCCATGTTCCGTTGGGGCGCGCGGGCGATGGCCGACGCGATGTCGCGCTCCGAGTCCGAGGCGCTGCGCGAAGTGGCGCTGAACATCATCGTCAGCACGGGGCTTGTGTCGAACTTTGTGGACACCGACCTCAACGCGGGCGTCGCGCACGCCGTGTACAACGGCTCCACCGTTCTGCCGGAGATCGCCGGGCACGGGCACCTGCACGGCGAGGTTGTCGCCTACGGCCTGCTCGTGTCGCTGATCATGGACAAGGATTACGAGAATCTGGCCGCCGTCTACGCCTTCAACAAGAGCATGAAGCTGCCCACCAGGCTGGCCGACCTCGACACGAGCGAGGATCGTCTCTCCCCGATGGCGGACAAGGCCCTCGAGAGCGAGGATCTGCGGGTGTACCCCTACACGGTCACAAAGGACATGATCCTCGGCGCCATCCGCGAACTGGAGCTGTACAACCTGGCGCACTGAACGCGCGGCGGCCTACGCCTTCCCCGCCGAGGACAGAGAAAAGCGAAAACCGTCCGGTACGGGGGAGCGCCGCCATGACTTGAAAACAGGCGCGCGAGAGGCCGGCCCGCGGCAAGCGCCCCCGGCGGGAGGATTTTTGCGAATATCGAACGGAGAATGTCCCAACGGGATACGCTTTGCGGCAAACGGGCGCTCATTCGGACGATTGCGAGATGTATGTGGTTCGGAGACCCCCCGCCGCGCCGCCTGAAAAACGCGAACGCGGCGTTGACGCGCTTTCTTTGCAAAAATTCTTTTATTTATTTCTGTCTCTCGGAGGGATATCGCGGCGCGGAAGAAAAACTTTTTTGGGAAATTTCTCCCGCCGCCCCCGCGCGTTTGTGTCGCCAAACGGCCTTGAAAAAAAGACGCTCCCCGACGCCCGGATTTCTCCGGGCCTCGGGGAGCGTTTCGTATGTTTTTCAGATGAACAGTTCGTTCTCTTTGGGAACGGAGCAGGCTTTTTTTAAGGCCAGCGCCGCGAGGAAGACGAGGAGCCTGTTCATCGATCGCGCCTTTCGGGGGCAGATCGCGACGCAGCGCATACAGCGGATGCACTTTTTCCCGTCCGTCGCGCGCGGGGATCGCGGGTCGATGGCCGAAACGGGACAGCGCTCCGCGCACAGGCCACACGCCGAGCAGGAGGCGTTCGCCGACGGCGCCGGCGGCGCGCCGCCGCCCTTTTCGCGGGCCGCGTTTCCGGGAAGGCGAGGCTCGTCCGCCGCGCCGCTTTGGATCTTCTCCAGAATCCGCGTCCCGAAACCGGCGAGCCGCTTCGCGTCGTCGCCGTTTGGGCGGCCCGCCGCGTACCGACGCACGATGGAATGTTCGGCGACGGCGGAAACGCCCGCGACGACCCGGAACCCGCTTTTCCGCGCGGCGTCCGCCATCTGCGCGAGCGTGTCCTCGTAGGCGCGGTTGCCGTACACGGCGGCGACGGCGCACTTCGCGCCGCCTCCGCGGATTTTGCCCAGACGGTCGAGAGCGATTCGCGGCGCCAGCCCGCCGAACGACGGCATCGCGATCAAAACGGCGTCGTCCGGGGTGAGCGCGGCGCTCTCAAAACCGGCGCGGGGATCCGAGAGGTCGAACTCCCGGGCGGGGCCCCAGTTTGCGGCGATTGCGTCCGCGGCCTTTCGCGTGCCGCCCGTGGGACTGAAGACGATTTTTACGAAATTCATGCGCGTTTCCCTCCGTCGTTAAAATTTTTATTTCGTCCGTTTTTCTCGCGGCAAAGCCCGTATGATGTTCGCGGCCCGTGACCGTCTTTTTCGGTCGTCGGCCGCTTTTTTCGTCCCCGCCCGCCCCGTCGCGATCGGGCCGCGCCTTTCGGCGTATGCCGCACGTCGTCCGCGTCCCGGGAGAAGAAAGCGTAAATCCGCCTCGTCCGCGCCGCCCCCGTCCGGACAGCTTCGCGCGGGAACATCGCGTGCTCCGTCGGCGCTCTCCTTTCCGCGCCCACGCGCCTTGCCCACGCGCGCGGAAGGTCGCGGGCGCTTTCTTCCGGCGATCAGCCCCCGTTTTTGTTTCCGCCCGTCGAAGATCGCGCTGTCTTTGATGTACAGGGGAAATTTTCCTTTTGACCGCCCGCCGGATCGTCGCGCGTCAAAACGACGATCTTCTCGCGGACGGGCACGGGGGTCTTGGTGAGCGCCATCCAGCTTTTCAGCCTTTGCAGAATCCGCCTCGTCCGCGCCGCTCCCCGCACGGACAGTTTCGCTCGGGAACGGGCGTGCTCCGTCGGCGCTCTCCTTTCCGCGCCCACGCGCACGGGAGCCTCCGCGTATTCTCTGACGAAGGCGATGTTTTTGGCGCGCGATTTCGCGGCCACGTGCCTGCCGACGCGCGCGGAAGGTCGCGGGCGCTTTCTTCCGGCGATCAGCCCCCGTTTTTGTT
>CAZRXR010000009.1:32992-34991 GCA_964604125.1 uncultured Synergistaceae bacterium
TCCGCCCGTCGAAGATCGCGCTGTCTTTGAAGTACGGGGGAAATTTTCCTTTTGACCGCCCGCCGGATCGTCGCGCGGAGCGATGGCGCGCCGTCCTCGCGGGCGCGCCGCGCGCGAACGTGTGACGCGGACATTCCTCTTTTGTGAAGTTGAACGCTGAACTTTCAAAGTCCGCGGCCGACGGGCCGAACGGGCGCCCGGAGTTTTCCGAATTTTTCCTGTCTCACGGTGTTCCCATTCGCGGCGCGGCGCTGTGCTTGGGCACGTAGAAACCGTCTTTCATCGCGCCCTCGATCTCGAGCAGCGCGACCTTTCTGTCAAGTCCTCCGGCGTAGCCTGTCAGACTGCCGTCCGCGCCAACGACGCGGTGGCACGGCACGACGACGGAGATCTCGTTGCGGGCGACCGCGCCGCCCACGGCCCGCGCGGACACGCGCGGCAGGCCGTTCTCTTTCGCGAGGCGCCGCGCGAGTTCCCCGTAGGTGGTCGTGCGGCCGTAGGGGATGGAGCGCAAAAGTCTCCACACGCCGCGCCGGAACGGCGTGCCGGTGAAGCGCACCGGCACGCCGAAGTCCGGCTCCCTGCCGGAAAAATAGACGTCGAGCCAGCGTTTGGCCGTCGAGAAAACGGGAAGTTCCAGCTCCCGGCGCTCGTTGTCCAAGTGCAGCGCGAAATACTTCTGCCCCTCGAACCACAGGCCGGTGAGCGCGTCGCCGTCGGCGGCGAGCAGAACAGCGCCTAAAGGCGACGAGTAACGGCTTGTGTAGTGCATGTTGCCCTCCGTTTACAAAAAATTACGTTCGCGCCCGCGTTGTCGCCGCGAAAAGACGTTCTGCCCCGGCGGCCTCGCGTCGGCGCGGCCGTTTTTTCGCGCGTTCTCGCCGTCGTCGCCCGGGCGGAAAAAGCGCGTTTTGTTTCCGGCGCGCGGGCGCGTGAAACGGGCCGCGCGCGAGAACTTGCCGCGCCCCGTTTTTTCGCGTGCCGCCGACGGAAATCGCCGCCCGCGAACGCCGCGCCAAACGGTCGGGAAAACGCGGCGCGCGCCATGCTCCGCGGCGCTACTTTGAGAAAAGCGGGCGCGGACGATGCGGCGCGCAACGCGCGGGACGCGCCGCTTTCGCGTTGCGACGGGCGGGAGAACGCCCAGCGCTCCCTGCGCGGCGGGAATCCGGCCGAAACGGGCTGGGCGCGGCCGGGATGCCCGCGCTTTGTCCGGGCGCCTCCGGCCGGAGATACGTCCGGCGGGCGGAAAACGGCCCGCGTCACGGCGCGATGAGATGTTCGCGGTAAGCGCGAGGCGCGTTTTTAAAACGCTAGGCCCAACCCGCGCCCGAAATACAAGCGAGCCTCCCCGCCGAGGCTTTCCCTTTTTCGGGTCGCTATAGTTATACCGCTTATATCGCGCGGACGCCACCGAAAAATCGCGGGACAATGTCGCGGGATCCGCCTAAAAAAGCGTCGGGACGGACGCGGCGGCGCGCGGTTCCCCGCCGCGCCGGGTATTCGCTCCCGCGGCGACGATCTCGCGAGCGCCGCCCTTTCCCCCGCCGAACGGTTCGTCCAGTTCCGGAACCGGCCGTTACCCCCGGCGTCCGCCCCGCGCGCCGGTGACAAAGATCGTCTTGAGTTTTCTCATGTGAACGTTCTTCGCGCGGATTTCCGCGCGTGATGAACATGAGACAGGGGGCGAAAATTTGAAACGGCTCGCGATTTCTCCCCGCAACTTTGGACTTCTTCGCCCCCGCTTGAGCGTGTCGAAGTTTTTCCGTCCGTTTTTACAAGAAAGAGAGCCTCAGATCGGCGGCTGGAGAATCCAAAGCGCAAAACGCAAAAAACGATCGGAGCGTGGCGGACACTCCTTTCAAACACGCGGGGCAGAGCCGCGCGGGGCGAAGGTCGTCCGAGGTGAAAACGCGCGAGGATATGCGAAAACGCCCCCTTGCGAAAAGAGCGTCTTGCAAAAAAGTGTACTTTTTTGCAAGACGCTCTTTCTTTAAAA
>CAZRXR010000010.1:0-20789 GCA_964604125.1 uncultured Synergistaceae bacterium
TCCCGGGCCGCGATTCCTTTAAAACGCGCGCGTAATCGACGACGTAAAGCGTCGGAGCCCAGTTGAGAGGCGGAAAAGGGCGCGCGGGGCCGTGAAACGGCAAAAAGGGGCGCGACGCCCGAAATTCGCGTCTTTTTTCGCGGGTAAAAATGAAAATCCGTGTTATAATTATTAAAGGCTGTAAGTTCGTCAAGACGGCTTCCGTCTTGAATTTTTCGAGGAGGGATCCATATGCATGTGATCGCTTTTTTGCTCGCGCTCGCCGCTGTCGCGCTGTCGCTGGTGTACAGCGGCGTCTATGCCGAAGTCGCCGGACTCGGCGCTGATTTCGCCGCGCTGAAGGGGTATTTCGGCGCTCTCGATCCGAGACAGTTCTGCGTCGTCGCGTCGTCCGCTCTGGCCGTCGCGGGCGCGCTGTTCTCGCTGTCCAAAAAACGTTTCGGCTCGTTGCTACTTGTCGCGGCGGCCGCCGTGTGTCTGTACGGCGAGTTCAAGCTGTCCCTGCCCTATCCGCATCGCGCGGCGGCGGGCCTGTTCGCCCTCGCCGCGGTCGTCGGCTGGTTCCGCCGCAAGGACGTGGCGCCGGACGGGGAAGATGAGTCTGACGACGCGGCCGCCGCGAGCGCCGACGTTTCCGAGACGCCGAAAGCGTCCCCCGCCGCGAAAGGATCGTCGCGCGTTAACTGGTGGGGGTTGCTGTTCGCGCTTGTCGCGGCCGCTTACCCGCTCTGTATGAGCGGCGTCGGGGCGGACGCCGCCGCGCGGGGATTCGATCCCGCGTGGCTGAAGGGATTCGCCTCGTTTGACGCGAAGACGAAACTGGTGCTTGTCGCCTCGGCGCTGTCTCTCCTTGGCGGCGTCATCGCGTTCTTCAGAGGCACGCTCGGCACGACGCTGCTGTTTGCCGCGGCCGCCGTCTGCGGCGTGACCGAATTCCGTCCCGCCTCGCTCTATCCTTACGCATGGGTCGCGTTCGTGCTCTGCCTGCTCGCCGCGGTCGCCGCGTGGCCCGGGCGCGCCGCCGACGAGGAGCGCGCCGCCCGCCGCTACACAGGGGCATATGTCTTCGCTTTCATCTTCGCCCTCGCGGGGGCGGCTTACGCCCTCTGCATGAGCGGCGCGGCCGACGCCCTGCTCTCCAAGGGCTGGCCGGTTCAGGCGGCCGAGGTCTTCTCCTCGCTCGACTGCAAGTCTCAGGCTGTTTGCGTTATTGCCGCCGCGGGCGCGGTCGGCGCCGTCCTCGCGCTGTTTGGCGTGCGGCTCGCCGCATGGCCGCTGCTTGCCGCGATGCTCGGATCGACCGCCGCCGAACTGAGATGGGCCTCGTTCTACAACTGCTCGTGGGTCGCTATACTGTTCTTCGCGCTTTCCGCCATGCTCGCGGGCGCTTACGTGGTCGCCGATGGTGAGGATCCGCGCCCGGCAAGGAAACTGACGCTCTGCGCCGCGCTCCTGATCGCCGCGCTCGCGGCCGTCGCGGGCGGCGCGCTGACGCGGTACTACTACCAGAGCCAGATCGACGCCGCGCTGCGCGAAGCGAGAGCGAACGACCCCGCCTACCGCCAGCTCGACAGCGAGCTGAAGGAGCGCGACGCCGCCATCGAGCAGATGAAAGACAGTGTGCGGGAGCAGGCGGCTTTTGTCGCCGAACGCGATAAAAAGATCGCCGATCTCGCCGCCCGGAGCGACGCCAAGGACGCCGAGATCGCGAACCTGACAAGAAAGGATACCGAGCGCGACGCGCAGATCGCGGAACTGAACGGACAGCTTGAAAAGCTGGGATCACGGCTGGCCGATGCTCAGGCGGCTCTGAACAGGAAATACGTCTTTGTGCGCGGCAACACCAACGTGCGCAACGCTCCGCTCTCGGTCAAGGGCAGCAAGGTGCTCGGGCACCTGACCGACGCCGTCGTCGAAGTGCTCGACACGCAGCGCCCGGCCGGTTCGTCGGCGGTGTGGTATCAGGTGAAATACGGCGGCGGCACGGCCTGGGTGTTCGGCAAAAACGCCGTGCCCATCAACATCGACAAAAAGTAGGAAGCGCGCGCCGTCGCCTTTAGGCGCGGAATCTGTCTCGACGGACGGCCGCGGTCGCTTTGTCCGCCATGAGGAGAGGGCGTTTCGCGGGCCGGAAGTTTTTCGCGCCGTCGGCGGACGCTCCCGGAGAAGCGCGGTTCTCGCCGATTCAAAAGCACGCCGTAAAAAAAGCGGCCCGGCTTTCACTCACGAAAGCCGGGCCGCTTTTTGATCATCCGGGCGTTTCCGCTCCGTCGTCCGCAGGGGAGACGTTCGGGGCGCGGACGTAAAGACGCCGGAGCGCGAAACTTATTCCAGCGTCAGAAGAAGCGCCATCTTGAACCTGCCGTCCGCCTTGACCCAGTGCCTGCCGCCAGCGGCGAACGTGAAGTTTTCGCCGGCCTTGATCGGGTGCGCCCGCCCCTCGTAGCCGATCACGCCCTTCCCCTCGAGCGCGAAGATCAGAGCCTCGCCGGGAGCGGCGTGCTCCTCTAGGCCCGTTCCCTCGTCGAAAGCCATCACGACGAACTTCATCGAATCGCCGCGCGCGATGTCCATGTTGACGACGCGGCCCGCCCGGTAGGGGACGAGATCCGCGAGCGAAAAAACTTCGCCGGCTTTGAGCGCGCTGTTCATCTTTATCTGCCTCCCAAAAGAAATTTCGGTATAAACCGTCCCCTGTCGCGTCGTCATGCCCACGGGCGTGCCCGCCGGCGTGACGACGCAGCCACCCGCGGCCGCCTCCGCCTCCGCGCCGAGCGCGGGGAAACGGACGCGCAGCGTGCCGTCCGCGACGAGCAGCAGCTTGCCGCGGTCGTAGATCTCGGCGCTGATGTCGGTGTGTTCCGCCAGCGAAAAATAGCAGATGTATTGCCCGTTTGCGGACCAGACCGACCTCGAGACCGTGCAGCCGGGAACGGGGCGGTTCTCGTCCGCGATCGAAAAGACGTGCCCCGCTTTCTCGTCCATGGACGCGATCTCCTTCCGCGCAGGTATTGGGGGGCGGGGATTCTCGCCCCCGCCGTCCCCCGCGCGCGATTATACGCCCTCCGGGCGGAAATTTTCGTTGTAATAACAACGTTGGCGGCTCCCGCCGCCCGCGATACAAAAAACGCGGCGCTTTGATAAAGGCGCCGCGATTTTTTTGTGAAACGCGCGAAAAAGATCAGGCGCGGCGCTCGGGAATGCGGGCGCTCTTGCCGCTGAGCTTGCGCAGGTAGTACAGCTTGGCGCGGCGGACGCGGCCGAGGCGCTTCACCTCGATCTTGGCGACGCTGGGGCAGTGGAGCGGGAAGATGCGCTCCACGCCCACGCCGTTGCTGATCTTGCGGACGGTGTAGCTTTCGCCGAGACCGCCGTGTTTGCGGGCGATGACGACGCCCTCGAAAGCCTGAAGACGCTCGTGCGCGCCCTCCTTGACCTTGACTGAAACGCGCACGGTGTCGCCGGCGCGGAAGGCGGGAATGTCGCCCTCGGCCTTCATATATTTCCGCTCTACGAGTTTGACTCTGGGATCCATACTGCTTTACCTCCCTGCGAAATGCAGATTATCGTGTGCCGAAAAACCGATCCAAAGTTGCCGTGACCAGAGCGGTGAGAGGCAGTTCTCCACCGGTAGTCTGTTGTGGCCGCATCGCGACGACGTTTCCCGGAGGAGGCGGCGCGCCGAAAAGGATCAGCGCGGGGCCGTCCGCCTCGAGCAGACGCCGTTTCGCCTCCAGCCAGGGAACGCCCGGCCGCCGCTCCGCCGCGATGACGAGCAGGGGAGCGCTTTTTTTCCGTTCGGCCCATTCCGTCATGCGGCTGACGGAGGGGACGCATTTAATCTGTGGTACGGCCGACAGCGCGTTCCGCACGGCGTCAAAGTCGCCGCGTTCGCGCGGCGCGGCTAGCACGCGCGCGAGCCCGTAGGCGGAAGCCGTTCGGGAAAGGCGCGCGAACTCGTCAGCCAGACCGTCGCCGGGCGAGACGACGACGCCGAGATACGCCTTGTCCGCCAAATAGTCAAGCGCGCCCGCGCGGCTGAGCAGGTCGGGACGGCGCGCCAGCGTCAGCGCGGCGGCCGCGCGCCTGCGGTATTTCTCTATCCGGGCGTCGTCGCCCGACGTGAGCGCCTCGGGCACGCTTTGCCCGTGCCAGACGGCGGGCCGCGTGTAGTGCGGCGTGTCGAGCATCCCGTTGTAGAACGAGTCGTCCGTGACGGACGACTCCTTGCCCACGACGCCGGGGACAAGACGCGAAAGCGCGTCGATAAGCGCCATGGCGGGGATTTCGCCGCCCGTGAGGACGTAGTCGCCTACGGAATACTCGAGGTCAACGCGCTCGCGCACGAAACGTTCGTCGAGACCTTCGTAGCGCCCGCAGACGACGACGAGTTCGCGCTCGAGCGCCAGCGTTTCGACGAGATCCTGCGTGAGCACGACGCCCGTCGGGGTGGGAAACAGGACTTTCGCCCGGACTGCCTCGTCCGGTGACACCGACTTCAAGGCCGATTCGAGCACCTCCGGCATGATGGTCATGCCGCCCTTGCCGCCGAAACTGTAGTCGTCGATTTGGCGGTAGGCGCCTTGCGAAAAATCGCGCATGTCAACCGCCCGGACTTCGATCAGACCGCGCCGGACGGCGCGCCCGACGACGCCGACGGACAGGAACGAGGCGATCAGCCCGGGAAACGCCGTCAAGACGGTGACTTTCACAGTTCCCACAACCCGTCGATGAGACGGAGCGCGATCCGCCCCCGCTCCGGCTCGGCGCCGAGGAAAAACTCGGGTACGGCGGGGACGGAATGTTCCCGCCCGTCCGCTCCGGCGATGACAAGCAGCCGCGACGCGCCGCCGTCAACCACGTCTCTGACGACGCCAAGCCGCGCGCCGTCCTCGCCGTAAGCTTCAAGGCCGATCAGGTCGCCGACCCAGAACTCGTTCTCCGGCAGGGGAACGCGCTCCTCGGCCGGTATCTCGACCGCGCAGCCGCGCAGGCTCTCGGCGGCGTCGATGCCGTCTACGCCCTCCAAAGACGCGATGAAGACGCCGCGCCGGTCGGGGCCGCGCATCCCGCGCACGTTCCGCCTGCCGACGAGAGCGCCGTCTCTGTAGAACGAGAGCGCTTCCATCGAGAGGAACCGCTCGGGGTAGTCGGTCAGCGGGCGGATCTTGATGTCGCCGCGGAGACCGTGCGTGCCGAGAACCGCGCCGATGACAACCCTGACGTCCGCGGGCATTGGGTACGCTTACTCCGCGGCGGGTTTTCTCTCGTCCGTTTCGGCGACGTCCACTTCGACGCGATCCCCGCCCTTGACGGACGAGACGCGGACGATCTGGCGGATCGCGTTGATCGTCGCCCCGCGCCGCCCGATGACGCGACCGGTGTCCTCATCGGCGACGTGGATCAGAACGCGGAGCGCGCCTTCGTCGTCCTTCTCCGCGCTGACACGGACGGCGTCCGCGTTCGTGACGAGCGAAACCGCGATAGTTTTGACAAGAGCCTGATAGTCCATGAAGATCACTCAGCCTTTTCTGTGAACTTGGCCCACACGCCGGCCTTCTTGAGAAGGGCGCGGGCCGTGTCGGACGGGAGTGCCCCGTAGCGGAGCCATTTGAGAGCCTCTTCCTCGTTGATCTTGATGCCGTCTTCCTTGACTTCCGTCATCGGATCGTAGGTGCCAATCTCCTCGATGAAGCGGCCGTCGCGCGGGCTGCGGGAATCGGCCACCACAAGACGATAAAAGGGCAACTTCTTGCGGCCGTAACGGGAAAGACGAATTCTGACTGCCATTTTCTTTGCTGCACCTCCTGAATCGAATGAACCTGTATAAAAAACCCTCGCGAAAAAGGATTTTCGCGCCTTTAACGGCGGAACAATCCGCCGAGGCCGGAGAGCGCGCCTTTTTTCCGGCCCATCCTGCCCATGCGTTTCCACAGTTCGCTCATCTGGGCGTGCTGTTTGATGAGCTGGTTGACCATCTGCACGGTCGTGCCCGAGCCCTGCGCGATGCGTCTGCGGCGGCTGCCCTTGATGATGGAGGGGTCGCGGCGCTCCTCTCTGGTCATCGACTGTATGATTGCCTTCATGCGTAGCAGACGCCGCGCGTCGAGCGCCTCGGGCGGAAGGCCGCGCACCTTGCTCGAGATCTCGCCGGGGAGCATGTCCACCACTTTCTCGAGCGGCCCCATCTTTTCGATCCGCTCGAACTGCGAAAGCAGATCGTCCATCGTGAAACGGGCCTTTTTGACGCCCTCGGCCATCTTCCGCGCGTCGGCCTCGCTGGTCGTCTCGCGGATCTTCTCGACGAGGCCGGCCATGTCGCCCATGCCCATGATCCGCTGCGCCATGCGTCTGGGATCGAACCGCTCGATGGCGTCGATGCCCTCGCCGACGCCCGCGAACTTGACGGGCACGCCGGTCGCGGCAAGCACGGCGAGCGCCGCGCCGCCCCGGGCGTCGCCGTCGAGTTTGCTGAGGACGATGCCTGTCACCGACAGCCGCGCGTTGAATGTCTCCGCGACGTTGAGGGCTTCCTGACCCGACATGGCGTCTACGACGAGAAGGATCTCGTGCGGTGACAGAGCGGCTTTCATGCGGTCAAGCTCGGACATCATCTCCTCGTCCACGGCGAGCCGCCCCGCCGTGTCGAAGATCAGCACGTCGATAAGACGCGAAGAAGCGTAATCAAGGGCGCGGCGAGAGAGCGCGACCACGTCGGTCTCGCCCGGATCGGGGCCGAAGAAATCGACACCGGCCTGCGAGGCGAGCACCCGCAGCTGCTGCGCGGCGGCCGGGCGACGAAGGTCGCAGGCGACGAGCATGGGTTTGTGCGATCCCTTCAGCTTCCGCGCCAGCTTGGCGCTGCTGGTCGTCTTGCCGCCGCCCTGAAGCCCCACCATCATCACGAGCGTGGGCGGCTTCGGCGAGATGCTGACGCCGCGAGAGCCATCTCCCATGAGCCGGGCTATCTCCTCGTAGACGATCGCGCCGACCTGCCGCGCCGGCGTGATCGAGTCGAGCACCTCGGCTCCAGTGGCGCGGACGCGGATCTTTTCGACCAGATCCCGGACGACTTTGTAGTTGACGTCGGCTTCGAGGAGAGCGCGGCGTATCTCGCGCAACGCCAGCCGCACGTCGTCTTCGGTCAGCTTGCCGCGGCCGCGCAGCGACGAGAAAATCCCTTCCAGTCGTTCTTTGAGCGTGTCAAACATCGTGTGCCGTCCTTCCGAGGCAGGCCGCCGCGATCGCTTCGGCGTGTTCCCGGGGAGGGGCGCCGTCGGCGATCAGCCTCGCTTCTTTTTCGATCCTGTCCAGACGGGCCCGCACGCCGAGGAGCCTTTCGATCTCCTCCAGACGCTCGCGCACGCGCGAAAGCTGGTCGGATACGCCCTGGCGGCTGATGGAAAGCTCGCCGGATATCTCCGACAGCGAGAGGTCGTCAAGTTCGCGCAGCTCGTAGACGCGGCGCTGGCGTTCCGTGAGGAGAGGGCCGTACAGGTCGTAGAGGCGCGAGACGCGGAGCCTTTGTTCCAGCGGCCCGATTTCGCTCATGGGCTTTTCCTCCTTTCGGAACGAGAGGCATTATACGCGCTTGTCCCGGCGGTGTCAAGTGTTTTCGCTTGACGGGGCGCGACTGTTCCCGCGCGGGAATGGGCGGCTTTCGCGTCCGCGCGGGACGGAGCGAAAAAATTCCCGCGCGTCCGGGCGCGCGGGAACGATGGCTCTTGGGCATAATATTTATACAGTCAAATTTGTTTTTTTCCGCCAAGTGTGCTAAAATGTCCGCGATTCAGCCGAACGGAAACGAGCGTTCGGATTTCGCCGCCGCGACGCGGCCTCCGTCACGGAGGAAAGGGAGCGGCGGTGTGATCGACGATGGAGGCCCCATGAAAAAACACTCCGACGAGCCCGGATTTATACGGCGACAGCCGGCGCCGCGCGAGATCGCGACGACGACCGGGGCGTTTCGGGCGCGCGCCGTTTTGCTCCGGGAGAGCAGAAAAAGCGCCGGGCAGACGGCCGGGATTCTTTAGCGAGGGGTCGGCGAGAGCGTTCCACGCGGGGGAGACGCCGCGCGGCCCCTGACTTGCGATACGCGCGGGGAACCTTGTAAACGCCCCGCGCGTCGCCGCCGAGGCGCGCGTTTCCGCCGGGAACGGCGGGCCGCTTTTCGCGGTTTGTCCGTCCGGGCGCGAGGCCCTTCGCGGCGATGCCCGATCCGGCCGCGCCTCGGGCGCGCGGTAAAAAATACCGCCTGTCCGGGAGAGCGCGGCGCCATCCTTCCTCTAAAGAAGTCTTGCGGGATTCTCGTTCGAGAATCGTTGGAGTTATCTTTCATGCCTACTCAGAACATCACACTTGTCATCGCCGGCGGGGAGCTGACGATGACCGGCGCCGGTTCGACGACTCAGATCAAAAACGAGTTCGACGAGCAGCTCATCCGTTCGTGGCTGCCTCCTTCGGTCTCGGAATCGGTGACGATCGTCGATTGGAGTCATCAGCCGTGCAGCCATTATTCGGTGCGCCTGACGGCCGATCTCGTCGATCTGCTCAGTCAGCGGGTCGTCGGCGGCGCTCACGCCGTGGTCGTCTCATGCGGCACCGACGCGGTGGAGGAGATGGCCTATCTGGCCGATCTGCTCTGGGTGTACCCGCAGCCGCTCATCTTCGCAACGTCCCACACGCCGCCCGACGCGCCGGGCAGCGACGCCGTCACCGTGCTCTGCGAGGCGATCTACGCGGCGCGGGCGCGCGAGACGTGGGGACAGGGAGCGCTTGTCTGCGCGGGCGGGCGGCTGTTTGCCGCCTCCGACATTGTGGAGAACGCGAATTACGGCCGCTGCGGCTTTGACGGCACGTTCCGGGGCGCCATCGCCAGCATTGTCGGCGAAAACGTCTTCGTGTGGCAGGCGCCCAAGCGCAGCCGCGTCTTCGACGCGCCGTTCACGCCCGCGCGCGACGTGGAGGTGCTCTACGCCACGCTGGGCGGCGGGGAGAGGTTCCTCCAGCTGCTGGCGGAGGACGAACGGCGTCTCGACGGCCTTGTCGTCGCCGGGTTCGGCGGCGGCAACGTCTATCCGGCATGGACGCCGTACTTGAAGACGATCGCGCGCGCGGGCGTCCCCGTCGTCGCCGTGTCGCGCTGCCCGCAGGGATGCGTGTTCTCCTCGGAGTCTTTCGAGGGTTCGTTTTCCAAGCTGAGCGAGTTCGGCGTGATGAGCGGCGGTTTCCTCACGCCCGAGCAGGCGCGTCTCAAGCTGGCCGTCGGCATCGGCGCGGGGCTGAAGGGCGACGATCTCCAGAATTACCTTCTCGACCGCTGAAAAACAGGCGCGAAAAAAACGGTTCCGTCCGCTGACATCCGGGGACGGAACCGTTTTTTTTCATCGGGAGTCGGGCTTGTTTGAAAGCCGCTCCTCCGCTTTCTGGGCGAGGAACGACAGCAGCACCTCCACGGCCTTTGTCTTGCACAGCCCGTAGACGAGGTGGAACGTGCGGTACACGGCGGGGCGGAAGTGCAGCGCGACGATGGCGGGCGACGTGCCCGCCGCGTAGGACGACACGATGCCCGCCTCGGCCCCCGCGGCGACCGCGCTGACGACGCCCATCGTGTGGGCGAACTGCAGTTCGGTCTCTCTGGTCATGCCGGTGCGGCTTTTGAGCGCCCGCTCCCATGCCTGCTGCGTGCCCGAGCCGGGCGTGCGTCCCACGAGTTTGAGCGAGGCCGCCTCCTCCACCGAGACGAACTGCCGCGAGGCCATCGGGTGCGAGCGGCCCACGATCAGCATCAGCTCGTCGTGGAAGAACGGCTGGCTCGTGAACACGGGCAGCGTTTTTTCCGATCCGACGACGGCCAAGTCGGCCTTTTTCGACGACAGATCCTCGAGCGCCGACTGCGAGTTACCCTGCGACAGCTGCACGTTCACCCCCGGATGCGTCTGCGCGAACTCCACAAGCAGCGCGGGGAGGATGAAATCGCCGGGGATCGACCCGGCGCTTACGCGCACGGTGCCGAAAAGTTCCTGCGAAATCTCGGCTATTTGCAGCTTGGCCTTTTTGCGCGTGTCCAGCATCCTGAGCGCCGCCTTGTAGAGCACGGCGCCCTCGGGCGTGAGCGCGGAGTGCCTGTGGCCGTTGATGAACATCGGGGCGCCCATCTCCGTTTCCACGCGGTTCACGCGCTTGCTCACGGCGGGCTGCGAGATGCCCATCGCGGCGGCGGCCGCCGAGATGCTTCCCTTTTCCACGATGCAGACGAACGTTTCAAGCTCTTTAAAGTCCATTGATCATCAGCTCCATTGTCGCGAAAAAGAATTGTCTTTTCACAATTATACAACAGTTCCGCAAAAGTAGGTACTTGTCAACACAAAATATTTGTAGTATAGTAAACGTAAGCTTTCATTTCAGGAGGTTGTCAAATGACGTTAGGTCTTCGTATCCGCACGCTCCGCAAGGCGCACAAGATGACGCAGCAGCAGCTGGCCGACGCGACCCAGGTGAGCCGCATCTACATCCAGGCTCTCGAGAGCAACCGCCGCAGCCCTTCGATGAAGCTGCTGCACCGACTGTCCGAGCAGCTCGGCGTGGAGACGTCCGACCTGCTTGAGGAGTTTCCCCGCGATACGGGCGGCCGCCTCCAGCTAGAGGAGCTTTTCGCCGGCCCCGAGCCGATGGAGATCTGGTACCGGGGGCACAAGCTGACAGAGAAGGACATGCTGATGGTGCACCGCCTCATCGACGCGGCGCTGACGGACTGGGACGGAGATCTCAAACGTGCGAAAAAGGGCGCGAGACGCTGACGAGGAGTTTAATTTTCCCGCCCCGCCGGAATATATAGAACCGTCGATCACGCGCGAGGCCGGGCCGTGGCGCGGACTTGACGAGTTCGACGCGCTCGTGAAACTCGAAAACGCCGTCGGCCTCGAGGCCGAGGTGAAGCGCGTGGCGATGGACGCCGGGCTGTGGGGGTTCACGTTCACAAGCCGCGAGCTGAAACGCTGCCGGATCCACCTGAACCGCGGGCTGCCGCCTTTCTGGCAGAGATTCGCCCTGTTCCACGAAATCCACCACCTGCTCCACGACAGCCGCGGCTGCTATTTCTGGTCGCAGACGCTCGCCAACATGAACGGCTTTGAGTACCAAGCCGACCAGTTCGCGTGGGCCGTCCTGATGGACGATTGGCAAAACGGCGCGGACGAATGAACCGGCGCGCCGCTTTCGCGCGAACTCCGCGCGGGGCGCGCCGTCCGAACGGGCCGCCGCCGCGCTCTTTCGGCGAGCGAGCCGCCGGGATCGGGCCGCCAAAACGTGTCGCGGCGCCGTTTCGCCCACGCGCCGCGGCGCGCTCCCGTCCGAATGAAAAAGATTGGAATTCCGCTCCGCCGTTGACGAAGCGGAATTATTTTTGTAAAATGGATGATACAAAAGTTCATTTCAGGGCGACGAGGTGTATTGAGGTGGAAGCGAACAAATTGCAGGAACTGCTGCGGAGCAAGCTGGAATCCATGCCGTCGAAGGCCCGCCGTGTGGTGGAGTACCTGCTGACGCATATGCGCGAGGCCGCGTTCATCTCGATCGGCGACGTGGCCGACCAGCTGGGCGTCAGCAAGGCGCAGCTTGTGCGAGTGGCGCGGATCCTCGGTTTCGCGGGGTACGCCGAGTTGAAAAGCGCGCTCAAGGAGGCCGTGCTGGAACAGGTCAACCCCGCGGCGATGCTGGCGCGCGCCATGAGCGAGGAGGGCGACCTCTCCGAGCGCATCCGCAAGATAGAGCACGCCAACATCGAGGACACGTGGAACCGGCTGCACGCCGAGGACGTGCGGGCGTTCTGCGAATACGTCAAAAAAGCGGAGGACATCTACTGCGCCGGCTGGAGCATCTCCGGCATGATGGCGGAGTGTCTGCACAGCCGCCTGCGCGAACTTGGGCTGCGCGCGCACCAGATGTACCCCGGCACTGGCTGCCTGACGCTGATCGAGCAGTCGCGCTGTATCCGCAAGGAGGATCTCGTGATCGCCTTCGACCTGCCGAGCTATTCCGTCCTGCTGACCGAGTCGGTGCGGAAAGCGCGCGAGCGCGGCGCGACGGTCGTGACCGTCACCGACAGCCCCGCCGCGCCGGTATGCGTCAGTTCGACGCTGTCTTTTTTCGTCAGCGACAACAGCCCCACCTTCGGGAGCAGCCTGATCGGCGCGCTGTTTTTGATCCACATCCTCACCTCGCGGCTTTCCGTCGAACTGGGAGACGCCGCGATGGTCGCGCTGCACGAGCAGAGCATGTGCCTGCGCGACGAGCGGCTGTACCACCCCGTCTACGCGCTGCGGTACTGAAAAGTCCGGCGCCGTTTTCGCCGCGCGGGGCGGCCGCCGACGCTCGGCGACGTTAAAAAAAAAGAGCGCGCCGCTTTCCCGTTTACGCGGGAAACGGCGCGCTCTTTTTTTTCGCGCCCGGAAAAAAACCGGCGCGCTAGTTTACTCAAACGCTCGGCCGTGAAAACGCCGCTACAGGTACCCGCCGCATTTCACGCAGCGGTTTTTGCGGTCGCCGAACGAGCAGTCGCGGCACAGCACGGCGGGAACGCCGTGTCCGAAGGTGTTGCGCCCGCATCTGACGCACTCGCGGCTGCGGCTGCCGAAACCGCAGCTTGGACACAGCCGCGCCATGACGCCGTGTCCGAAGGTGACGCGCCCGCACAGGATGCACTCGTCCTTGCGGCTTCCGAACGCGCAGCTAGAACACAGCGTGGCGACATACGACCTCGCCTGAGCGGCGTGGGCCGAAATCAGGAGCAGGACGAGGAGCGTGATGATTTTTCTGCGCACCGTGTGTCTCCTTTGCGTTGTAAAAATACGGCGGAAAAACGGGAAAAGACTGCCGACCTACAGTCCAAGCGCGCCGCTCACTTCGGCGCGCCGCGCGTCGAGTTTGCTCAGCGCGCCGGCCCGGTCGGCCGCCTTGATCGAGTAGTAGATCTTGATCTTCGGCTCCGTACCGGACGGGCGCACGGCGAACCACGAGCCGTCGGAGCAGAGGAACTTCATCACGTTCTCCTTCGGCAGGCCGTCGATCCCCTTGGAGTAGTCGAGGATCCGCGACACGCCCTTGAACGTCGAGCCGTGCCCGCGCAGCCACGTCATCATCGACTTGATGCGCTCCGCTCCGTCCTTGCCCTTGAGGGTGTGCGAATCCTGCGCGTCGAGGTAGTAGCCGAGTTCCTTGTACAGCGCCTCTAGCTCGTCGAGGAGCGTGAGTCCGCGCGATTTGGCGTCGGCGGCCATCTCGCAGATGAGCATGGCGGCCGTGACGGCGTCCTTGTCGCGCGCGTGCGTGCCCGCGAGGTAGCCGTAGCTCTCCTCGTAGCCGATGACGAACTCGCGCTCGCCGGTGCGCTCAAACTTCGTCATCTGCTCGCCGATGTACTTAAAGCCCGTCAGCGTGCGCAGAACTTGAGCGCCGCGCGCCGTCGCGACCTGAGCGCCCAGTTCGCCCGTCACGACCGTGGTGATCATCGTGGATTTCGCGTTCAGCGCGCGGTGCGAGAGCACGAAGTTGACCAGCAGGCCGCCGATCTGGTTGCCGTTGAGCAGCGTGAACTCGCCGTCTTTGCCGACGGCCACGCCGATGCGGTCGCTGTCGGGATCGGTGCCGATGACGATGTCGGCGCCCGCGCGTCTGGCCAGATCGATGCCCAGACTGAGAGCCGTGCGATCCTCGGGGTTGGGGGCCTTGACGGTGGGGAAGTCGCCGTTGGGCAGTTCCTGTTCGGCGACGACCCGCACGTCAGTGAAGCCGCAGCGCTTCAAGATGGCGCGCACGGGCACGTTGCCCGAGCCGTGCAGAGGCGTGTAGACGACCTTCAGCGACGCGGCGTTGCTCTGGGGCACGGACACGGCGGAGATGGCGTCGAGGAACTTCTCAACCGTCTCCGCGCCGATCATCGTTCGCAGCGCGGGGTTGTCGCCCGCCGGGACGGCCGACAGATCGGCGACGGCCTCCACGTACTCCGTGAGTTTGGCGGCGGCGGCGGGCGTGAGCTGGCAGCCGTCCGCGCCGTACACTTTGTAACCGTTGTACTCGCGCGGGTTGTGGCTCGCGGTAATGACGACGCCGGCGACGGCGCGGTGGTACCGCACGGCGAACGAAAGCACGGGCACGGGTTCGAGCGTGTCGAACAGCTTTACGGGCACGCCTGAGGCGCACAGCACGCGGGCCGTCTCGGCCGCGAACTCGCGCGAATGGTTGCGCGAGTCGTAGGCGATGGCCACGCCTTTGGCGCAGTCGGCCGGGAACTCGTTTTTGAGGTAGTTCGCCAGGCCGAGCGTCGCCTTGGCGACGATGTAGCGGTTCATGCGGTTGGTGCCCAGCCCCATGACGCCGCGCATGCCCGCCGTGCCGAACTCCAGATCGCGGTAGAAACGATCCTCGATCTCCTTTTCGTCGGCGAGCGCGGCAAGCTCGGCCTTGTCCGATGCGTCAAGCCACGAGGCGTTCAGCCATTCCCGATAACGTTCGCGATAATCCATTTTATGACGACCTCCCTTGGATAAAGTGAGTTTTCAGCCGACGCGGACGCCGGGGGCGAAGCCGGCGCGCGCGGCGATCCAGACGACAGAGGCTCTTTCGCCGGCCCCGAAACGAGACGATCGCGGCATTCGGTTTCCTCCGCGCCGCGCCGCCGGGCGGGGAAAGCACCCCCAAGAAACGCTCCACGGCCAAACGACGTGTTTCCCCGACGGAAAGGCGTCCGGGGCGGGATAACGGTTGTCCGGGCCGTCGCGGCCGACGGGCGTGGGCGTGCCGCTTTTAGAGCGCCGCCTCACCCAGCGGCGCTGAAACACAGAAGTCAAACCGCCGCGCGGGAAACGCCTCGAACGGTTCTTTTAGCGTCCGCTGTTCGACAGCGCGGGGGCTCCCGGCCGCCTTCGCCCGGGGCGACGACATCGTTTCAAGCCGCCGACCGTGCCGACCGTAGCGGAGAGGCGGGGAAAACGTCGCACAGGCGACCGTGGAACGCCCGGCGCGGCGAGAGGAGTCGCTGCAAAGCGCCGCGCGGCTGTCTTTCTGTCCGGCGCGATCCGCGTCCGCGAGCGGGGCGTCGGTGGCGGCGGCCGACGATCGGACAGGGACGTTCTCCCCACGCGAGGGCGCGGACGCCGTGTTTCCCGGCCCCGCGCGTCCCTCCTGCGCGAGAACCGCCCGGGCGTCCGCGACGCGCGCCGTCCTCCCGCTCCCCCGGGGAGCCGAGCCGGTAAAACCTCCGAAAGAGGAAACGCATTTGACGAATAATAAACGGGAAGACGCCCTTATTTTAGGACAACTTCCCGTTTTTTTCTAGCTTAAATTATCGGCGCCGCGTTATTTCTTAAATAAAACCGCCGCGCCGTCGAGCGGGCCGACGGTAACGTGGAGAGCGGGCGTGGTTAGTTCGCGGGTTTTCCCCCGCCCGAGGATGTCCTTCGGCTCAAAAAAACAAAAGGGCGCGCCCCGGCGCTCCGTTCCGCCGCGCGTGGCGCGCCCTTTTCCGGGCTTTGGGCCTTAATTCTTCCGTCCCGTGAGCTTTGACGCTCCATCCGCGCCGACGGCGCTTTTCGGGCGCGCGCGAACCGCGTATCTTTCCCGTCCGCCGCGCGACGCGGCGTCATATCGGAGGCGGAGTATTCAACGCCCGTTTCGTCGTTCGCGAAGATAGACGCGCCGGTTCCTCGCGTACAGCGTCGGCGGTTTGGACGCCTTTCCGCCGCGTAAGTGTCCGTCGCCGGGATCGTGCTCGTTCCGCCGATAGATGTGAGCGTGAAAACGGCCCTGTCCGCGTTTTCCATTTTTTCTCCCGTCGCCCGGGAAACGCGCCGCGACGGGCGGCGGCTCCGGACGTTCCCGGCGGGTTCCGATCCAGAGCGGACGCCGGGGCGGGCGTTCACGCCGCTCGAACGGGCGCCGCGCCGGTTCTCCTCGCGGACAGCCGCCCGCTCTTTCGCCCGCGCCGTTCGGTACCGCGTCCGAAGTTTTCTTACCGTCCTCGCGCTCCGCGTCCCGTGGAGCGGCGCCGCGTCGGTACGTCCGGCCGGGAAAGAGCGCGAACGGAATATTTTTTTTCCGCTACTCGCCGTCACAGCCGCCTTCGCCGCAGCGGCGCAGGGCGCACGATGATCGGCAGCCGGCGCACTCGCCGCCGCAGAGGGCGCCGAGGATCGCGGAACGCACGACCGGGAAACAGGCGACGCCGACGCTGTACAGATCGACGACGGCCTCGCCGTCGGCGAACGTATCGTCTTTGGAGCACCAGAGCGTCACGCCGCCCGACGTGAGCGGAAACGCGCCCCGCGCGCCGGCCTCCGGCGCGCCGACGCGGCACACCATCGCGGGGACTGGCCCGCTCGGAGTGCGGATCCCGGCCGGGGCGGCGCGGAAAACGCCGCCCATGGCGAGCATCCACTCGCGGGCGCGGGGCGAGATCGTGAGCTTGATATTTTCCATGCGGAACCGCTCCCTTGACGTTTACATTCTCGTGTCGGGGTCGATGAACCCCAGTTTTTCCATGACGCGGCACATATCCTCGGGCACGGGGGCGCGGAACGCGCGCCCTTCGGCGGCCGAGAGGAAATCCGGCAGGCGCGTCAGCGTCATACTTCGCGCGTGCAGCATCGGGCGTTTCACGCCGAGCGACTTCAGCAGACCCTTCGTGCCGAAGTCGCCGTATTTCACGTCGCCGAGCAGGGGGTGCCCGATGTGGTTCATGTGCACGCGGATCTGGTGCGTGCGCCCCGTGAGCGGGCGCACCTCGGCGAGGCTGAACGCGCCGTTGCTCGTCAGGCGCGTGTACTCCGTGACGGCGCGCTCGCCGTCGGGGGCCACGCGCACGAGCTTTTTCTCCGCGTCCTTCAGCAGGGGGACATCGACGCGCCCGCGCTTTGGCAGTTCGCCCGTCACGACGGCCCAGTAGCGTTTGTCAACGCGGCGCGCCTTGAACGCCTCCGTGAGGGCGCGCGTGGTCGGCCCGTCGAGGGCGAGGATCATCACGCCGCTTGTGTTGCGGTCGAGACGGTGCGCCGGCTGCGGCGGGTAGGCCGGATCGGCGGCGTGGAAGAACGCGCGCGTGACGACGCTGTCCTCGCCTTTCACGTCGGGCTGGCTGAGCAGGCCGGCGGGCTTGCTGACGACGAGGACGTGCCCGTCGGAGTAGACGATGTCGAGCGGAAGGCGTCGTTGCGCGCCGTCGGGAAGTTGAGCGCGCCCCACATCGCCGGGTTCCTCCCACGGCACCCAGACGAACTGCCCCTCGGCGACGCGCGCGGCTCCCGCGCAGCGTTTTCCCTCCAGGCGCACGGCTCCCTTGCGGAAGTACTTCATCATCGCGCCGAGCGGCAGGCCGGGCCACATGCCCCGCAGCACGGCGTCGAGGCGCCGCCCCGCGTCGTGTTTGCTTATGCGGAACTGGTACGACATGGCGTCAGCGGGGCCGCTCGGGCCGCCACTTCCAGAGGCGGCGCTGAGTGGAGTAGTCGTAGTCGGAGATGGCACGCGCGGCCTCCATGCCGCCGTCGAGGTGCTCCACCGAGCTGTGCCAGCTGTTGAGACAGAAGTCGAGGTTGTCGGCCGCCGCGACGATCATCGCCTCGGGCGTCGCTGGCAGCACGGGCGATCCGAACTCGCGCTGTCCGTGGTGGCTGAGGATGATGTGTCCCAGCAGCGTGCGCGTGAGCGGGCTGAGCCCGAACTCGTCCGCCATGCGGCAGAAGCGCGCGTAGCCGGTGGCGATGTGGTCGAGCACCGTGCCTTCGAGCGTCGATTCCGGCCCGGGGTTGAGGGCGTAGGTGTCGAGCTTGCCGATGTCGTGCAAAACGGCGCCCGCGACGACGATATCGACGTCCGGCTCCGTCTCGGCGCCGCGGTAGCTTCGCGCCGCCGCTCTGGCGGTCTTGGCCACGCCGAGCGTGTGCTCAAGCAGGCCGTGCACGTAGGCGTGGTGGTGGGCCACGGCGGCCGGGAACATCTTGAAAGTCTGCCACAGCTCGCCGTCGGCCTTGAAAACGAAACGCAAAAATTCGCCCGCCTCGCCGCCGCACTCGCCGACAAGCGCCCAAAAGTCCTTTTCCATCGTCTCGACCGGCGTTCCCGAGGCGCGGATGAACGCCGCCGGGCGGTATTCCTCTTTGGACTGATCGACAAGCCAGATCTGGTTGAAGTGGTACTGCGGCTTGCCCTTGAACTCCGTGACCGCGCCGATCACGCCGACTGTCTCGCCTTTGAGGTTGCGGACGAGCGGCGAGGACGCCGGGTCGGCGATCTCTTTTTTCGCGCCGTCTTTAACGTCGAACCACTGGCTGTTGCCCCAGATTTTCGCGTCCAGCCCGCCGGATTTGTCCATGATCGAGACGATCCAGTAGGGTTTGTCGTTCTTGTCGCGTTTTTCCTTCAGCTCCGTCACCAGGCCGACGGTCTGAAACTTCGTATCGACAGGCAGCGCCCGCACTTCGGCAAGCGTTTTGTTTGACATGCGCAGACTCCTTTGTGCACGCGGCGGAATTTCGTATCGAAAAGCTATTATACTATCTTGACGCCCGAAATCAAACCGAAAACCGTTTGGCGGTGGAATTTCCGCCGTTCTTTTGCTAAACTTAGCGCGCGTAAGCGCGAAAAGCGAAGTCGGGGGGCCTGAAAAATGCTGAAAATCGCCGCGGCGCGGCCGGAAGATCTCGGGATGGCGCGCGCGCGTCTTTCGCCGTTCGATCTGGAGCGCCATTCCCTTGCCGACGGCGGGCTGATCGAACTGGAGGGCGAGCGCAAAAGCGCGTTCAGGATCGTCCGCGATCCGTCGGTCGAAGAAGGGCGCGTGGGGCTGGATCCCGTGGGGATGCGCAACGTCGGGCGCGAGACCGGCGGCGGGGCGCGCCTTTACAAGGCCGTCCAGACCTACGCCGAGCGCGTGGCGCTCTCGCCGCTGGCGCAGTCCGCCGACGACCTCGACGCGGGGTTTATCCGCGCGCGCCTGCGCGGGCTTCCCGTGCGCGCGGGCGACGAGGTGCTGCTGCAGTCGCCCTACGGCCGCGAGATCAGGCTGCGCGCGGGAGACACCTTCCCGGGCGGCGCTGTCGTCATCACAGCGTCCACGCAGATCAGTCTGGAAAAGTTCCGTTTCGACGGCGCGGCGGGCCGGAAGACGACCTACGCCGACATCGGCGGCCTGGACGCGCAGCTGCGGCGCGTCCGCGAGATGATCGAGCTGCCGCTCAAGTTTCCCGAGGCGTTCGTCCACTTCGGCGTGGAGCCGCCCAAGGGCGTGCTGCTCTACGGCCCGCCCGGCACGGGCAAGACCGTGATCGCCAAGGCCGTCGCCAACGAAAGCGACGCATGGTTCACGAGCGTATCCGGCCCCGAGATCATCGGCAAATATTACGGTGAGAGCGAGGAACGACTGCGCGCCGTGTTCGAGGAGGCGCAGCAGAACGCGCCGGCCATCATCTTCATCGACGAGATCGACGCCATCGCCCCCAAGCGCGAGGAGATGGGCGGCGAGAAACAGGTCGAGCGCCGCGTCGTGGCCCAGCTGCTCACGCTGATGGACGGGCTGTCGTCGCGCGGGCAGGTGGTCGTCATCGCCGCGACGAACATTCCAAACACGCTCGATCCGGCGCTGCGGCGACCGGGGCGCTTTGACCGCGAAATCGCCATTCCCATACCCGATCGGGGCGGGAGGCTGGAGATCCTCAGAATCCACACGCGCGGCATGCCGCTTGCCGCCGACGTGGATCTCGAACGCCTCGCCGACATCACGCACGGCTTCGTCGGCGCCGATCTTCAGGCGCTCGCCAGGGAATCGGCGATGATGGCGCTGCGCCGCGCGCTCCCGTCGCTTGACTCGGTTAAAAAGGACGCCGACGCCCGCTTTGACGACATGAAAATAACGATGGCCGACTTTCTGACCGCCCTTCGCGAGATCGAGGCGTCGGCGATACGCGAGGTGTTCGTCGAGATACCCGACACAACGTGGGACGATGTCGGCGGCATGAAGGACATCAAGGAACAGCTGATTGAGGCGGTGCAGTGGCCGCTGCGGCGCGGCGAGCAGCTCCGCCGCTGGGGAGTGACGCCGCCGCGCGGCATCATGATCCACGGCCTGCCCGGCACGGGCAAGACGCTGCTTGTCAAGGCGCTGGCGCACGAAAGCGGCGTCAACTTTATCGCCGTCAAGGGGCCGTCGCTGCTGTCCCGCTACGTCGGCGAGAGCGAACGGGCCGTCCGCGAGGTGTTCCGCACAGCCCGCCAGGCCGCTCCGTGCATTCTGTATTTTGACGAGATAGACTCGCTCGCGCCCGTGCGCGGCCGCGACAGCAGCCCGCAGGATCGGATCGCCGATCGCGTGATCAGCCAGTTTCTGGCCGAGATGAGCGGCGTCGAGGAGATGGGCGGCGTTGTGGTGGTCGCGACCACCAACCGCATCGACCGCGTTGACGAGGCGCTGTTTTCCGCGGGGAGGTTCGAACTGGTGCTCCGTCTGCCCCCGCCCGACGACGGCGCGCGGCGCGAGATCCTCGCCATTTGCCTGAGAAAGATCCCGCTGGAGGGCGTCGGCATCGATGAACTGGCGCGGCGCACGGCCGGCATGAACGGCGCCGAGATCGCCGAGTTGTGCCGCGCCGCCGCGATGTCGGCGCTGCGCGAGCAAATAGCCGCCGGAACGGAATGTTCTCCGCGCCTTCTTCCGCGCCATTTTGACGAAGCGACGCGGGTCTGCGGCAGCCGCCGCGCTTTTTTGAAAAAACGCGGCGGGGCGGCGGCGGAATGAGCCAAAC
>CAZRXR010000010.1:20889-34561 GCA_964604125.1 uncultured Synergistaceae bacterium
CGCAAGCGGTATCGCGCGGCGGCGCTTTCGCCCCGCGAAGCGCTTGCGTGTTATGGGCGGATGGAAGAAACGCGCGGAACGCCGTATAAAAAGCGGGCCTGTTCTCTGGGCGAACAGACCCGTTTTCCACACGCGGCGCGCGACGGAAGAGGTGAAAGATGATGAAAAAATTTGCGCGCGCGGCCCTGCTCGCGCTTCTTTGCGCGTCGGCGCTCCGGGCGCGGGAGATCGATTTCGACCCCGAGACAGTCGCGGGGCCGAACATCGAAAAGATCTGCATGGTCATTGTCACGGGCGCCGACTCTCAGGTGCTAGCGGCGGAAAAGGGGGAGATCGACGTGCTTGGCGACATCGCCCGCCCCTCGGACATCGACCGCCTCAGCGAGTCGCCGAAGCTCGACATGACGCTGGCGCGCGGTTTCCACGCCTTTTTCCTGCTGATGAACACAAAGAACCCGCCGTGGGACGACGCCGCCGTGCGCAGGGCGGCGGCGATGTCGGTGGATCGCAACGGTATCGTTCGGAACATCTATCAGGGCTACTGCGAGCCGATCAACGGCTGGCTTCCGCCCGTGTCGCCGTGGGCGAGCGCCGAAGGGACGCGCAACATCTTCGACCGCGAGGCGGCGCGCGAACTGCTGCTCTCGCGCGGTTACGGGTTCGACTCGCGCGGAAGGCTGCTGATGCCCGACGGCGGCCGCGTTCCCCGCGTCACGCTGCTGACGCCCCTCGCGCGGGTGGCCCCGACGACGGCGGAGATGGCGGAGCAGATAGCCGCCTCTTTGAACGCTTCGGGCTTTGACGTGGAGACCGAGCCGATGGATTTTTCGGCGATGATCGCCCGGCTTGACCGCAGAGACTATTCGCTGGCCGTGCTGGCGTGGAGCATGGGGCGCAATCCCGACTCGCTCTACAGTTTCTATCACAGCTCGGCCGACGTGCCCGGCGGATACAACATGACGGGCATCCATGACTCCGCGCTGGACGCGGCGCTTGAGCGCCTGCGCTCCGCGCCCGACAAGGCGGCGGCGCGGGAGGCTTCCGACGAGGCGCAGAGGCTCCTTGCGGAACTGACGCCGTCGGTGCCGATCTACAGCCGGTTTTCCGTGGCCGCCGTGTCCAACGCATGGGAGAACGTGATTTCGACGGAAAAGATCACGGCCGACAACGTATGGACGCTGATGCTGGCGCGCCCGCGCGAGGGGCCGGCGCGCCCGCTGACGATGGCGCTCGCCGAGGAACCGCGTTCCCTCAACCCGTTCACGGCGAGCAGCGCCTACGCATGGCAGGTGCTTGGGCTGATCTACGAAGGGCTGCTCGGCACAAACCCGCTGACGCTCGAGGACATGCCGGGGCTGGCCGAAAGCTGGAACGTCGCCGTCGCCGACGGAGGAGAGGGGCCCCATACGGAACTGACGTTCCGCCTGCGCGAGGGCCTGCGGTGGAACGACGGCGCGCCGCTCTCGGCGTCGGACTTGAAGGCGACGCTCGAGTTTCTGCGCGCCAATCAGATCCCGAGATTTTACGACGCCGTCAAGAACATCTCGTCGGTGGAGACGCGCGGCGATCGCGAACTGAAGATCGTCATGAGCGGCGTGAGCTACTGGTATCTGGACAACGTCGCCGGGCTGCCGTATATGCCCGCGCGCGTCGTGGACGGCATCAAGGACTGGCAGAACTGGAACCCGCTTGAACAGGACGGCGGCGCCGGGCCGCGCGGGCTTGTCGGAGCGGGGCCGTTCGCGCTGGAGGAATACCGGCCCGGCGAGTACGTGATGATGGCGCGCAACCCGAACTACTGGCGGCTGCGTCTGAAAGGGGAGAGAGCGCGATGAGCGGGAACTGGCTCCTGCGGCGTGTGTCGGCTTCGCTGTTCGTGCTGGCCGTGGTGCTCGTGCTGAACTTCGCGCTCTTTCGCGTGATGCCGGGAGATGCCGTCGCCACGATCATCGATCCGAACTTTTCCCCCGAGGCAAAGGAGCGCCTGCGCTCGCTCTACGGGCTTGACAGGCCCCTGCTGGAACAGTTTTTCATCTACCTGCGGCAGATGCTCACGTTCCGTTTCGGGCTGTCGTTCCTCAGCAGGCGGCCCGTTTGGGAAGAACTGCTGCTGCGGCTGCCGGCCACGGTTTCGCTGATGTCGCTGTCGATGGTATCGTCCGCGCTGCTGGGCATATGGCTCGGCGTCAAGGCGGCTGTGGGGCGCGGCTCGCGGATCGAGCGGTTCACGCTCCGCGCGGGCGCCGTGATGTCGTCGTTCCCGGGGTTTTTCGTGCAGCTTGTGCTGCTGATGCTGCTTGCGCGCGATTTTCCCGTCTTCCCTCTGCGCGGTAGCGTCTCCGTGCCGCCCCCTCCCGGCGGCTGGGCTTTGCTGTGCGACAGGCTGTGGCACCTCGCGCTGCCGGTTCTGTCGCTGACGCTGATGGGCTTCGGCGGCTGGGCGCTCTACGTGCGCAATCTGATGGTGCGCGCGCTGGGCGAGGATTTCGTGCTTATGGCCCGCGCGCGCGGGCTGAGCGAGAACGCCGTCGTCTACGGGCACGCTTTCCGCACGATCCTGCCGCCTATCGTGACGATTTTGCTGATGTCCGTTCCCGGTCTGGTCTCGGGGGCCGTGATCACCGAGACGGTGTTCTCGCTGCGCGGCGTGGGATCGTTTCTGCTCGAATCTCTCTCGGGGCACGACTACCCGGCGGCGGGCGCTTCGTTCTACCTTCTCGCGCTGATGACCGTGGCCTGCAACCTGCTGGCCGATATCGTCTACGGCCTTGTCGATCCGCGCGTGCGTGTCGAAGGGGTGAAACGATGAGAGGGCTTTTCAGGCGTCCTTCGCTGTGGATTTTTATCTGCGTCGCGCTGGCCGGCGCTTTCGGCCCCGCGCTCGTTTTCGGAAACCCGGCGGACGCCGTCGGCGCTCCGTTCGCGCGCCCCGTGTGGTGGGGACGCGGCCTGCCGTCGAACAAATCCGTCGAGTACGCCGTGTCGGGTTCGGGCGTTTCCTCCCGCTGCGAGGGTTTCGCCGCGGACGCCGCCCCCTCGGTGTCGCGCGACGGCGTGTCGTTTCGGTGGCGCGGGCTGTCGCCGGAGATTTTCGCTCTCGAAGGGGAGATAACGGCCGCGCCCTCGCGGACGGTTTCCGTTGTCTGGCGCGCCGGGGAGCGCGAGTTCGAACTTGTCAGGCTGCGCGGGCGTTCCCGCTACTGGCTCAATCTCGACGCGCGCGACATGATCTTTAAAAAGACGCTCGGCCTGCCGCCGATAGGACGCGGCGTCGAAGAACTGTTCCCGCGCGACGGACTGTGCGCGCTGCGGGTGGCCGGGGCCGACGAAGTCCGACTGAAGCTGTCGCTGCCGGGACGCCGCCGGGGACTGCTCGGGACGGATCAGCGCGGCAGGGACGTGTTCACGCTGCTGCTGAACGGCATCGGCACGTCGCTGACGGTCGGCGTCTCGGCGACGCTGGCGGCGACGCTACTCGGCCTCGGTTTCGGCCTGACCGCCGGCTACGCGGGCGGCGCCACAGACGCGGTGATTATGCGCTCCGTCGATGTCCTTTTGGCGATCCCGACTTTGCCGATTCTGATGACGCTCGCGGGCGTCTGGGGCAAGGGCCTGTGGCAGATGGTGCTGATCCTTTCGATGTTTTCGTGGATGGGCACGGCGAGGTCGGTTCGCGCTCTCACGCTGACGGTACGGGAAAGCCCGTGGGTGGAGGGGTTGCGCGCGCTCGGCGCCCCGAGGAGTTACATTCTCTGGAGGCATCTTGTGCCCGAGACGGCGCCGATCCTGCTGGCGAACGCGGCTCTCGGCGTTCCCGGCGCGGTGCTGTCCGAGGCCGGGCTGGCGTTTCTGGGGCTTTCCGATCCCCGTCTTATCTCCTGGGGAAGGATGCTCCACGAGGCGCACTCGTTCGGCGCGTTCACCGAGGGGGCGTGGTGGCTCATCCTGCCGCCGGGGCTGGGCATCGTGGCCTTGTGTCTGATTTTTTTGGACATCGGACGCTTCCTCGAGGAAAAAATCGACCCGCGTCTCGGAGGAAACAACCATGTTTGAAGTCGTCGGCCTCCATGTGACCTATCCCGGTCGGACGGACGAAGCCGTGCGCGGCGTCTCGTTCTCCCTCGCGCCCGGCGGTCTCACGGGCCTTGTCGGCGAATCGGGCAGCGGAAAGACCACCGTCGTGACGGCCGCGCTGGGGCTTTTGCCGCGCGGCAGCCGCGTATCGGGCAGCGTCGTGTTCGGCGGGACGGACTTGCTCGCGCTCGACGAAGCGTCGTTCCGGCGTGTGCGGTGGAAGAAGATCGCGCTTGTTCCGCAGGGCGCGCAGAACTCTTTCACCCCCGTGCGCACGATCGGATCGCACATCGAGGAGGTGCTCAAACTGCACCTGCGGATGCCCGTCCGGGCGGCGCGGGAGCGTTCGCGCGAACTGCTGGAGCGGGTGGAACTGCCCCCGTCCGCGGCGCGGCGCTACCCGCACGAACTGTCGGGCGGCCAGAAACAGCGCGCCGCCATCGCGCTCGCGCTGGCGTGCGATCCCGAACTGCTGCTGGCCGACGAGCCGACGACGGCGCTCGACGTGATCACGCAGGCGGGCGTGCTCGGGCTGCTTTTGCGTCTGAGGAAAGAGAAGAATCTGACCGTCCTGCTTGTCACGCACGACCTACCGCTGGCCGCGTCCGCCTGCGAGACGCTTCTTGTGATGAAAGACGGGGCCATCGTCGAGCGCGGAAAGCCCGGCGAGTTGATCCGCGCGCCGCGCGATCCTTACACGCGGCGTCTCGTCTCGTCGATCGTCTGAGAGGAGGCGTGTACGATGGGAGAAAACGACGGCCGGTACGCTGCGGAGGCTGAGAACGTCAGCGTCGTGTTCAAGTCGCGGTCGGGAACGCGGCGCGCCGTGGACTCTTTTTCCGTCGCTCTGGAGCGCGGCGGGTCGCTGGCGATCGTCGGGCAGTCGGGAAGCGGAAAGACGACGCTGATGCGCTCGCTTCTAGGGCTGGTTCCGCTTGCTTCGGGGCGCGTGAAACTGTTCGGCCGCGATCTGGAGGGCCTGTCCCCGAAAGAGCTGGCGTCGCTACGCCGCCGCTGCGGCTACGTTCCGCAAGACCCTTACGGGGCGCTGCCGCCCGGCCTCACGGCCCTGCAGGCGGTGATGGAGCCGGCGGTCATCGCGGGCCGGCGTCAATCGAAGGACGAGACGCGCGACCGCGCGGTCGCCCTGCTGGCCGAACTGGGGCTGACGGGCGGGCGGATCCTCGATTCCCGCGCCGTCGGCCTGTCGGGCGGCCAGCGTCAGCGCGTCGAACTGGCGCGCGCTCTGATGCTCGACCCGGAACTTCTGCTGTGCGACGAACCGACGTCGATGCAGGACGTCTCCACGCGCGGCGAGATCGTCGAAGTGCTCGGGCGGCGCATGGAGCGCGGGATGAGCGTGCTTTTTGTCACGCACGACCTCAGACTGGCGGCGCGCGCGGCGCGGCGCATCGCGGTGATGCGCCGGGGGCGTCTCTGCGAGGAAAACGAATCCGATCTCGTGCTCTCGCGTCCCTCGCACCCGTACACGCGAGAACTGCTGGCCGCCATTCCCGTCCTTCCGTAGAAAGGCCGCCCGCGCCGAGGACGGCGGCGCGCGTTCGCGAAAGCGTCCCGACCGCCTCTCCGGGGGGCCGCGTCGGAGTGCGGAAAAGTCCGCCGCCCCCCGCGATAAAAAGAACACGGCGTTCCCGCAAGAGAGCGCCGTGTTCTTTTTTATACCGTTGTAAAAAGCCGCGGCAGACGCCTGAATACCGCCTCGAGAGGAGCGCGCGACGGAGAACCGCGCAGCATACGGAACGAGTGGTCGCCGCCGGGCACCTCGTAAAACGCCTTGTCGGCGACGTTGAGCGTCTCGTAGACGCGCGCGCAGGCGTCATGCGGGAACGTGTTGTCCTCGCCGCCGCGGAAGACGCGCGCCCACGACACATCGAGGCTGCCCGCCGCCGCGGCCAGCTGTTCGCGTCCCTGTCCCAGCGTGCTGAGAATGGGCAGCTTGAAGATGTCCCTGTTTTCGGGGAATACCGAGTCGCCCGAGCCGCAGAGGATCAGCCCGTCGAGAGGCACGGGGCCGTCGCTTTGAGGCGCCGCGCCGCCGGCGATCAGCAGCGCGCTCAGCCCCCCGAGCGAAAACCCCCACAGCGTCAGCGGAAGATGGCGGTACAGAGCGCGCACGGCCTCGCAGGCGCGGCGGCAGTCCTCGAGTTCGTCGAAAAACGTCTTGCCCGAAAATGCGTCGAAGATCCATTCAAGCGGGCGCTGCGCGTAGTCTTGGCGGTTGCGCACCCTCCGGCTCGTCTCGCAGAGAACGGGCGTCACGCCGTTTTCCGCGAGGGCCGCGCCGATCCGGGCGTACTTGTTGCCCGGGTCGGAAGCCGAACTGCTGTGCACGCCGTGGAACAGCAGCGCGACTTTCCGGGGACGGTCGATGACGCCGGTCGTCAGCACGACGGCGCGGTCGCCGAACGTGCCTTCGATGGAACTTTTTCTCCACTGCATAAAAGCGTCTCCTTACGCGGTTCGCGGCGCGCCGAGCCTCGCGTTTCGCGAAACGTCGGCGCGCCTCGTGGGGACGTTCAGCCGCTCTGCTCGTTCCGCTCCGGGTCGGGCAGCGAGAGCCACTTGCCCCAGTCGAAGCGCGCGAGGCCGCTGATTATGTAGAGCGCGATGTTGACGAGCATCCCCCGCCCGCGTTCGACGGCGAGCATCGACAGGAGAAACGCGAGCACGCCGTAGAACTTGGCCTTGTTCATGCAGCCTTTCTTGATCGTCTTGAGGTTGCCGTAGGGGACGGAGGAGATCATCAAGCCGCCGGTGAACGCTGTCGCGAGCGCGACGGCCCACGCGGGGACGGACGCGATGACGCCCGAGAGGACGAACGAGACGAGGAAAAGCCCGCCGGCGGGTATCGGCAGGCCCTGAAACGGCCCCGGCACGTGGACAACGTTGAACCTCGCCAGCCGCAGCGCGCCGCACAGCGCGAAGAACGCGGCCGCGAGCGCGCCCGTGATGCCGGGCAGATGCTGCAGCGACGCGCTGTACACGAGGAGCGCCGGGGCTACGCCGAACGAGACCACGTCGCCCAGACTGTCGAACTCGACGCCGAATTCGCTGCTCACTCCCATCGCCCGGGCGACCTTGCCGTCCATGAAGTCGAAGAACACGGCGCATGGGATCAGCCACGCGGCCGGCAGGATGTGGCCGCGCACGAGCAGGATCAGCGAGAGCATCCCGCACAGCAGGTTGCCGCTCGTGATCATGTTGGGAATGTTGTTGCGGATGCGCAGCCCGCGAAGCCGCTTGGGACGATGGAAACGCAGCTTGAACTTTTTCATCGGAAAAATCTCCTTTTTACCGGCAACTTTTCTTCGCGCCGAAAGGCCGCTTCAGCGCCCGAACGGCGCGGCGATGACGGTCTGCCCGGCGAAAACCCGGTCGCCGAGCTTGATCTTCAGCTTCGAGGCGGGCGGGAGATACACATCGACTTTGCTGCCGAACTTGATCATGCCGAACCGCTGGGCGCGCGCCAGCCTGTCGCCCTTTTTGAGACGGCACACGATGCGCCGCGCGACCAGTCCCGCGATCTGCACAAGCAGCACGGGGCCTTCGTCCGAGCGGTAGCCCACGTACATACGCTCGTTTTCGGCCGAAGCCTTGGCGGCGTTGGCGAACCATTTTTTGCCGGGCGCGTACTCGAGGAACTCCACCTCGCCCGCCGAGGGCATACGGTTGACGTGGACGCTGAAAACGTTCATGAAGACGCCGATTTTCAGCGCCTTGCCCGTGTAGGGATGTTCGGCCTCGCGGATCTCGATGACCTCGCCGTCGGCCGGGCTGACGAAACCTTCGCCCTCCGGTCGCCGCTCCGGGTCGCGGAAGAAGTAGACCACCACGGCCAGCAGGGGCAGCGTGAGCGCGAGCGACCAGCGCGTCCACAGCGCCGACAGCGCCGCGAAGACCAAAGCCCCGGCCATGAAAACGTAACCGTCGGGAGCGAATTTCATGGATCAGTCCT
This sequence comes from uncultured Synergistaceae bacterium, assembly GCA_964604125.1. Classification (GTDB taxonomy): domain Bacteria; phylum Synergistota; class Synergistia; order Synergistales; family Dethiosulfovibrionaceae; genus Pyramidobacter. The sequence continues at coordinate 28,940 of CAZRXR010000010.1, forward strand.
CCTTCAGCGGGGCGTCCGCTCCGTCGCCGCCGCTTTCGGCTTTCTCAAGCTGGACGGGCCGGGGGGCGGTCGCGGGCACGTCCGCGGGCTGGCGGACAAGGTCGTCCTTGTGGATCAGCGAGACGTTCGCGACCTTGTCGCCCTCGTCGGGGCGGATCAGGTACGCGCCCGCCGCGCCGCGCGTAAGCAGCGGGATGGCGTCCACGGCGAGGCGGATGATGTTGCCGCCGGCCGTCATCAGCGCCACTTCGTCGCCCGGGAACACGGTGACGGCCACGGCGAGCTTGCCCGTTTTCTCGCCGATGCGCATGGCGCGCTGCCCGCCCGTGGCCCTGTGGTGCGGGGAGAACTCGTCATACGATGTGATCTTGCCGATGCCATGCTCGCTGACGAGCAGGATTCGGCTGTCGCCGGCGATCACCTCGCACGAGATGATCTCGTCGCCCTCGTCAAGGTTCATGGCCTTTACGCCGCGCGCGGAACGCCCCATCGTGCGGATCTCATCCTCGCTGACGCGAAGGCCGCGTCCCAGCGAGCTGACGAGAAAGAGGTCGTCCAGCCCGTTCGTGAAACGGATCGTGGCGATCTCGTCGCCCTCGTCGAGCGACATGATCTGCCGGCCGGCCCGCGTCAGGTTCTGCAGCTCGCTCTTGTCCATGCGCTTGGCGATGCCGCCGCGCGTGATCAGCACGACGGTGGTGCACCTTTCGGGGAACTTGCCCAGCATCGTGACGACGGTCTCGCCTTCGTTGAGCGAGATGAACTGCGTCACCTTGCGCCCCTTGCCCGACTTTGTCTCGGGGACGAGGTGCCCCTTGATGGCGAAAACGCGGCCCCGGCTGGTAAACAGCAGCACGTCGTTGTGCGTGGTGGTGACGACCATGTCGCCGACCCTGTCCTCCTCGTGAAGGTTGGCGCCGCGCCGCCCTTTGCCGCCGCGGTTCTGCACGTTATAGTCGTTCAGGTTGGAGCGGCGCAGAAACCCGTCCCTGCTCAGCGTGATGACGATGTTTTCCTCGGGCAGCAGATCCTCGTAGGAGTCCGACGTGTTCTCGACATGGGCGACGATCTCTGTGCGCCGCTTGTCGCCGAAACGGCGGCGCAGATCGGTCAGTTCGTCGCGGATCACGCCGTCGAGCACATGGGCGTCGGCGAGGATCTCTCTGTAGCGGGCGATGTCGGCCAGAAGCTGGGCCATCTCGGACATGAGGCTCTCGCGCTCCAGCCCCGTGAGGCGCTGCAGGCGCATGTCGAGAATGGCCTGCGCCTGTTTCTCCGTGAACTGGAGCTCGCCGACCAAGCCGCGCGCGGCGTCGTCGGGGCTTTGCGCGCCGCGGATGACGCGGATGACATCGTCGATCATGTCAAGAGCGCGCGTCAGCCCTTCGATGATATGCTCGCGCGCCTGCGCTTTGTCGAGGCGGAACCGCGTGCGCCGTCTCACGACGCCGCGCCTGTAGTCTAAGAACACCTCCAGCAGCCGTTTCAGCCCCAGTTCGACGGGCCGCTGGCCGACGAGCGTCAGGTTGATCACGCCGAACGTGCTCTGCATCAGCGTGCGGTTGTACAGCTGGCGCTGCACCAGCCGGGGGTCGCCGTCGCGCGCCAGATCAAGGACGATTCTTATACCCTTGCGGTCGGATTCGTCGCGCATGTCGGAAACGCCGTCGATCGAGTGCTCCTGCACGCATTTGGCGATGCCCTCGATCAGCGTCGTCTTGTTGACCATGTAGGGGATCTCCGTGATGACGACGGCGGTTCTCCGTTTGTCCTCCTCGACGCTACAGCGGCCCCGCACGACGATGCGGCCGCGCCCGGTGCGGTAGGCGTCGATGATGCCCTCGCGCCCCATGATCACGCCGCCGGTGGGAAAATCCGGCCCGGGCAGGCAGTTCATCAGCTCGTCGAGGTCGGCGTCTGGTTTCTTGATGAGGAGACAGAGCGCGTCAACCACCTCGCCGAGGTTGTGCGGAGGCATGTTCGTCGCCATGCCGACGGCGATGCCCGTGCTGCCGTTGACGAGCAGATTGGGCATCAGGCTCGTCAGCGTGAGAGGCTCCTTGAGCGATTCGTCGTAGTTTGGCCCCCAGTCTACAGTGTCCTCGTCGATGTCGGCGAGCATCAGCTCCCCAAGCTCGGAGAGGCGCGCTTCTGTGTAGCGCGAGGCGGCCGCGCTGTCGCCGTCGATGGAACCGAAATTGCCCTGTCCGTAGACGAGCGGGTAGCGGAGGTTCCATGGCTGGGCGAGACGAACCATCGTATCGTAGATCGAAGCGTCGCCGTGCGGGTGGTACTTGCCCATGACTTCGCCGACGACGCGGGCCGACTTTTTCGTGGGCTGGTTGTGGCGGACGCCGAGCCCCATCATTCCGTAGAGCACGCGGCGCTGGGCGGGCTTAAGCCCGTCGCGCGCGTCCGGCAGGGCGCGTCCGACGATGACGCTCATCGCGTAGTCGAGATAGCTCCGTTTTATCTCGGGAACGAGCGGGTTGAGGATAACGCGCCCCATCTCCTGTTCTTCCATGACGAAACCTCCAATTTCACAGAAACCGCGCGTCGCGCGCGGTTTCGTCCGCCGCGCGGCTCAAAAAAACGCGGGAAAAACCAGCGTGTCTATTTTAGCATCTTTGCCGCCCTTCGCCCATATTTTTTTAGAAAGTTTGCCGTTTCGGCCGGTTTCTTTCCGCGCGAAAGCGTTCTGGCGCGGGAGAGCCGTTTTTTTACGGAAACGCGCGGAGCGCGCAAAGTCGCCTCGTTCGGCGGCGCGTTCCCCGCCCGTCGGGGCGGAATCCCCGTGGCGATCCGGGGGGCGCGCCCCGTGTTTTTCACGGCGGCGCGGGAATACTCGCGGTGTCGTTCTTCCCGCTTCGGCGACACGGCCCGGCCGCCGGGGAGCGCGCCGCCCCCCCCTCTTTTTTTGTGCGTTTGTGGTACAATAGCGGAAAGAGGGCACCCGTTTTTTTATCCCTAAAAAATGCCGGGAGGCGTTTCATTCGTGGAATTTCAGCATTTTGACGTATCAAGGTTCGCGGAATACAGGGATTATTGGCTGCGATGCGACGAGTACTCGTCGGACATGAGTTTCGTCGTCCTCTGGGCGTGGCAGAACTTTTTCGGGTACGAGATCGCCTGGGAGCCGGAACTTCTGTGGATGCGCCAGACGAAGCCCTGTCTCAAATGGCTGGCTCCCGTCGGCGACTGGCGCAGGGACGACTGGGAGGAGCAGCTTCTCGCGCACGTCGGGCCTCGGGCCGACTTTATCGACGTGCCCAAATCGCTTGTCGAAATCTGGCGTGAGCGGCTGGGCGCGAAGATTTCCGCCGAGCCGGTTCGCGCCGCCTTCGAGTACCTTTACCGCGTCGAGGAACTGGCGACTCTTTCGGGCAACAAGCACATGAAGCGGCGCAACCGCGTCAACAAGTTCCGCCGCGAGTTCGCGGCGCGGTATCTCACGCTGACCCCGGAGATGACGGAGCGCGTAAAACAGCTCCAGATGTCGTGGACTCACGACGAGAACGAATTTATGACGAAGATGCTGGCCGCCGAGGGGGAGGGCATCATGCGTGTGCTCGACCACTGGCGGGAACTGGGCATGATCGGCGGCGCCATCGAGCTTGACGGGCGGCTGATCGCCTACACGCTGGCCGAGCCGGTGAACGACGACCTGATCATGATCCACTACGAAAAGGGTCTGCCTGAGTACCACGAGGTGTACGCGGTCATCAACAAGGACTTCTGCGCGAACGACGGGAGAACGTTTAAAATCGCCAACCGCGAGGAGGACATGGGCGACGAGGGGCTGCGCCACGCCAAGCTGGCATACGGCCCGTGCGGTTTCGTCGAGAAGTACTCCGTGAGGTGGAACGCGGACGTGTGACGCGCGTTGCGGGAAAAGCGGCTTTCCGCGCGGAAGTCGCCCCCTCGCGGGGGACACGACGCGGAGGGCTTGGTTTCGTCCGGCACGCGCCGTAAAGCGGGCGCGTCCGCCGACGCCGCCGGAACTTTCCGCCCGGGCGGCCCGCCGCGCGCAATCACACGGACGTGTCGCCCAGGAAAAAAGCGGCGTATGCTCGCCGTCCCGCCCGGCCCCTCCGGCGGGAACTCCGCGAAAAGCGCCCGGGCGTTCGGAAAAACGCCGCGCGCGGGGCGGTTTCTTTCGGGCCGGAGACGGTTTCGCGCCGGTTCGCGTCAAGAAGAAAAAAACGTCCGAAAACTCGTGGGATTTTCGCGAGTTTTCGGACGTTTTTCGCTGAAAGCGCAAATGCTTTCGGCACGCTTAGACGCTCATCACGGCGTCAACTTCCCTGAAAAAATCGTCCAGCGGCGCGTCAACGCGGAGCGTGACGCGCGAGGGCGGCAGGCACTCGGCGCTGACGGCCCCCTGGTTGACGACGACGATGGAGCCTTTGCACATTTGCGGCAGCAGCGCCGCCGGGTAGACGTTCAGAGACGAACCGAGCACGAACAGCAGTTCGGCGCGCGAACAGAGACGGGAACACTCGTCGAGGAACTTGACGCCTTCGCCGAAAAAGACGATGTCGGGCTTGATCACGCCGCCGCACCGCTCGCAGCGCGGCACGTCGGCCGAAGCGAGCAGCCTGTTGACGGCCTCGTAGCCGTAATACTCGCCGCACGACGCGCAGTAGGCCTTGCGGATCGTGCCGTGGATCTGGAAGATCTTCTTTGAGCCGGCCGCCTCGTGCAGGCCGTCGAAATTCTGCGTGACGATGCCGTCGAGCCGCCCTTGGGATTCGAGACGTGCCAGAAACTTGTGCGTGAACGTCGGCTCGATGCCCGACAGCATACGGACACATTCGCGGTGAAAGCGGTAATAGTACGACGGGTCGCGGCGGAACCAGTCGATGTCGAACAGCCTGTTCGCGTCGATGTCGAGACGCCTGTAGATGCCTTTGGGGCCGCGGAAATCGGGAATGCCGGCCGCCGTGGACATGCCGGCGCCGCTGACGACGGCCGTGGAGCGCGAGCCGCGCAAAAGCGCGGCGCATTCCAGCGCCTGTTCGTGTAAGTTCATTGTCTCCCTCCTCATCGTCTCGACGCCGCGCCGTGCGGCGTAGTTAGCGCCGCGCGGGCGTCTATTCACGTCGGGAACGCGGATCGGGCCTCCGCTTTACGGCGGGAAACGGAGAACCGATCCGCGTTCGCTGTCAGCTTCGCCACGTCGGCGTTCCGAGGCGGAGCGCCGGAAAACCGGGCCGCGCGCGAAAGCGGGACGGGCGGGCGTCGCCGGAACACCGCCGGCGCGTGCCGCGGCGTATTTTCACCTTTCCCGCGCGGCCGCCGCCGTCCGCCGCGCCGTCCAGCGGAGGGCTTTCTCCGCGCGGGAGAACGCCCCGGCGGAGGAGCGGGGGTCGCCGCGCTTTGAAAAGCGAAGCCCGCTGTATATAGTAACTTTATACTATATACAGCGGGCTTCTGTCAAGCGAAAACCGGCTTAAATCCGCTTGCCGATCTCGTACCCCTTTTCGAGGGCCGCCTTATTGACCGGGATCATCTGGGGGCGTTTTTTGCCTAACTTCATCTCCGCCACCTTCTCGGCGCTCTCAAGCGAGATGATGCCCGTGCGGGCGATGTAGGCGCCCAGCATCACAAGGTTCTGGGTTC
>CAZRXR010000011.1:0-6309 GCA_964604125.1 uncultured Synergistaceae bacterium
AAAGGAGCGAAAAAAAGCGGCCCTTGTGACACAGGCCGCTCGCGGGACAGTTTTTCAAGCGAAGGGACGAACCCTTCTGTCGTTTCCGCTTCGCGCGACGCGCGCGCAAGTAAGACAACCGTAACCCAGCGCTTTCCGTCGCGCGAATACTGGTAATAGATATTATATGAGTGCGTAAATCTGTTTTCCCCCCCTTCATTCAACGTGAGATGTCCGTGCCTTTTTAACTGTCTCGCGGAAAGATTCTACCCCCCGAAAATCAAGAGATTATTCGGACTTTTCGTCACCCTTTTCGCGCCCGCGTTCCGCCCGCGCGCGAAGCGCGACGGCGCGGGGGAAAAGCGGCGTCGCCCGCGAAAGGAGCGAAAAAAAGCGGCCCTTGTGACACAGGCCGCTCGCGGGACAGTTTTTTCAAGCGAAGGGGCGGATCGTTGCGCCGTTTCCGCCCTACCTGACGGACGTGATCCTGATGTTCCTGACGTAGGGGTATCTGCTCGCGATCTGGGCGATCGCCCCCTCGTCCGAAGTCGCTTTCACGGATCCCGAACTGCCCGACCAGCTTTTCCCGTTCTGGGAGAACTGATAGCTGACATTATATGTCCGCGACGGGGAGCTTGTGGATATGATCTTGATGTTTCTGACGTAGGGATATCGGCTCGCAATCTGGGCGATCGCTCCCGTGTCCGAAGTCGCTTTCACGGATCCCGAACTGCCCGACCAGCTTTTTCCGTTCCGCGAGAACTGGTAACTGATATTAAAAGTCTGCGGCCCCGCCACCGCCGCGAAACAGGGGATCGCGCTCAGCGCGAAAACGGCGATCGCCAGCCAGAAAACGGACACCCTCGAACGCGCGTAAACCATCTTCCATCGGCCTCCTTGGATCAACTTCTTGGACGTTCAAACGCCCGCGCCGTGTGATTATACGCCAAAAAAGTCCGTTCGCGCGCCGCGGATTTTCCGCGCGGGTAAAAAAACGGCTCTGTCCTTTCAAAGTCCGTTTCGGCCCGAGGCCGCGCGGATCGGCCTTTTCCCCGCGATCGGCGCGGAGGTTTCGCGGTGTGGAACCGGCTCCTCGCGCGGGCGCGGCGAGGCGCGAAAAAAAGACAACGGCGCGCCGCGCGGACGACGCCGCGATTCCAATCGCGCGCCGCCGTCGCGGGCGGCAATATTCCCGCGCGCGGCCCGAATAATACCGCTTAAAAAACGCCGCCATTCCGACGCTCCGTCGGAGCGCTCTCTCAAACGCGGGACATATCCCGCGCGGCCGGCGGATCCGAAGCGGACGAAGCGGCCCTCTCCCGGGAGCCGCTTTGTCCGTTCTTCTTATCCGAGAAACGCGGCTTTGATGATTTTCATTCTATTTTACCATTTATCCTCGCTCCAACCGCTTTGAGCGTTCCACGGCGGATCTTTCTTGGCGATCATCTCCGCTTCAAATCGCACGCACTTCGACCTGTCCATTTCGTACCATCGAACGGTAATCTTCTCTTTGTTCTCATGGATATCATCACCGGACTTATAAGTCGTGGTCGTTCCATTCCAGTATTGGACAAAACGTCTCCTCAGCCCGATTTCCGCCTTGCCAATGTACACCAGCTCGCCGTCCATAAAGAGTTCGTAGCATCCGCTGCCCTCGGGGGCCATTTTCGCCGCATCTTCGAGGGAAAGTTTGCCTGTCCCTTTTATCCCTTTCTGCTGCAGGGCTATATTCATAACGCCGTTGATCAAATCCGCTATGCCCATTCTTACGCGCCTCCTTCAATGATCGTGCCGCTTCCGCCGACAGCCGCGCGGCCGACGGACTGTGACACAAATAATTACCGTCGTTCATGGCACGCCCGTTGATGTTTCTTTCCTTGTCCCGGCGGGAACCCGTCGTCTCAATCGTGTTCCTTCACGCGACCCCCTTTCATTTGCCGTGAGACGGGTACTATTTTACCCCCCCCCGAAAATCAAGAGATTATTCGGACTTTTCGTCACCCTTTTCGCGCCCGCGTTTCGTCCTCGCCGCGCGAGATCCGTCGCCGGTTTGTTTTCGCGCCTTCGCGCCGTCGGCCCGCCCTCCGTTTTTTCGCGGCGGGCCGCCGCGAAACCGGCGCGAAAATTATTTTCGCGCCTTGACAGTCTTCCGCGGCGCGCCTATAATACGGACGTTTTCATCGGGACGTAGCGCAGCCTGGCTAGCGTACCTGAATGGGGTTCAGGTGGTCGGAGGTTCGAATCCTCTCGTCCCGACCAGATTTCCGAGAGCGGACGCGGAAAGCGTCCGCTCTTTTTGTACCGAAAGGACGCGCCTCCATGCCGACGGCGTTTTTCCACAAAAAAAGCCTTGGGCAGAACTTCCTCGTCAGCCCGCGCGTCCTTGCCCTCGGCGTCGAGGCGGGCGCGATCGCCCCCGGCGACGTGCTGCTTGAAATCGGCCCCGGGCAGGGCGCGCTGACGCGGCTGCTTCTCGCCTCGCCGTGCCGCCGCCTTCACGCGATTGAAATAGACGAGCGGCTCGCGCCGTGGCTCGAACCGCTGGAGCGCGAGCACGGGGAACGGTTCAACCTGATCTGGAGCGACGCCCTCGCGGCCGACCTCGCGCGGCTTTCGCCGCCGCCCGGCAAAGTGCTGGCCAACATTCCGTACAGCGTCACGAGCCGGCTGATATGGAAACTCCTCGCCGAGCTCGCGCCGCGCGGGACGCGCCTGCTGGTGCTGCTTGTGCAGAAGGAGGCGGCCGACCGGCTGCGCGCGCGTCCCGGGAGCCGCGACAGAGGGCCGCTCGGCGTCGCGCTCGAACTGATGGGGCGCGTCGAGCCTCTGACGCGCGTGCCCCCGGGGGCGTTCTCGCCGCCGCCCAAAGTCCGCTCGGAACTGATCCGCGTCGAGATCGAAAGGAACGCCGGCCTCGCCGCCGACGCCGACTGGCGCGCGCTGCTCGCGGCGTCGTTCGCGCGCAGGCGCAAAAAGCTGCTCGGCAATCTGACCGCCGCCGGGAGAACACGCGAGGAGGCGTCGGCCGCGCTCGCCCGCGCCGGCGTCGGCGAAAACGCGCGCGCCGAGGAGCTGGCGGCGCCCCAGTGGCTCGCGCTCAAAGACGCGCTGTTCGGCGCGCCCGGCGGACGATCCCCGTCGGCGGCCCGCCCGGCATAGTCGCGGAGAAAAAAGAACCGTTCCGACGCGAGCGCCGTCTTGCCTGTCCGAACATCGAGGAACTGCTGACGCGGCTCGCGCCCCCGCCGCGCGGCGGTTCCTTTTTTTCTCCGCGCCCCCGGCGGCGCGGCGGATTTTCGCCCCGGCTGTCCTTCCCTCCGCAAAACGGGAGGAGGACAAGCCGGGGCGCCGTTTTAAAACGCCCGGAGCGCCGGCCGCGATCACCCGCCCCCGCCCTGTTCGCCGGAGCGCGGAACGCTCCCGCGTTTTTTCACAAAAAGGAAAAACATTTTGCGAAAGCGCGATCATATCGCGCTTTCGCGGCGCTTTTTCCGCGTCTAAAAAACAAAAATTTAATAAATTGTATGTAGATTTCTCTTGTTACAAAGCAAAATGCCGCCGCAAACAAAATTATTTTTCAATAAAAATCAGTAAATGATGTCGAATCAGACATTTCAACGTTCCGCGCCGTCTTTTTCATATCGTGTATACACTAAAAAGGACTGGACGCCCCGAAAAAACGTGTTAAAATATGATCAGCTTTTGAGCGTAATGTGCTTTTCTAAGGGCGATCATTCGATCGACAATTTCAGGAGGTGTGTTTGCTATGGCATTAGTAAAACGCAAATCTGATAACGTACTTCTCCACACGGCGCTCGAGAATTTCTACGCGGCCGCCGAGGAGATGGGGCTTGACGAAGGCATCACCGACATCCTGGCCCACTCCGAGCGCAAAACGTGCGTTTCGCTCCCCGTCGAAATGGACGACGGGACTGTCAAGGTCTTCGAGGCCTATAGAGTCGCCCACAACAGCGCGCTCGGCCCCTCCAAGGGCGGCGTGCGTTTCCACCCCGAGGTGTGTCTCGACGAGTGCGAAGCCCTCGCTTTCATGATGACGTGGAAGTGCTCGCTGGCCGGCATCCCCTACGGAGGCGGCAAGGGCGGCGTGTGCGTCGATGTGACGAAATTGTCCAAGAAAGAACTTGAGCGTCTCAGCCGCACTTACGCCGCGCGCATCGAGCCGGTCGTCGGCGCGTGGACGGACATTCCCGCCCCCGACATGAACACGAACGGTCAGGTCATGACCTGGTTCATGGACACGATCAGCCGTATGCGCGGCCGTCTCGATCCGGCGGTTTTCACGGGCAAGCCGATCGCGCTGTGGGGCTCCAAGGGGCGCAACGCCGCCACGGGTCTGGGCGTCGCCACCTGCGCCATCGAGCTGATGAAGGCGCTGGGCAAGGACGTCAAGGGCGTAAAGTGCGCCATTCAGGGCTTCGGCAACGTAGGCTCTTTCACGGCCAAGACGCTCGCCGACGCGGGCGCGAAGATCGTGGCCGTCAGCGACATCACGGGCGTGTACTACAGCGAGGACGGCATCGACGTGGCGAAAGCCTTTGAGATCATCGGCTCCAACCCCAAGAAACTGCTCGCCGGCCTCGAGAAACTGCCCGGCGTGAAGATGATCGACGAGATCCAGTCGTGCGACTGCGACATCTTCCTGCCCTGCGCGATGGAAGGCTCTATCACCGAGGAGAACGCCAGGCGCGTCGCGGCCAAGTACATCGTCGAGGGCGCCAACGGCCCCACTACGCCCGAGGCCGACGCCATTCTCGACGCGATGGGCGCGCTGATCGTGCCCGACTTCCTGGCCAACTCCGGCGGCGTGGTCGGCTCGTATTTCGAGTGGTGCCAGGATCTCGGCGGGTTCTTCTGGACCGAGAAGGAATACAACGACCGCCTGCTCCACATCATGAAGGACAACTTCAAGCGCGTGTGGGACTACGCGCGGCAGCACAACGTCAAGATGCGCCGCGCCGCGTTCCTCGCGGCCATAAAGCGCGTCGCCGACGCGACCGAGACGCGCGGCGTGTACCTCTAAAGCCGCCGCCGGGCGCCCCCCCGGCTGAACAAAACCAAAGCCGTCCCCTCGCCGGGACGGCTTGTTCTTTGCCGAGCGCTTCGTTTTTTGTTCTTTTTCTAAGCGGAACTTGAATTTTCCGAGAGAATAAGTTATAATAACAGCGTTTCAAGTTTTAATTCATTTTTCCCAAAAGGAAAGGTGTCCCTGCCATGAAGAAGTTCGCCGCTCTGTTCTGTCTGTGCGCCGCGATGGCGGCCCCCGCCCGCGCGGCCCGGGAGATCGTCGTCTACTCGCTCATGCCCGAAAAGTGCGTCTCCACGGTGGCGAAGGCGTTCACGGAGGACACGGGGATCGCGGTTCATTCCGCGCGTTTCTCCCCGGGCGAGGCTCTCTCGCGGCTGGCGGCCGAGAAGACGGATCCTCGGGCCGACGTGCTGATCGGCGGCCCCGCCGACATCTACGAAGCGGGCGCCGGGGAGGGCGTCTTCGAGAAGTACGTGCCCAAGGACGCGGAAACGATCCCGGCCACGTTCCGCGGTCGCGACGGCTCCTGGACAGCCATCGGAATCGTCCCGCTGTGCTTTATGACCAACGGGAAGTTCCTCGAAAAGAACGGCATGAAAGCCCCCGAGTCGTGGGCCGACCTACTCGACCCGCGCTACAAAAACGGGCTGCAGATGGCGGACACGCGCACTTCCCGCGCGGCGATCGAGCGCGTGTTCTCGCTCGTCAAGGCGATGGGCGAGGACGGGGCTTTTAAGTACCAGAAAGCCCTGCGCGCCAACGTTCAGATGTACACCAAAAGCGACGCGGGCGGCGCGATGCCCGTCGCCACAGGCCAGTGCGCCTCCGGCGTGTTCCGCGTCGCCGACGCGCTCGACATTCAGCGGCAGGGCTATCCCGTCGTTATCACCTACCCGAAGGACGGCGTCACGTTCGGCATCGAGGCTGTCGGCCTCGTGAAGGGCGCCGGACACCCGGAGGAGGCAAAGGCGTTCATCGACTGGCTGACGGGCAGGCGTTTCGCCGAGTTTCTCGTCGCCGAACGCGCCGGCTGCCTTCCCGCCCGCGCCGACGCCGGCAGCGCGACGCCCGCCCTGAACCGGGACAAGATCAACCTGATCGAGGCCGACATCGCGTGGAAGAACGCCAACCGCGAGCGTCTTGTCGAACGCTGGGTCAACGAAGTCATCAAATAGTCGTTCCGCGCCGCGTCCCGTGCGCCGCGTCCCGCTGAAAGAGGCTCCCCGCGCGGGGGAGCCTCTTTTTTTCGCGAACGGGGGTTCCGTCCAAAGGCGTCATCCGCC
>CAZRXR010000011.1:6409-32218 GCA_964604125.1 uncultured Synergistaceae bacterium
GCCGCGCCGCCCGGCGCGCCCATCGCGGCAGGCGGGACGAGCGTCGATGCCCCGTTCGGCCCGGACGGCGCGCCCGCCGCCGACGCGCCGAAAAAAACAGCCCCGCGCCGCGTTTCAGCGGCGCGGGGTTCGTTTTTCCAACGCGAATTTACCCGCCGAGGGCGCGGCGCACGATGCAGTACGCCGCCAGATCGTCCACGCACCGGGGCGGCGTCTGCAGCGACAGCGGGATCAGCCGCCGCGGCCACGACGGACGGTGCATCTTCCAGTACACGTCGCGGGCCTCCAGCGTCGTGTTCGTCTCGCGCACAAGCTCAACGTCAAGCCGCCACCCAAGCAGCGTTTCCACGTAGACGCCGTGCCCCGTCCCGTCGCCGCAGTAAACCTTGCGGATACGGATGCCGAGCGGGATTTCGCCCTCGACGCGCCACCGCGCGAGCATCTCGGGCATCTCGGCGGCCGCCTGCGCGAACGGCTCCAGCGAATCGGCCGGCACGATGCCCGACGCGCGGAACGCGCCGTTTTCCTCCGTCAAGGCCCAGCCGAACTTCTGCCGCCCGGGATCGATCCCCAGAAACATGTCTACCGATCCCCCGGCACCGTGCTGCCCCAGCGCGGGTACAGCCAGATCAGCCATTGTTCTGGGTGTTCGCGTATCCACGCGCCGACGCGCTCGTTGCAAAGGCAAAGCGCCGCCTTCTCGTCCGCGCCGAAGACGCCCCCGCCGGGGTCGCGCAGCGCCGGCTCGAACGTGACGGTGTGCGTGAAGCCGTCCGGGTTCCTGACGATGTGGGCCGGCACCACGGCCGAGCCGAAACGGGACGCCAGCCTGGCGATACCGACTGGGGTGCTGGCCGGCTCGCCGAGGAACGGCACGACGACGCCGTGCTCCTTGGCGTCCTGATCGTGAAGGATGCAGAGGATCTCGCCGTTTCTCAGACAGCGCAGAGCGCCCTTGAGCCCCTGTCCTTTCTGGATGTTGCGCGCGCCGCCGAGCGACCTCAGCTTCATCAGCAGCGCGTTGACGCGCGTGTCGCGCTGGTTCGCGGCCACCACGTTCAGCGGGAAGAAGCGCGACGTGTAGATGTTGGCGATCTCCCAGTTGTCGAGGTGGCCGAGCAGGAGAATGACGCCCTTGCCCGCGTCGAGGGCGCTCCGCAGGTTTTCTCTCCCTTCGAACGAGACGTAGCGCTCAACGCGGCCGGCGATTTTCGGCAGACGCAGCGTCTCCGCCGCGGCCCGACCGATGTTGCGGTACGATCCCAGCACAATGGCGCGCGCGGTCGTAACGCCGACGCCGAGAACGCGCACGCAGCGGCTTTCGGCCTTATCGACCCTTTTCCGGCACAGAAGCCACATCACGCGGCCGAGGAAGTCGCCCAGCAGCACGGCCGCCTTGTGGGGCAGGAGACGGAAAATCGTGGACAGAACGCATATAAGGTACCAGTAGAAATCCTGCATGTACGACGTTCCTTTCGCGCAAAAAAGGATGACGCGGGCCGAGCGCGTTTCAGCGTCCGCCTCGCGGGCCGGGGGCGGCCCGGGTTCCCGCGACGCCCCGGCTGTAATGGCCGCGCGTGAACGTGCCCGGCGCGGGCGGATCGAACCGCCGCCCGTCGAGCGCGGCGCGCCAGTTCCGCACGGCAGAGCGCGTCTCCTCGACGCTCATGGCCCGCGCGTCCGCGCGGAGGCGCGAAACGCCCGACCGCGCCAGACGGGAAGCCGAGTCGAGCAGGCAGTGCGGCAGCGAATTGAGCACGTGCATCCGGCAGAACTGGTCGCCGCGCAGCGGAAAACGCGCCCCGGCACGGTCGGTCAGAAAAAGTTCCTTCGCGCAGCGGAACGCGCACGGCCCTTTGCCCACGCCGCCAAGCAGGCCGCCGGGCACGCAGTACTCCGAGATCATCATTTCCGCGCGGCCGTGGACGAGACACTCCACGGGCAGGATCGCGGCGGCGGCGAGACGCTCGATCTGGCTCATGTTCAGCTCGATCGAGAGCGTCGCGCCCGAGGCGCCGTTTTCCTTCCAGAACATCAGGCTCCCGGCGTTGAAGACGTTCAGGCTCATGTCGGCCCACAGCGGCACGGCGACTCCCAGTTCGCGCGCCAGCCGCCAGACGCCGGGATCGTGCACGCGCAGTTCGTCGGCGCCCAGTTCGCCCAGACGCCGGCACAGCTTCTCCACGCCGTCCAGCCCGGCCTCTTTCACCACGCGCGGCGTTGAAAACGCGCACGCCCTGCCCGCCCGGTGCGTCAGTTCGGCGGCGCGGGCGTACTCGTCCCACGACACGGGAACGCGCGAAAAGCGCTCCCCGCCGAAGACGATCATGTCCGCTCCCGCTCTGAGCGCGGCGTCGGCCTTCTCGGGCGTGTCCACCCACACCGAAAGCAGCGGCGGGGCCGGAACGCCCGCGGCCCGGGGGCGCGCGCCGGGGATTTCCTCAACGCGCGGGCGCGGGATCGCGACGCCCGCGCGGCGCTCCGACGCGAACGCGGCGAGACGCGCGCCGTCCAGCTCGCGGCAGGCGCTCCGGCGCGCCTCGTTGATTTCGGACGCCGGCACGATGACGCCCTCGTCGAGCGAAACGGAAAGCCGCTCCATCGAGTAGGCGGTCGTCCCAAGCCTGCCGACCTGCGCGCGCACGGCGGCTTCGTCAAGCGGGCGCGAACGGGCTTTTTCGGCGGCGAACGCCGTGACGCCGCGCCCGACGTTTCCGTCCCCGTCGCGCAGCGTCACCTCGAGCGGGCGGCCCAGCCGGGCCGTCACGGCGACGGATACGGGGATCCGGCGCGCGTTTCCCGGGCCGAAAAACTTCGCGGCGCGCGCCGTCAAGTCGGCGTCCCGCGTCTTGTACACGGCCATCCCGGCCCGCGCGCCGCGAGGAAGCGCCACGGAAACTTCGGCTTTCGCGGGGGCCTCCGCTACGCTCCGGCCGCCAAGCCCGATCTCCGAGACGATCATCCCGGCCGCCGGGCCGCCTTTCGACGAAAACTCCAGCGCGTCGCCGCGCCGCAGCGTCCCCTCCAGGCGTATCGCCGCCGCGCCGCCGCGCGTCGCGCGCGTCACGACGCCGAGAGGCACGCCCCGGCTGCCGGGGCGATCCGCGCTCATCATCTCCGCGCCGGGGCGCGAGCGCAGACAGGCCGTCGTGAAGCCGCGGCTGAAGATCTGCTCCAGATCGCGGCGGTCGCGATCGCTCACGGCGAACGCCCCGCGCAGCCAGCTGTCGATGGCGCGGCGGTAGACGCCCGTGACCACCGCGACGTACTCGGGGCTTTTCATGCGCCCTTCTATTTTGAACGAACTGACGCCCGCCTCTATCAGCCGCGGCAGAACGTCGAGCGCGCGCAGGTCTTTGGGGCTGAGCGCATACGCGCCCGCTCCGCCGGAGAGGACGTTTTTCCCCCCGGCGTCGGTCAGCGCGTAGGGCATACGGCACGGCTGGGCGCAGCTTCCACGGTTGCCGCTCCTGCCGCCGATCAGGCTGCTCATCAGACATTGTCCCGAGTAGCACACGCAGAGCGCGCCGTGGACGAACGCCTCGATCTCGACACCCTGCCCGGCGGCGGCTTTCAGCTCGGAAAGCGTCATCTCGCGCGCGGCGACGACGCGGACGATGCCGTTTTCGGCCGCGAAGCGCACGCCGGCCGAATTGGCGATCGTCATCTGCGTGCTGGCGTGCAGCGGCACGTCGGGCGCGATCAGGCGCGCGAGGCGCGCGACCCCCATGTCCTGAACGATAAGCGCGTCGGCCCGCGCGTCCCTGAGAAAGAGCAGTTCATCGGCCAGTTCCCGCATCTCGCCGTCGTCCACGAGCGTGTTGACGGTCACGTAGACCTTCACGCCGCGCAGATGAGCGAACCTTACGGCCTCGGCCAGCCCGGCGCGGTCGAAGTTGCCCGCGAAAGCGCGCGCGCCGAAGTTCCTGCCGCCAAGGTAAACGGCGTCCGCGCCGCTGTTCACGGCGGCCTCCAGAGATTCCCTGTTTCCCGCCGGAGACAGAAGTTCAAGTTCGCGCTGCGCGCGGCCCATGGCGCTCGCCCCCTTCCCTCGCGGCCGGTTCCGCCGGTTTTTCACGTGCCCGCGCGCGGAAACCGCGCTTTCGGGCGGAGACGCGGGAAAAACGCCGCCCGCGCCCGAACCGATTATAGCACAGCTTTGCGCGCGAAAGCGTCCGCACTCCAGCGCGAAAGCGCCGGCGGCGCGCGAAAAAAAGCCGGTCTCCGCGCGGAGACCGGCTTTTTTTATTCGGTTTTCCGTTCGGCCGGGTCGGCGCCGACGCCGACCACGTCGCTCACGGGCACGGAAAAGATGAAACTTTTCTCGGGCGACTTTTCCTTCAGCACCGTCGAAGCGGCCTGCATGACGAGCGACTTGCGATCCTTCTCGGCGACGATGGCCAGGATCTCCATCTCCTCGTAGATCTTCAGCCCGAAGAAACTTTCCGTCTCCCCGTCCGCGACCGCGCGCGCCTTCATCACCGTGCCGCCGCGCGCCCCGGCCGAACGCGCCGCGTTCATGACCGTATCGGCGAGGCCGTCTTCCATGCTGATGATGATCAGCTCAAAATCCTTTTCACTCGGCTTGTACATGACCCTCTCCTCGTTTTTGTTCTCACTCACGGCCGCCGCGTAGCGCGCGGGGATGCCCCGCGTCACCGACGAAAGCGGGATCGTGAAGATGATCCCCCGACCGGCGTTGCGCAGCTGCATCTCGTCCGAGATCCGCGTGATGAGCGCGGGCTTCCAGATACGCGGGACGAGGCTGAACACGACGACCTTCGCCTTTTCGGTGATGCCGAGAAGATCCATGATCTCCGTGCTCGCCGTGCCCCGCCCCCAAAGGGAGAGCGTCAGCGAAACGCCGGCGCGGCGGAAGAAGTTCATGGCCTTGACGTTTCGCGAGCGATCCGCGATCGTCACCATCAGCTCCATCACGGGCAGTTCGTCATTCATGGGCGTAGATCACCTCCGGAGAGTAGTTGATCACGGCGAAGCGGCCGACGGACTCCTCGGCGCTGACAGGCTCGGCGGCCTTGCGCAGCTTCCAGCTGTACATGAGGCCGAGGAACTGGATCGAGATCAGCGGCGTCATCGCCACCATGGCCACCACGCCGAAGGCGTCGGTCAGCACGTTGCCGCCGGCCCCCTCGCACGCCCCCATCGCCAGCGGCAGCAGGAACGTGGCCGTCATCGGGCCGCTGGCCACGCCGCCGGAATCGAAAGCGATGCCCGTAAACAGCGGCGGCACAAAGAACGTCATCACGAGCGCCAGCGCGTAGCCCGGCAGCAGGAGCCAGTAGATGGACATCCCCGTCAGCGCGCGGACAAGCGCCAGCGTCACGGCCGCCGCGACGCCGTAGGCGAGGCTCGTGTGCATCGCGCCGCTCGATATCGTGCCGCCCGTGATCTCCTCCACCTGCTTGTTCAGCACGTGCACGGCGGGCTCGGCGTCCACCACGTAATAGCCGATGATAAAGCCGATGGGCAGGAGCGCCCAGCGCAGCGCCGGCGACATCGCGAGCGTCTTGCCGATGAAATGCCCCGCCGGCATGAAGCCCACGTTCACGCCCGTCAAAAACAGCACCAGACCGATAAACGTGTACGCCACACCCACGACGATGCGCACCAGCGCGTTGCGGCGGAAAAGCTCAAAGTACCCCTGAAAGGCGATGAAGAACGCTATGACCGGCGCGAGCGCCAGCGACACCTCCTGGAGATAGCCGGGAGTCATCCTGAGAAAATGCGCGGCGATCTCGACCGACGTGGTCAGCGCGGCCTCGGCGCCCGAGGCGTGCGACGCCGCCTCCCCGGGGTGAAAGAGCAGCCCGAGACACAGTACCGTCAGGATCGGCCCCACGCTGCACAGCGCGACAAGCCCGAAACTGTCCTCCTGCGACGAACTGTCGTGGCGCACCGACGCCATGCCGACGCCCAGCGAGATGATGAACGGCACGGTGATAGGCCCCGTCGTCACGCCGCCGGCGTCGAACGCCACGGGAATAAAGCCCGCGGGCACAAAGCGCGTCATCGCGAACAGAATCCCGTACAGGATCAGCAGGATGCGCGAAAGGTTGAACTTGAAAAGCGGGCGCAGCATCGCCACGACGAGGAAAAAGCCCACTCCCGCCGCGACCGCTAGGATAAGCGTCATGGCGGGGATCGACGGCACCTGCCGCGCGAGCACCTGAAGATCCGGCTCGGCGATCGTCGTGATCATGCCCAGCAGGAAGCACACGGGGACGGAGAACGCCAGCCGCCGCACGAGCGTGATCTGTTTCCCCACACCCTCGCCCATGGGCATCATCGACATGTCGGCGCCGAGCGAGAAAAACCCCATCCCCGCCACCAGCATCACGGCCCCGCACAAAAACATCATCAGCGTCTGCGCGGGCATCGGCACCACCGCGGCGCTGAGCGCGAAAACGAGCAGCGAAATCGGCGCGACCGATTTCAGCGACTCCATAATTTTCCCCTTCAGTTTGTTCAAAAGTCCAGCCTCCTTTGCTCCCGCGATCCGCGCGCGAAAGGTTCCTTAGAAAAACGGCTGTCCGAATCCGCTCAGGACAGCCGGGCCTTTTTCTCGAAAAACATCAGACCGGGCGCGGCCCCCGCCGCTTTACAGCCCGCGCTGAATCATCTGCTCCCTGTCCGGCCCGACGCCGATGAGCGCGACAGGCACGCCCGTCGCGTCCTCGATGTGCCTGACGTAGGCGCGCGCGTTCGCCGGCAGATCCTCAAACGCGCGGGCGCCCGAGATGTCTTCCTTCCAGCCGGGCAGGGTGTAATACACCGGCTCCGCCTTCTCCAGCCTGGCGATCGACGACGGGAAGTCCTTGATGACGGCGCCCTCGTACTTGTACGAGTCGCACACCTTGATCTCGGCAAAGCCCGTGAGGATGTCCAGTTTGGTCAGCGCCAGACAGGTGAAGCCGTTGACGCGCGCGGCGTAGCGCAGCGCGACGAGGTCGAGCCAACCGCAGCGGCGCGGGCGACCGGTGACGGCGCCGAACTCGCCGCCGCGGCGGCGGATCTCCTCGCCGTCGGGGCCGAAGTCCTCGGTCGGGAACGGCCCCGACCCGACGCGCGTGAGATACGCTTTGGCGACGCCGATGACGCGATCCACGTATTTCATGCCCACGCCGATGCCGAGGCAGCCACCCGAGGATACGGGGCTGGAACTGGTCACCATCGGGTAGGTGCCGTGATCCACGTCGAGCAGGGTGCCCTGCGCGCCCTCGAACAGCACCGTCTGGCCGTCCTCAAGCGCCTCGTAGACCTCGGCGGAAACGTCGGCGACGTAGGGGGCGAGATCCTTTCCCCATTTCAGCGCCTGATCATAAATGGGGCCGAGCGCGAGAGGCGCTTTGTTGAAGACGCCCGAGAGGACGCGGTTTTTCTCGGCGAGCGCGACGCTCAGTTTCTCGCGGAGCACGTGGGCGTCGAGAAGATCCTCCACGCGGATGCCGATCCTCGCGTACTTATCGACATAGCACGGCCCGATGCCGCGTCCCGTCGTGCCGATCTTATGCCCGCTGTCGCGGGACTCCTCCTGAAGCTGATCGAACAGTTTGTGGTAGGGCATGACCACGTGCGCCGCGCCGCTGAGGCGGAGGCAGGCGCGGTCTTTGCCCTTTTCGCGCAGTTCGCCCAGCTCGGCGAGGAGCTGCTCGGGATCGACGACGACGCCGTTGCCGATGACGCAGGTCTTGCCGGGATAGAGCATCCCCGACGGAAGAAGGCGGAACACGTACTTTTCGCCGTCCACGTACACGGTGTGCCCGGCGTTCGCGCCGCCCTGATAGCGGGCGAAAATGTCCACTTTCGCCCCGATAGAATCGACGACGCGGCCTTTCCCCTCGTCGCCCCACTGCGCTCCGATCAGCGCGTCAATCTTGCCTTTCATCGTTTCTCCTCCTTGGAAGGGTCGCGAGAAGGTTCGTGCCGTCCCCAGATCTCGTCCGCGGTCGCCAGCACGACGGGAGCCGTGTCCAGCGTGCTCACATACGCCAGAAACGGCATGGTCTTTTCTCTCGCGTGGCAGATCGCCGCCGCCGCGCCGCGTTTCCGCGCGATCCGCAGCGCCTTGGCGAACTGCCGTTTCATGGTTCGCAGATCGGTCGTGCCGTCGAGAAAAAGCGCGTTCGACGCGACAGGGACGCGATACTCCCTCGCCGCCCTCTCGACCGCCGATTTGGCCGTCGTCCGGCTGTCGATAAAACCCCAGCCCGTCGCGGCGTAAACTCTCATAAAGCGCCGCATCGTCTCTCTGTCCGACGTGGCGCGCGACCCGCGGTGGTTGTTGGCCCCGAGCGCCCCGGGAAAACGCCGCCGCAGCCGGTCGATGTACGCCCGCATCGCCGCCTCGGTGGTCTCGACGCCGATTTGGTAGTTCCGGCTCCCGGGCGCGTCGTCCCGCGCCTGCATGGGAATGTGCAGGATATAGGGCTGGCCGATCCGCGCGGCCAGCTTGGCTATGGCCTCGGCGTGCGGGGCCTCGGGAATGACCGACCACGTGGCGCGCAGGTTCAGCCGCGCGACGCGCGAAGCGATGTTCCCGCTGTAGCCGAAGTCGTCGATGATGAGCGCGAGGCGCGGGCGCGCGACGCCCTCTTTTTCGCTCGGCGCGGCGCGCCCGCCGCCCGAAGGGGGCGCGGCCGCCGACGCGCTCAAAGCTTCATCGCCCGAGGCCCGCTCGGACGGCGCGTCTGCGCGCGCAACGCTCCCGGGGCGATCTCCGGCGGCCGGCGCGGGCGGGGCCGCCTCGCCCGCCAGCCTGCGCCCCGCCTCCCGCGCGGAGAGACAGAACGCGGCGAGGAGCAGGGCCAGCGCCATGGCCAGCAGACACCGGCTTTTCATCATTGTTTTTCGGGCGCCGCCCCGTCGGCGGGAGGCTCGGCGTCCTTCGCGCCCGTCCCGCCGTCCGAAACGCCGTTTTCCGTCTCCGCGCCGCCGGATCCGTCGCCCCGATCCGCCCGCTCCGCGTCCGCCGCGAGGGCGGCGTCTTCGGGCTTCGGCGCGGGCGGCGGATCGCGCAGCGACTCGGGCGATTCGCCCGCGATGAGGCGCAGCAGCGTTTCCCGCGCCTTTTCAAGCTGCGCGTCGCGGCGCTTCGCGGGCATCGTATCGACCGGGACGGCTTTGTCCGCGTCCGCGCCGCGGCTTTCGTCGCCCGGCTCGTCCGCGCCGCCCGCCGGCGTCGCGGCTTCGGGTGCGGTCTCCGGCTCCTCGCCGCTCCACGCGGATTTCACGTAGATGTCGGGGGAAAGCCCGACGTGGTCGATAAGCACGCCGTTCGGGGTGTAGTAGCGGGCGGTCGTGACGAACATGCCCGAACCGTCCGAAAGGTTGAACAGCACCTGAACGGAACCCTTGCCGAAACTCTTGGCGCCTATAAGCAGCGTGCCGTTCCTGTCGCGCAAGGCCCCCGAGACGATCTCCGAGGCGCTGGCGCTTCCTTCGTTGATGAGCACCACAAGCGGCAGCTTGGTCAGAACGCCGTCGTGGACGTAGAACTCCTCGTTGGCCGACTCGACGCGCCCCTTTGTGGAGACCACAAGCCCGCCGTCGATGAACAGGTCGCAGATGTCGCGCGCGGCGTCGAGGAGCCCGCCGCCGTTGTTGCGCAAATCGAGGATCAACCCGCGCGCGGCGTCGTTTTTCAGTTTGATGACCGCCCTGCCGACGTCGGGCGCGCTGGTCTTGATGAACTGGCGCAGACGGATGTAGCCGATCTTGTCCTCGAGCATCTTCGAATCGACCGTCTCGATCTTGATGACATCGCGCACGATCTTGAAGTCGAACAGTTTGCTCGCGTTCGCTCGCCGCACGCCGAGGGAGACTTCGGTTCCCGGGTCTCCGCGCAGCTGCTTGACCACTCTGTCAAGCTCCCAGCCGATGACGATGTCGTCGTTGACACGCACGATCTCGTCCATGGGAAGAAGCCCGGCGCGGTCGGCGGGAGTGCCCTCGATCGGGTTGATTATCAGTATTTTCCCGTCGCGGCTGGCGATGTTGATGCCCAGCCCGCCGAACGTGCCTTCGAGCGCGGATTTTTCCTCCTCGAGCTGCTCGGGGTCGAGAAAGCGCGTATAGGGATCCTTCCACGCGCTCAGCATACCGCGCATGGCCCCGTGAACCATCGAACTTTCTTCGATGTCGTTGCTGGCGGCGTCTACCTGATACGTCTCGACGATCACGCGGGCCTGTTTCAGCAGCCACAGCGAGTCGAGCGTGAACGGCGCCACCTGACTGAGGTCGCCGCGCGCGGCGAAGACGGCCGGGATCGCCGTCGTCAAGGCCATTCCGGCGAGAATCCCCAGGATGATGTCTCCGTACCTTTTCAATTTTTTCATGCGGTCCACATTCCTCCGGGCGGAAAGCGTATGTTCCCGCCGCTACAGGTACTTTAAAGGATTCTGCGCCTTGCCGTTGACGCGGACTTCCAGATGAAGGTGCGGCCCCGTCGCGACGCCCGTCTGCCCCACCTGCCCGATGACCGTCGAGGAGCCGACGGTCGCGCCTTCTTCGGTGAGGATCTTGCTCATGTGGGCGTAGACCGTCGAATAGCCGCTGCCGTGGTCGATGATGACAACCTGCCCGTATCCGCGCAGCCATCCGGCGAAAAGAACCTCCCCCGGCGCTGCGGCCTTGATCGGCGTGCCCTGGGGCGATCCGATGTCGATGCCCGAGTGCTGGCTCTTTGTGCGGAACTTGGGGTGGATCCTCGTGCCGAAGCTGCTTGTGATGCGGCGCTGCGGGATGGGCCAGTTGAACTTTCCCTTGTGCGTGAGCACGGGAGCGCTCGGGTTGTTCTTCTGCGTGGCCTTCCGCTCCTCGGCGCGCTTTTTGATGAGGTCGTCCACCTTTTTTTGCAGCGACTTGGCGTCCTCCTCAAGTTCCTTCATCGCGGCGATGTGCACGTGCTTTTCCCTGTCGAGACGCTCGAGCAGTTCGCGGCGCTGCTCGCCGGCGCGCGTGTTGTTCTCGCGCTCGGTCTCGCGCTGGCGGCGTCTGAGGAGCAGATCGCCCTTGGCCTTTTCCAGCCCGAGCTTGTCGTTTTCAAGCGCGAGGCGCTCGGCGCGGAAGCGCTCCACGGCCTGCTCGTCCTGACGGCTGAGGCGCTTGAGAAGGTATGTCAGCGTGCTCAGCTCCGACAAATCCTTGGCGGAAAGCATCGCGTTCAGGTCGGCGACGCCGCTGTACTTGTAGATGGCGACGTAGCGCTTGGCAAGCTGCTTTTGGAGCGCGTCGATCTTCGCCTGACGATCCTCGATGTCGCGCACAAGACGCAGAATATCGTCCTCGTTCTTCTGGATCTCCAGGTTGAGAAGCTCGATCTGCTCCTCGGACTGCTTGACGCGGTGATCGAACATCGACAGTTCGCGCAGGTAGCTTTTCTCCTTGGCTTTCGCCTCGGCGAGTTCCTTCGTGTGGTACTGCACGCGCTTGTTGAGCAGCGCCAGCTGCTTTTTCTGCTCGGAAATGCGCTCGTCGAGCGTCGCCGCGAACGCCGCCGAAGCGCACGCCAGACAGAGCGCGGCGCAGAGCGCGAGCTTTTTACGCGGAACGTCCATTTCGCGCACTCAGAGGGGCTTGGCCGCTTCCCTGATGTAGCGGCGGACGGCCCAGAAACTGTACAGCCAGCCCATCATCAGGCCGACGACAAGGAGAATCTCGTTCATCAGCAGCACCTCGCGCCACTGGAGCCGGACGTGCAGAAACGGCAGCGCGTCGTCAACCGTCGAGAGGAGATAAGCCTGCCCCCAGCGGAGGAGCGCGACCGCGATAACGGCGCCCAGCAGCCCCAGCAGCATCCCGTGGAGGACGAACGGCGCCGCCACGTAGGATCTGGTGGAGCCAACCAGCAGCATCACGGCCATCTCCTGACGCTTCGAGTAGATGCTGATGCGGATCATGTTGTAGAACACCAGCCCCGTGACGAGCAGGGCGATCACGAGGATCGTCAGCGCGACGCGGTTAATCAGCGAGGAGATCTTCGTCAGCCTTTCGGCGAGGTTGCCGGCGTACATGATCTCGTCCACCTCGCGCATCGCGGACAGACGGTGCGCCAAAGCCCCGCTGCGCGAGGCGTCGCGCAGCTTGATCTCGACCGTCCACGGCAGGGGCACGGAATCTCCCGGCGCCAGAGACTGCGCCTGCGTGCCGAGCTTGGCGCGCAGCACCTCGAGCGCCTCCTGCGGCGAGACGATGCGTATCTCCTCGATGTCGGGGCTGCCGGCGAGCGCGTCGCGCACCGCGTTGGTGGCCTTTTCGCTTTCGGTGTAGGCCTGAAGGATCAGGCTGCTCTGCACGTTCTGAGAGATCTTCGTGGCGTAGAGGGCAAGCTGCGCGCTCCCTCCGACGAGGAAAAACACGGCCGCCGCCGTGAAAAGCGTGAGCAGGCTCAGCCCCCAGTGACGGAAAAAGAGCCTGCACGTATCGCGGATGATATATCTATAGGTCCCCACTGAGACTGTACCTCCCCTCTCGTTCGTCGCGCACAAGTCTGCCCGCGTGAAGTTCGACAACGCGCTGGCGGTAGGTATCGACCAGATGCTGATCGTGCGTGGCCACTATAACGGTGGTTCCGGCGGCGTGGATCGACAGCAGCAGGCGCATCACGTACTCGGCCGTGTGTATGTCGAGATTGCCCGTCGGCTCGTCGGCAAGGAACAGCCTCGGGGCGTTGACGATGGCGCGCGCGATGGCCACCCGCTGCTGCTCGCCTCCGGAAAGCTGGTCGGGTTTGAGGCCGCGGCGGTTCCACAGCCCCACCTTGTCGATAACGTCGTCGGTTCTCTCGCGCGTCTCGGCGCGGGGCACGCCGCACGCCTCGAGCACAAAGGCCACGTTTTCCCACGCCGTCAGGTACGGAAGAAGCTTGTAGTCCTGGAAGACGACGCCGATGTCGCGCCGGAAATACGGCAGGCTCGACGCCGACAACCTGCGCAGATCCGTGCCGTCGATGACGACTTGGCCGCGCGTCGGCAGAACCTCGCGGGTCAGCAGGCGCATCAGCGTCGTCTTGCCCGATCCGGTTGTGCCGATAAGGTATACGAACTCTCCCTCGGCGATGTCAAGATAGATGTCGCTAAGAGCCTGGATATTCGGAGGAAAAATTTTCGTCAGTCCGTTGATGCGGATCTCCACGGTCGTGCACCTCCTCACAATGGTAACCGGCGTCTATCATACCACATTCAACGGGCCATGACGCTTTTAAAACACTTGCCGAACGAAAAAACAGCGCGCCGGACAGCGTCGTCGAACTCCCCGGCGTTCCGCCACGGGCGGGGGAGGGCGGAAGTTTCGTCCCATGAAGACGCGCCCCATCTCGCGGCGAAGTCGCCGACTTTGGGGTCGTAGGGCACGAGCGCGCAGGGGACGCGCAGTTTCAGGCACATGACGCCGAAATGGAGCCTCATGCCCCAGCCGTACGCGCCGCGGGAAAAGAGTTCTCTCCAGCCGTCGGGCGTGCACAGCCGCAGGTCGTCAAGCCGCAGGCGTTCGTCGCGCGCGAGACGCTCCATCAGATCCGCGTCGTCGCGGCTCATGGCGACGCCGACGACGCGGCCCCCTTCGGGAACGGGGAGACGCGAAAAGCGCCGCGCGGCCTCGTCAACGAGGGCGCAGGGGCGGAAGTTGACAAGGAAATCGCGCCTTTCGCCCTCCGCCGCCTTCGACGGCAGCGTGATCACGATGTCGTCGGCAAGCTCGCAGGCGCCGCCGAGGAAATCATAGGAGTGCCTGTCGCGCACGCCGACGGCCGCGCACGAGGAAAAAGCGTTTCTCGCCAGCGCGCGGCCGATCCGGCTTTTCAGCGGGCCGATCGACTGCCCGACGGCCCACGGTCGGCAGCCGCACGCCGCAGCGGTTTTCAGGACAAGCCAGTAGTACCACGGGCTGAGCGGGCCGGAAGTGTCCTGAAAGATCCCGCCGCCGCCCAGCAGAAACGTCTCGCTCCGCCTCGCGGCTTTGACGATTTCCTTCCACGACCACCGATCGAACGCGCGGACGCCGTGCAGCGCCTCGCTTTCCGCGACGCTGCCCGAAAGCATGGCGATCTCGCCGGAGGACAGGCCGTTTCTCTTTAAGAGGGCGATCGCGGCGGAGGCGAGAAACTCGTCGCCGCAGTTGCCCATGCCGTAGTAGCCGCAGAGAAGAACCTTGTAGGGGCGCGGCATTTCAGGAAAAAAGCGCCCGCGCGCGCCTCAAAAGCGGCGAACCGACGCGCACGCACACCGCGAGGAACGCGCAGCCCAAAAGGAGGCCAATCCACCAGCCGTTGAAACAGCGCGTCAGCGAGAGCGCGAGCGGCGTGTGGAAATGGCAAAACGTGTTGACCGCCGACGTGAAAGCGAGCGCGACGGCCAGACGCGGCGCCTCGCGCCAGCGCTCCCAGAGGCCGCGCCGCTTGAGCCAGTACCAGCAGACGAGCGCCGGGTAGCCGATCAGGAACTCCTTAGTACGCGGGCGCGCCCAGAGCAGTTTTTCGACCCAGTCGCGGAACACGATCTCGGAGTTCGAGACAAAACCGTAGTTGCCGCTGCGCAGGATCATGACGAGCGCCCCCAGCGCCAGCGCGCCGACGAGCGCCAGTTCTCCCCAGAGGGGCGGGCGCGTCAGGATCTGGATCAGCGACTCGGGGTGCTCGCGGCGCTTCAAATCGGCCAGCAGGATGAGCGCGGGCGGCAGGAGCAGGCTGAGTTTGACGCCGCCGAACGTGCTCACGCGGTACATGTAGACCGGCGCGGAATACGCCCCCGCGATCACCAGCCCGCCCGCGATCACCAGAAGTAGCGCCTCGACGGCTCCGCGCAGGGGCGCTTTCCAGCGCCGCATGGCCAAAAGCGAGGCCTCGGTCGCCAGCAGAGCGGCCGCGAGGGCGCCCGAAATTTTCAGCGCGGGCCGCGCGAAAAAGCCCGCGCCCCCGGCGGCGACGCCGAACGCCAGCGCTGCCGCCGCTGCCCGCGGACAGTCCGAAAGCGAAAAGACGCCGAAATGTTCGGCGAAAGCGAGCGCCAGCGCGGCAAGCAGGATGTTGAGCGCGGCGGCCGAGCAGGCCAAGCGCCAGCGGGACGCGGCGGGAGCGGGCGACGGCCACAGGCGCGTGAAGCCATCGGCGTCAAGCCGCGCGCGGAGAGCTTTCACGTCGCCGCAGTACTCCTCGAGCGTCATGGCCCTCTGCCTCAACGGGTCGAGCCGCAACACGAGCAGACGCACTTCGCGCTCCTCGGCCGCGCGGTACAGGCGGTTGAGCATGATCGGGCGCGTGACAAGGCGCGTGAAGACCTCTTCGTCTTCCACGTCGTGAAGCGAAACGATGTTGGGCCACGCGGCGGCGACCTGCCGCCACGCCCCGTACTGTGTGGAAAACTCAAGCTGCGTCATCTGCAAGCCTCTGCGGGCGGCAAACTCGCCGAACACGGCGCGCCCGCCTTCGATCGCGGCGACGTCGCCGAGCGGATACAAAGCCTTGACCGTGGGGAACGTGTCGCACGCCCACGCGATGGCGTCCGTCTGCTCTCCCCACGAGCCGCCGACGCAGGGGTTCGGCGCGAACACGAGGGGAACTCCGGCCCGCGAAAGGAAGCGCATCGAGGCGAGATCGGGCAGCACGCCGCCCTTTTCCAGCGACGCGGCGTCGGCCGGGACGCGGTAGTACGTCTTTCCCGACAGATCGACGCGCTCCCCGTCCCGAAAGCGCCGTTTCAGGTACTCGCACTGAAGCCGCGCGTCCTCTCCGCCGAGGACGAGCACCGCGCCGCGAGACGACGAGAACTTTTCGGGATCGGGCGTCTGGCTCACGGATGTCAGGAGGGTCACGTTTTCAAGCGCGCCCCTGATCAGGTCGCCGCCCGTGAACTCGGTCGCGACAAAGGACGAAACGCCCGCGCCCATCAAGGTTCGCAGCGTCTCCTCGGCGCTTTCGCCGCGCACGGCGGGAAGCTGGGCAAGGTCGAACAGGATCTGCGCCGAATGGACTTCGCGCTCGCGCGCGACGCGCCACAGCGTCGAGGGGACGGCAAGCGCCAGAGCCAGAAGCACTAGCCCCCAGAACGCCCCAAACTTTCTTCTCATGAGTTACGCCTCCCATATCTGAGCGAGGGTGAAGCCAAGCTCTTCCATCATGTACCCCAGCAGAGGCAGCGGCAGGCCGACGACCGTCGAATAATCGCCCTCGATCGAATCGACCAGAAGCCCTCCCCGGCCCTGAACAGCGTAGCCGCCGGCTTTGCCGCGCCAGTCGCCGCTTTCGATATAGGCGTCCATGTCCGGGGCGCCGAGATCGCGAAAGCGCACCCGGGCGCGGGAAAAGCGGCACAGCGAGCGCCCTTTCCAGAAAAGCGCCACGCCCGAGTAGACGCTGTGAAATTTTCCGCGCAGGGCCGAAAGCATTCGGGCGGCCTCGGCCTCGTCCGACGGCTTGCCGAAGATCTCGCCGTCTTCGCGGACGACGATCGTGTCGGACGCGATCACGAGCGCCCCGGGGCGCCGCCCCGCGACGGCCTCGCCTTTCAGCTTGGAAAGACGCATGACCACCTGCCCGGGAGTTTCGCCCGGCAGTCTGCGCTCGTCGATGTCGGCGGGCACGACCTCGAACGTCCACCCGAGCTGTTCGAGCAGCTGCCTTCTCCTCGGGCTGGCGGAGGCGAGGACGACGCGCACGCCTTTCATCGCAGAAGCCCCGAGAGCGCGCACAGCCCCAGCGCGCCGCAGTAGACGGCGAAAGCGCGCCAGCGCCCGCTGACGACGACCCGGCGCAGAAGGGCCAGAGCGGCGAACCCGGACACGAACGCGACGGCCGCCCCCGCCGCCCACCCGGCGGGGAGCGCGCCGTCGAACGACGGCAGTTCCAGCAGCGCCGCACCCGCGATCGCCGGAATCGACAGCAGGAACGAAAAGCGGAACGCCTCGGCCGCGCTCAAGCCGCACAAAATCCCCGCCGCGAGCGTCGCGCCGGAGCGGGAGACGCCGGGGAAAACGGCCAGCCCCTGCGCCACACCGACGATCAGGCCGGTGGAGACGCTCACCTTTTTCGCGCCCGGGGGCACGAGCGACAGCGTCAGAAGCAGAGCGGCCGTGACGAGCAGCGCGCCGCCCGTAAAGGCGATCGACTGCCCCGCCCGCTCCACGAACGGTTTGAGCGCGAGGCCGAGGGCGGCCGTCGGCACGGAGCCGGCGATCACGGCCCAGCCGAAATGCCAGCCCTCTTTTTTCCGCCCGGCCGGGAGCCTGAAACTCGCGAAAAAGCCGACGAGCAGCGCGGCGATGTCGCGGCCGAAAAACAGCGCCGTCGGCGCCAGCGTCGCGACGTGCAGGACAAGGTCGAACGCCAGTCCCGCCCGGCTGCCGGTCAGCCGCTGGAAAATGGTCAGATGCGCCGAACTGCTGACGGGAAGGTACTCCGTCAGCCCCTGAAGCAGCCCTTGGATCACACTTGAAGCGTATTCGCCGATCATGTCCACCATCCGCCTTTTCTCAGAAAAAGAAAGCCGCGCGTCAGTCAAGCCGCGTGATGATAGGGATCACGGCCGACGCGCTGCGCAGGTATTTGCGGAGCAGTTCTTTGCAGCGCAGGACGATCTGTTTTTTCAAAAGTTCGTCGTTCGCGCCCCCCTCGCGCTTGAAAGCGCGGCGCACGGCGTCCGCGAACTCCTGACGCATCCCCTCCGCGTCGGCGAAGTGGATCTGGCCGTAGGTCTCGAAACGCGGCTCCCCGATCGGGGCGCCGTTTGCGCCGAGCGTGACGGCGACGACGAGAACGCCGTTTTCGGAAAGTTCGCGGCGTTCCTTGAGGATGGAGCCTTCCTTCTCGCCGAGAGCCATGCCGTCCACGAGCACGGCTCCCGCCTGCACCTTCGTCCGTACCGACGCCGAGTTTTCGGTGATGGAGAGCACGTCGCCGTTCGACATGATGAAGATGTTCTCTGCGGGCACGCCCACCTCCTCGGCCAGCTGCGAATGGCGAACCTGCATCCGGTATTCGCCGTGCACAGGCACGAAGTACTTGGGGCGCACCATGCTGAGCAGCATCTTCAACTCCTCGCGCGAAGCGTGCCCCGACACGTGCAGTCCGGCCTCGCGGCCGTAGAGCACCTCGCAGCCCTGCTCGAACAGGCGGTCTATCGTGTTGCTCACAAGCTTTTCGTTGCCGGGAATGGGGTTGGCGAACAGCGCGACGACGTCTTTGCCGTTCAGCTTGACGCGGTGGTGCGCTCCCTTGCTCATCAGCACAAGCCCGGAGAACGGCTCGCCCTGACTCCCCGTCGTCATGATCACGAGTCTGGAGTCGGGATACGAGTCCATCTCGTCGAGCGGGACAATCGTCTCCGGCTCCGCCGTCAGGTAGCGCAGGCGGATGGCCAGCTCCACGTTGTTGATCATGCTCCGCCCCGCGAAGACGACCTTCCTGTTGAAGCGCGACGCGGCGTCGAGGACAAGCTGCACGCGGTGGAGATTGCTGGAGAACGCGGAGATGATGATCCTCCTGCTGCGGTAGGTGCGCAGCAGATTGTCGATGGCGCCCGTCAGCGACTTCTCGGAGCCGGTGAACCCCTCGCGCTCGGCGTTCGTGGAATCGGAAGCCATCAGCAGCACGCCGCGCCTGCCCAGTTCGGCGAAAGCGGCGTAGTCGGCGACGCGGTTATCGACGGGCGTCGGGTCGAACTTGAAGTCCCCCGTGTGCAGGACGACGCCCAGCGGCGTCTCGACGGCGACGCTGAGCGCGTCGGGGATCGAATGGCAGACGGAGATGAACGTGACCCTGAACACGCCCAGTTCGACGGTGTCGCCCGCCGCCACCTCGATCAGACGCGGCCTGTAGCGCGGCATGGACTCGGCGAGCTTGGCCTCGATCATGCCGAGCGTCAGGCGGGCGCTGTACACGGGCACGTCCAGCTTCGCCAGAACGAAAGGCAGCGCGCCGATGTGATCCTCGTGCCCGTGCGTTATCAGGATGCCGCGCACGTTGCCGCGTTTTTCCTCCAGATACGCCGTGTCCGGGATCACGTAGTCGATGCCGAGCATCTCCTCGTCGGGGAACATCAGCCCCGAGTCGATGACGACGATGTCGTCTCCGTATTCCACGGCATACATGTTCTTGCCGATCTCGCCGAGGCCGCCGAGGGGGATGAACCTGAGCGTCTCCTCCCGCCGCGTCTTCGTCTCGCGAGCGGGCGCGCAGGCCGCGAGACGGGGATAGGAGAGCGCCGGCGAGGCGGACGAACCGGCGCGCCCGATCTTTTCAGCGGAGGCGGCGGATAAAATTCCGATTGTGTTTTTTTGCGATCGTATCATCGATAAAGTTCCTTATTTGAAATGGATTCGCGCGGACGCGCTCGCCAAGATCTCGCAATTCTGCTAGAATAACAGTCTGCGAAACCGACGCGGCGCGCCGAGTCGAAAAAATTTTACGTACCGGGGGTAGTGGACGTGGCAGAGCACAAGCATAACGACGATGTCGTCGAAATGACTCAGGAAGGGTATGACAAGCTCAACGGCGAACTGAAGCAGCTCCGCAGCGAGGAGCGTTACAAGATCGCCCAGCGCATCGAGGAGGCGCGGTCGTTCGGCGATTTGAGCGAAAACGCCGAGTACGCCGCGGCGAAAGACGATCAGGCCAAGCTGGAGGGCAAGATCCAGTCGCTGGAGTACCAGCTCTCGCGGGCGAAGATCATCGATTCCGCCAACCTCGACAGTTCGCACGTGTCGGTGGGCACGGTCGTGTCGATCATGGACATCACGCACAACAAGGAGTTTGTCTACTCCATCGTCAGTTCCGAGGAGTCCGATCCCGCCAACGGGCTGATCTCGTCGGTCAGCCCCGTGGGCCGCTCGCTGATGAACAAAAAAGTCGGCGACGAGGTCTCCGTCAAGGTTCCGAGGGGACTGCGCAAGCTGCGCGTGCTTTCGATCCGCGTTAAATAGCCCGGCGTTTTCAACGGGCGGCGCGTCTCGACAGCCGCCCCGCTCTCACATTATAACCCACGTGTCAGCTTTTGTGGCGTTTTCCGGCCGAAATTGAGCGCGGGAGTTTTTCTCCGCCGCCCGCGCGAACCTTTTCCGCCGGAAAAAACGCGCGCCGGCCCGGCGCCCGCGCGTTTTTTGCGCGAGCGACTTTTGTTTCGCGGCGCGCCCTCGGCCGTTCGCGTTTTCCGGGTCGGCGGCGGTTGACAAATCGCCAAAGTGTGATAAATTACACGGTAATTCAATAACCAAACCGATGAGGCGAGGGTAAAGACCGCACGTGCACGCACAGAGAGCCCGCGGCGATGAGAGCCGGGCCGGACGCAGGCGGTCAAATGGATCGCCGAGGGCGCGGTCAAAGGGCGCAGGCCCGAGTATTCCGCGACGCGAGGCCCGCGTCAGTGGCCGGGAGTATGTCCGTACTCCGTTAAGCGCGCGGCGGAAGGCCGCGAATCAAGGTGGCACCGCGAATGTACATTCGTCCCTGACAGAGAATCTCTGCCGGGGATTTTTTGTACGCGCTTTTTATTTCGAGCAAAGGAGCAAAAAAATGACGCAATCACGAGGACGGTTCGGCATCCACGGCGGGCAGTACATTCCCGAGACGCTGATGAACGCCGTGATCGAGCTGGAGGAGGCCTACGGGCGCTGCGGGAACGACCCGGAGTTCCGCGCCGAACTTGAGACGCTGTTCAACGACTACGCGGGACGCCCCAGCCGCCTGTATTTCGCCGAAAAGATGACGCGCGATCTGGGCGGCGCGAAGATCTACCTGAAGCGGGAGGATCTCAACCACACGGGCGCGCACAAGATCAACAACGTGCTCGGTCAGGCGCTGCTGGCCAAGAAGATGGGCAAGACGCGCCTGATAGCCGAAACGGGGGCGGGGCAGCACGGCGTGGCCACGGCCACGGCGGCGGCGCTGATGGGCATGGAGTGCGTGGTGTTCATGGGCATCGAGGACACGAAGCGTCAGGCGCTCAACGTGTACAAGATGCGCCTGCTCGGCGCGAAGGTCGTGCCCGTCGCCACCGGCACCGGCACCCTCAAGGACGCCGTTTCGGAGGCTATGCGCGAGTGGGTGGGGCGCATCGCCGACACGCACTACTGCCTCGGCTCGGTGATGGGGCCGCACCCGTTCCCGACGATCGTGCGCGACTTCCAGTCGGTCATCTCCGAGGAAATCAAATCGCAGATCCTGCGAAAGGAGGGCCGCCTGCCCGATATCGTGATGGCGTGCGTGGGCGGCGGCTCCAACGCCATCGGATCGTTCTACCACTTCATCGGCGACAAGGGCGTGCGCCTTATCGGGTGCGAGGCCGCCGGGCGCGGCATCGACACGTTCGAGACGGCGGCCACGATCAGCACGGGGCGTCTGGGGATCTTCCACGGCATGAAGTCGTATTTCTGCCAGGACAAGTACGGGCAGATAGCGCCGGTCTACTCCATCTCGGCCGGACTCGACTACCCGGGCATAGGCCCCGAGCACGCATGGCTGCACGACACGGGGCGCGCCGAATACGTGCCCGTCACCGACGAGGAAGCCGTGCGCGCGTTTGAGTACCTGTCGCGCGCGGAGGGCATCATCCCCGCCGTCGAGTCGGCCCACGCGCTGGCCCACGCCATGAAAATAGCCCCCGGGATGAGCGGGGACGCCATCATCGTCGTCACGCTATCCGGCCGCGGCGACAAGGACTGCGCGGCGATCGCGCGCTACAGAGGGGAGAACATCGATGAGTAACATCGCACAGGCTTTTTCGCGCGGCAAGGCGTTCATTCCGTTCGTCACCTGCGGCGACCCCGATCTGGAGACGACGGCGCTGGTTGTGCGCGCCATGAGCGAGGCGGGCGCCGATTTGATCGAGTTGGGCATTCCCTTCTCCGACCCGACGGCCGAAGGCCCCGTGATCCAGGAGGCCAACCTGCGCGCTCTCGCGGGCGGCGTGACCACCGACACGATCTTCGACATGGTTCTCTCTCTGCGCGAAAGCGTGAAAACTCCGCTGGCTTTCATGACCTACGCGAACGTCGTCTTTTCCTACGGCGCCGACGCATTTCTGTCGCGGTGCGCCGAAATCGGCGTCGATGGGCTGATCCTGCCCGACGTGCCGTTTGAGGAGCGGGGCGACTTCCTTCCCGCGTGCGAACGCAACGGCGTCGATCTGATCCCGCTGATCGCGCCGACTTCGCGCGACCGCATCGCGATGATCGCCAAAGAGGCGGAGGGTTTTATCTACATCGTGTCGTCGCTGGGCGTGACGGGCGTGCGCTCGTCCATAACGACCGACATCGGCGCGATGGTCGATCTTGTGAGAAAAAACACCTCCGTGCCCTGCGCCGTGGGTTTCGGCATCTCGACGCCCGAGCAGGCGCGCGCGATGGCGAACCTGTCCGACGGCGTCATCGTGGGCAGCGCCATCGTCAGGATGATCGCCGCCCGCGGCCGCGCGTGCGTGGAGCCTGTGGCCGCCTACGTCAAAACCATGAAAGACGCCCTGCGCTGAAAAACGGCGCTTGAAAGGCCGCCCGCGAACGCCGCCTTGTCGCGCGGGCGCTCGCGAAACCTTGAAAAGCCCCGCGCGTGGCGGGCGCGTCTGTTTCCGGCTCCAGAGCGGAAAGACCGCCGGGGACGCGGCGCGCGTTTTTTTCGCCCCGCCCCCGGCGAGTGAAAAAACACACAAACAGCGTCCCGGGGCGTTATCGCTCCGGGACGCTGTTTTATTTGGGGCGAGGGGGCGCGGCCCGCGCAAAGCCCGGGCGGCGCTTTCGCCCGATCCCCGTCGGCGCGCGCGAAACGGCCGCCGGGGAGGAGTAAGCGGCAAACCGGCGCTTGGGAAAGTTTCCGGCCTCTCGCCCGCGACGGCGATTTTTTTAGACAACTCGTCGAGCCGCGCATAGAACCAGCCTGTACAATCGTATTCGGCTTTTCGGTTTCAAGCCGGCCGGGCCGCCGTGTTTTTTGTTTTTAAACCTTTTTTCAAGCCAGAATGTGTTACAACGGCGCGTAAGAGCGCGCGGACAGAGCGTCCGTCCCTATATAACGGTAAAGAATAAGCGCGCCTTCTTTTCTCGCGGATTTCCGCCGAAATAAAGATTTCATCGCGCTCCGGCTCTTATTTCGCGCTCGGGGGCGCGGTTATTGATATTCCTCAAACACATAAAAACGGCCATGCTATGAGAAACAAACCGGTACAATTTGCATTTTATCCGTAGTATGATGCGTTAAATTCAGCCGGGAGCGCGGCGGCCCCCGGATCGCCGCGCGGCTTTTCGCGCGCCGCGGAGACCGGGTGTCCCGCGAAAAAAGACGGACGGCAAAGGGGAGTGAGCGCATGTATTTGTTCAGTCTTATCCGAATCTTCGGCGGGCTGGCGCTGTTCCTGTTCGGCGTCGAGCAGAGTTCCGGCTTCTTCCGCCGCGATCTGGGGAGCGAGGCGCGAGATCTGATGGCGCGCTACACGCGCCGGAAGTATCAGGCGTTTCTGATGGGCGTGGGGCTGTCGGCGCTCACGCAGAGCAGCACGATCGCCACGTCGTTCGCCGTCGGCTTCGTGGACGTGGGCATGATGACGTTCGCGGCGTCGCTTGTGGTGATGATGGGGGCCAGTCTCGGCGGCACGTTCGTCTCGTTCCTGCTCAGCCTGAACCTGTTCGACTACGCGCCGCTGATGTTCGGCGTGTCGTTCTTCCTCAAAAAGGCCAAAAACAGGTGGATAAGTAAGGCGGCGGGGCTGCTTCAGTGTCTTTCGCTGATCTTCCTCGGCATGCTGATTCTCGGCATGGGCACGCACAGGCTTTTCTCCGAGGAGGGGTTCCGCTCGATGATGGCCTCGTGGACATCGAACCGCGCGATGATGGGCGTGATCGCGTTCCTCGCCGCGGGTGTGCTGCAGAGCAGTTCGGCGATCATGGCGCTGGGCATCTCGCTGGCCGACACGGGTGTGCTTCCCGCCGCGTCGGCGCTGCCCATCGCCCTCGGCGCGCACATCGGCTCGACGACGATGGTCGTCCTGGCGGGCATGACGGGCAGCCGGAGCGCGCGGCGGCTCGGCTGGGCGACGTTCTTCTTCAAGCTGATCGGCGGTCTGGCGTTCATCGCGGTCTACCCGTTCGCGCACCGTATCTTCGTGCTGCTGGGCGTCCCGGCGTCGGACGAACTGGTCCGCGGACAGGTGCTGATCGCGGCCTTCAATATCCTCCTCTTTCTGCCGTTCCCGGACGCGCTGCCGCGGATCTCGGCACGGTTCGCCGGCGGCGGGGAGAGCATCGGCGAGCCGCGCTACATCAACGACGAACTGCTCGCCGTGCCCGAGGTGGCCGTGCGGCTGCTCTCCAAGGAGATGCAGCGGTTCGCTAACTACATGGAAGCGTATCTGCAGATGCTGCTCGAGCCGTCGCAGCGCGACGAAAAATTTTTCCCCCGGCTGCCCGAGGCGCTGTCGAGCCTGAGCGACGCCTGCCAGGAGTTCGCCTACAAGGTCGCCGTCCCGAGCGGCAGCGAGAAACTGGCCGCCGATTTCACCGTGGTCAGTTCGACGATGACGATCCTGCGCAACATGCAGAAACTCCTCTGCGGGGGGCTGCGCGAAGGTCTCGACACGATGGCGCTGTACGGCCCGATGGAGCGCCTGCTCGGGGCCGGGACGTGGAACGAGTGGCGCAAGATGTCGCGCCGCTGCGCCCGCCAGAGCCTGCGCGCGTTCGTGATCGGCGAAAGGGGACTGGTGCGCTCCGTCGAGACGCTCGAGCGCGACTTCGGCGACTTCTGCGCGCGGCTGCGCCGCCGCCTCGACGAAAACGGCGGCTACAGCCGCGACACGGCCCGCTCGGTGCGCGTCATCTCGCTGATGCAGGCGTTCGTCTCGATGGCGAAAGAAGTCGCCCTCGCCGAAGAACTGCAGAAGCGGAGATCCGGCCGCGCGAGCGGGCTGGACGACGACACATGGAAGGAGGCGGAAGACCATGTCCGCTGAAAAGAAAGAGAAAGAGCGTTCGCTCGAGGAGATCCTGTTCACCTCCGACAAGGCCCGCATGAAGAACCTCGTGGCCGACATTCTCGGTCGCGCCCGGGAGAGCGTCGGACGCGCCGTGTCGGCGCTGCTCGCGTGCGACATGGAGGCAGCGCGCGGCATCGTGGCCCGCGACGACGAGATCGACGACTTGGAAGAACAGATCGATCAGGAATGTCTCTACACGATCGCCATGCGCCAGCCGATGCGCGAAGATCTGCGTTTCGTCTACGCCGTCATGAAAATCGTCACCGACATCGAGCGCGTGGGCGACGAATCGGTGAACATCTGCCTGGGGCTGAAACATTTGCTCGAAAACGGCGGCGTCGCGTCGGATCTGCCGCGGACGGAGCGGATCCGCGAGGCCGCCTCGCTGTGCCTGACCATGTGCGACACGTTCCTCGCCGCGTTCAACGCCGAAAACGGCGGCGCGCTCCCCGCGATGAAGGAGCGGCGCGAGGAGGTCACGGGCACGTATCTGGCCGTCTGCCGCGAGATCCTGCGCGGCGTGGCCTCGGGCGGCGAACGCGCCACCGTGGGCGCGTTCGTCTCGCTCAACGCCCTGCGGCACCTCAAACGCATAGCCGACCACCTGCTCAACCTCGGCGAAAAGGTCTATTTCATCGAGACGGGCATCTCGCCGATGACGCTCAAAAAGCGGAAACACGCCATGTCCGACGAGGAGGCGTACATCCGCGACGCGCCCGGCGGCGCGTGATCCCCGGAAAAGCCGCGTGTCCCGAACGGGCCGACGCCGCTTTTCGACGCGGGAGCCGGAGTATTTGTCCGGCGAAAGACGACGGGGCCGCGTTATAAGAAACCGCGCGCGGAA
>CAZRXR010000011.1:32318-33726 GCA_964604125.1 uncultured Synergistaceae bacterium
CGCGCGCGGAAGTCGTCTCACGGCCTGCGGGACGGCTCGCGCGGGCCTTCCGGCAGTTCGAGCGCCGGCGCGTGCCGCACGCCCCGCGCGAAGGTCTCTCACGGCACTCGGGACGGCTCGCGCGGGTCTTCCAGCAGTTCGAGCGCCAGCGCGTGCCGCACGCCCCGCGAGCAGACGGTCAGTTCGCGCAGCCCCGCCGCCTCCATCGCCTCGGCGACGATGCACGCCCCGGCCAGCGCGATGTCGGCTCTCCCGGGGAGCGAGGCGAAACACGGGCAGCGCTCCTCGGCCGGCACGGCCGCGAAGCGGGCGATCAGCGACTCGACCTCGCGTTCGCTCAGCACGAAGCCGTGCAGGGCCGAAGCGTCGTAACTCGTCTGCGAAAGCGCCGCCGCCGCGAGCGCCGTCACGCCGCCGCCCAGCCCGACGCCCGCCGCGGCGGGTTCGCCCGCCCCTCCGCGCAGGATGGCCGCGCGCGCCCGATCGCGCGCTTGCGCCAATACGGTTGCCGGAACGGCGTTTTGCAGGCCAAGGCTCTCCGTCAGCGTCACCGCGCCGACGTCCGCGCTGAACTGCCGCAGGATCGCGCCGCCGCGCGTGTACACAAGCTCCGTGCTGCCGCCGCCCACGTCCATCGTCAGGGCCGCCGCGTCCGCCGGGGCGCTCAGACACGAGCGCGAGGCCGAAAAAGCCAGCCGCGCCTCCTCCTCGCCGGACAGCACGCGCGGTTCCATGCCGCAGCGCGCGCGCACCCGCTCGGCGAACTCCGCGCCGTTTCGCGCCGATCGCGCCGCCATCGTGGCGACGACGGCGATTTTGTCCGCGCCCAGGCTCCGCGCCAGCGCGGCGAAACCGGCCGCGGCGTCGGCGTTGCGCTCCATCGCCTCGTCGCTCAGCCGCCGCGTCGCGCGCAGTCCCTCGCCCAACCGCGCCGGAGCGACGCGCTCCGCGTCGAACGAGACGCCGTCCGCGCTCCGCCGCGCCATGCAGAACTTGACCGAATTTGTCCCGATCTCGATCACCGCGGCGCGCCTTTCGTCCATTTTCCGTCCTCCCCCGCCGCGCCGAGGCGCGAAAAAAGCGCTTCCGCGCGGGCGTCCAAAAAAACAGCGGGGAGCCTTTCGGGCTCTCCGCTGTCCGTCTGTCACACGCGACGGCCTTAACTTTCCGGCGGCCGCGCGTTACTCGGCCTTGATCGGCTCGGCCTCGGCAAGGCTCTTGTAGATCTGGTAGCGGCGCTTGGCGTCGCGCTCGGCCTTCTGATACAGCTCCTCGGCGAGGGCGGGGTTGGTCTTGGCAAGCGAGGTGTAGCGGTTCTCGCTCATCAGGAAGTCGCGGAACGAGGCCTTCGGCTCCTTGGAGTCGAGCACGAAGGGGTTCTTGCCCTGCGCCTCAAGTTCGGGGTTGT
>CAZRXR010000012.1:0-1990 GCA_964604125.1 uncultured Synergistaceae bacterium
GCGGCAACAACGGCGTCACCGGCGGCGCCATGATACCGATGCTCACGCTGGGCGTACCCGGGGACGCGGTCACGGCCATCATGATCGGCGCCCTCACCATTCAAGGGCTGGCGCCCGGGCCGATGCTCTTTGAGACGAACGAGGCGCTCGTGTACTCCATCTTCCTCGGAATGTTCATAGCGAACACGCTGATGTGCATTTTCGGGTTCCTCGGCATCAGACTGTTCACGAAAGTGCTCAGCGTCCCGAAGGGGATCCTGACGCCGATCATCTTCGCGCTGTGCGTCATCGGCTCTTTCGCGATGAAGAACAGCCTGTTCGACGTGTGGGTGATGCTCGTTTCGGGCATCGTCGGCTATTTCCTCGGCAAGGTGAAAGTGCCCACCAGCCCGGCCATTCTCGGGCTTATCCTCGGCCCGATGGCCGAGAAGAACTTCCGCACCGCGCTGCTGAAATCGGGCGGCGACCCGAGCGTGTTCTTCAACTCGGTCATCTGCTGGTTCTTCATCGCGCTTACGATCCTCTGCCTGTTCGGCGGACAGATTAAAAGCGCCGTGGCAAAGAGGCTTAAACGCGCGTAACGATCACGACAAAAACGCCGCGCCCGTGCCGGGAGCGGCGTTTTTACGCATATGACATGAAAGGAAGGCGGACAATGAAGCGCGATATGTTCTCGCTCGAAGGGCGAACCGCCCTTGTCACGGGAGGGGCGTATGGAATAGGTTTCGCGATCCTGGAGGCCCTCGCGGAGGCGGGGGCCAAGGTGGCGTTCAACTGCCGAAGCCGGCGCAATCTGGACGCGGCGCTGGAGGCCTGCCGCGCACGGGGCGTCGCCGCGCGCGGGTATATCGCCGACGTCACGAAGGAGGCCGAGGTGCGCGATCTCGTCTCGCGTATCGAAAGCGATCTCGGGGTTATCGACATTCTCGTCAACAACGCCGGGATCATCAAGCGCGTTCCGATGACGGAGATGAGCGCCGCGGACTTCCGCGAGGTTGTGGACATCGACCTCGTCGGCCCCTTCATCTGCGCCAAGGCCGTCATACCGGGGATGATCGGGAAAGGACGCGGTAAAATCATCAACGTGTGCTCGATGATGAGCGAGCTGGGCCGCGAGACGGTCTCGGCCTACGCCGCCGCGAAGGGCGGCCTGAAGATGCTGACGCGCAACATCTGCGCCGAGTACGGGGCCGCGAACATTCAGTGCAACGGCATCGGCCCCGGCTACATCGCGACGCCGCAGACAGAGCCGCTGCGGCGGCGGCAGGCGGACGGGAGCAGGCACCCGTTCGACAGCTTCATCGTCGCCAAAACGCCGGCCGGGCGCTGGGGCACGCCGGAGGATCTGAAAGGCCCGGCGGTGTTCCTCGCCTCCGGGGCATCGGACTTCGTCAACGGCCAGATTTTGTACGTGGACGGGGGTATTCTGGCCTACATCGGACGGCAGCCCTGACCGCGCGGGGCGAAAGACGCGGCGCGGCCCCGGGCGCGCGGGCCTCGTCCGTCCCCGCCGCGTGAGAGAAAACGGCGCGGCGGCGTAAACCGGGGCGGCGCGCGAAAGAACGCGAAAAACGCATGGGGCGGACGCGGACGGCGGCGTTTCCCCGGCGCGCGTCTCCGCGCGGGCGCGCCGGGCGCGCCGCGCTAAACCTTCGGCGCGCGGAAAATTCCAAGCCGCGCCGGGCGAAAGCGTCCGGGCGATCGGACTGCCGTCCCCGCCGCGTGAGAGAAAACGGCGCGCGAGGAAGCGGACGACGGGGAAACGTACAATTTTCAGTTCAACGCCTCTCGCGCGCGAAAGCGAATCCCGCATCGGGCGCGCGCTTCTCGCGGCGCGCGTAAACAAAAAGCCGGAAAACCCGCGCGACGGGCTTTCCGGCCGTTTTTTTTCGCTTTTGCCCGCCCGTCGCTTTCGGGGGCCGATCGCGCCCGGGGCGGGCGGAAAAGTTTTCCCGCTTCCGCGACGGCCCGGCGGCGCGCCGTATCGCGA
>CAZRXR010000012.1:2090-33532 GCA_964604125.1 uncultured Synergistaceae bacterium
CGACGGCCCGGCGGCGCGCCGTATCGCGACGACGCGCGGACGGCTTTACGCCCGCTTGGCCTACCGCGCGGAGGCACACGGGGGACAAAGACCGTCGTGCCGCTACGCGATCGCGCGAACCGACGGCGGAAACCCGCCGCGAAAAAAACGTAAGCGCTCGCGCCCCCGGCTCGCGAAAAAACAGATCGTCCCGCGTCCGCCCGCGCCGGATCGCCGCCCGGGGCGAAAGACGCGGCGCGGCGGCCTTCAAGAGACAAAATTTTTTTAAAGCGATTTACGCACTTTTCGCGTCTTAACCTCAAACGCTCCCGGACGCGGAACTTCGTATGTTATAATTTTGCAAATCCATCCGCAAAAACTCAACCACGGAGGCCACGCATGATAAACAGAATAGCGGTCGTCGGCTGCGGGAACGTCGGCACCGCGCTCCTTGAACTGCTGCGCGAAAAAAAAGACGAACTCGCGCGCAAATACGGCTTTGAATACAAGGTTGTTCTCGTCAGCGACCTTATAAAGGGCGTCGCGCTGAACAGCGGCGGGATAGACCTCGGCGCGCTGCTGGACTCGGCGGCCGGGACGGGGACGTTCGGGAAACTCCGGCGTCCCGCGAGGCCGTTTGAGGAACTGCTCGATCTGTCGCGCCCCACCGTGCTCGCGGAGTGCACCCCCACCGACCTCAGCACGGGCGAACCGGGGCTTTCGCACATCCGGGCCGCCCTCGGCCGGGGCGTCGGCGTCGCCACGACGAACAAAGGCCCCGTGGCCATGGCGTTCGACGAGCTGCACTCTCTGGCGGAGGCCAACGGCGTCAAACTCCGCTACGAGGGAGTCGTGATGAGCGGAACGCCGCTCATCGATATGCTGAAAAACGGCATCGTCGGCTGCGCGGTCAGCCGGATCGAGGGCATACTGAACGGCACCACGAACTTCATCCTCACGAGAATGTACGAGGGGGCCGACTACGCCGAATCGCTCTCCGAGGCGCGGAAAATCGGTTACGCCGAGGCCGACCCGACGGGCGACGTGGACGGCTGGGACGCCGCCGTGAAAGTCTCGATCCTCGCGAAGATCCTGTTCGGCAGGGACATCCGCGTAAACGAGGTGGCGCGCACCGGCATCGCGGGGATCACCGCGTCGCGCGTCGCCGAGGCGAAAAGGAACGGGCGCGTCGTCAAGCTGATCGCCGGCATTGTCGCCGACGGGCGCGGCGTCGAACTCTACGTCAGGCCGGAGGAACTCCCGCTCTCCCACCCGCTCGCGTCGGTGGGCGGCGCAACCAACGCCGTGACCGTGGAGACGGACAACCTCGGCGTCATCTCGCTCTCCGGCCCCGGAGCCGGGCGCAGGGAAACGGGACAGGCCCTCCTCTCGGACATGATACGGATGACGATGTAGCCGGGGGCGCGGACGGCGACGCCGCTCCGCCGGTTTTCCGCCGCCATGTCCGGCGGACATGGCTCCGAACAGTCGAAATACGCGCGCGAAAGACGGCCGCGGGAAAACGTTTTCCCGCGGCCGTCTTTTTATATTCGGCGCCGTCCGCGCGGCCGCTTCGCGCCCGGCGCGGGACGGCGGCGGCGAACTCAGAGCCGCTTTGTGCCGCGCAGTTCGCGCGACAACACGAGCATCCGCTCGCACAG
The DNA here is from genome assembly GCA_964604125.1 of uncultured Synergistaceae bacterium. Classification (GTDB taxonomy): domain Bacteria; phylum Synergistota; class Synergistia; order Synergistales; family Dethiosulfovibrionaceae; genus Pyramidobacter. The sequence goes on from CAZRXR010000012.1 coordinate 3,731, forward strand.
GCCGTCCATGCGTTCAAGGTACTCTCCAACGCGATCGGCGGCGAGCGGCTCCGTCCGGGCCGCGCTCCCGGGCGAACCGGCGAAAGCGCGCAGCGCGTCGTCGATGCCGGGCACGGAAGTCGTCAGGAAAACGCGCTCTCCCTCGCCGCCGTATCTGGAAGCCGAGGTGTTCCAAGACATTCTGCGCGCGCCGGGCAGTTCGTGGACAAGCTTTTTGTAATACGAGCTGAACGATTTGAGATCGGGAAAACCGCAGTCGGCCGCGATCTCGGTGAGGGTGCCGTCGGTCGTGCCGAGAAGCGTGAGCGCGTGGCGAAAGCGCGTCCGTCTCAGGTAATCGAAGAACGGGATGCCCACGTTGCGCCGGAAAAACGCGGAGAAGTACGTGCGGTTGTACCCCGCGACTTTCGCCGCCGCGTCGAGCGTGATCTTCCTGTCGAAGTTGTTTTCGATCCAGTCGATGACGGCGCGGAGCGTCTTTCTGTTTTTGCGGTCGCTCACCGACTCGCGCGGGCTGCCCCGGCGCACGGGGAACTCGGTAAACAGCGTCCCCGCCAGCATCGCCAGCGACCCGCGCAGAAAAAACACCGAGCCGGGGTTTTGCGACACGGCGTAAAGCATCATCCGCGCGGCGTACTTTCTCACGCGGGCAAAACGCGGCTCCCCGCGCGTGAGCGGCGTGGAAACGCAGTCGATCTCGAACTTCCCGATCGACGGCTCGAAATCGGAGATGAACTCCGGCGCGAAATGAACCGAAAGCGTCGCGGAGTCCCTGTCGGTCGAGAACCAGGTGTGTCCGCGGTTCGGGTTGACGAGGAACACGTCGCCGGGGGCGAGCAGGCGGGAAACGCCGTCCGTGACGAGGGAGATGTTCCCCCTCAGCACGATGGAAAGCTCAAATTCGGGATGCCAGTTGAAATGGAAAAAGTTCGTGTCGCGGACGTACAGTTCCAGCGCGTGGGGCCACTGCAGCTCGCTACCTTTGTAGTAGTACAGCATGGGGAGACACCTCGTCAAAAAAATCTCGATTCCAAACTTTTCACCTATGGCGTTCTTTTGTTTAGAGCTTCATTTTAGTGCATGTTCAAAAAAATGCAACCGCCGTCCGCGCGCGCTTTGGAAAACCCGAAACTGTTTTGCGCCGGCGGCGGGGCGGAGAGCGGGGAAACGGCGCGCGGGAGCGCGTGTATGCAGTTTTTCCGTAATTTTGGACTTGCGGCCGCCGCGCGCGATCGGATATAGTATCACAGCCGGAAAGTCGGGCGCGCCGCGAAGCGCCGCCGTACTTCCGGAAAAGCCGGAGACGGCTTGCGTCAATCTGTCGGAGCGGGACGGAAACCGCGAAAGGAGCGCTGTGAATGGAGAACCAGAACCTTGAGTCCACAACATACGACGTGTCGGAAATCTCCAACTACGACCGCCGTATGGAAGCGGGGAAGCGTGACGCTATCTTCTTCCACACCATCGGCATGGTCGCCACGGTGATCGCCACGGTGATCATGTACGTTTACGGGTGCGCCGAGCCGTCGGAGATGAAGTTTCTGTTCGGCATGCCGCTGTGGTGGATGGCGGGCGTCCTCATCTATCTGGCCATGTACGTCGTCGGGAATCTCTACGTGATCTTCAGCCCCACCTATTCGCTGGCGGCCCGCGAGGGCGAAGGAGGCGATCGCTCATGATCGATCTGGGCGGTTTTTCCATGTCCGAGAGCACGCGACTGACGATGATCGCGATCTTCGGGCTGTATTCGCTGCTCATCGTCGGCCTCGGCGCGTATGTTAAAATCACGTCGCGCCGCCTGCGGAGCGACAGTCTGTCGTCGTTTCTGACCGGCGGCGGGGGTCTCGGCGCGTTTTCGATCGCGATGATCGCCGCGACGAACTCGATGGCCGGCGGCACAATGGTCGCCGCTCCCGGCCTGACTTACGCCATCGGCTTTTCCGGCGGGATCATCTATTACGCGGGGTTCCTGACAGCGGCGTTCGGCCTCGGCGCCGTCGGCGTAAAGGCCGCCATTCTCAAAAACCGCATCGGCGCGGTATCGTTCCTCGACTTCTTCCGCCTGCGCTTCCGCTCCAAGGCTCTCGTCGCCTCGCTGGCGGTGACGAGCGTCGTGGGGCTGCTGTTCTTCGCCTGCGCGCAGATAACGGCCGGCGCCAAGATGTTCGCGGCCATCACCGGCAGCAACAAGTATTACCTCGGGCTGTTCCTCGTGATCGTCGTCACGGTCATCTACACGTCCACCGGCGGCGTCAAGTCGATGGCGAAGGTCGCGAGCATTCAGGGCGTGATCATGCTGGCGGCGACGTTTTCCATCATGGGGATGCTGCTGTGGCGCAACGCGCGGCAGTTCGGCAGCGTGGCCAAGGCGGTCGAGTACATGGGCACGGCCTACCCGAACATGCTCAAGGCAAATACGGCGTTCACGTTTTTGAACGCGCTCGGCACGATCATCTTCTGCGGCGTCGGCCTCGGCACGATCCCCTACGCGCTGCCCGTGGCGCTGACGTACAACAACCACAGGACGCTCAAACGCGGCGTGATCATCTCGTGCGTCATCTTCACGATCTGTCAGGGGCTGATGTGCGCCACGGGGCCGTGGGCGCACAACCTCAACCCCAACCTCGTCACGCGCGACTACACGACGTTCTACGTGGCGACCAATCTCCTGCCCGCGTGGGTGGGCGGCATCATCTTCTGCGGCGTTTTCGCCGCGATCCAGTCGTCGCTCGCGGGTTTCTGCATCAGCGCCGCCGCGTTTTTCGCCAAGGATTTCTATGTGGACTGCGTCAGGCCCGGCATGAGCGAAAAGGGGCAGAAAGCCTGCGGCACGCTGACCGTCGTCGGCTTCGCCGCGCTCGCGACGCTTCTGGCGCTCAAACCGTCCGATCTGACGCAGTACGTCATCAATTTCGCCGTCGGCTCGCTCGCGTCCTCGTGGTACTGGCCGGTGCTGATGGGGCTGTACTGGAAAAAAGCGACGAAAACCGGCGCGCTGTGGTCGTGCCTCGGCGGCTTTATCGCGTACATGGTTCTCTACTTCGTGTCGTCCGTCATCCCGTCCACAAAAGCCTTCTGGGTCGGGACGCTCGGCAACGTGCAGCCGTTCCTGCCCGCGTGGATCATCTCGTGGGCGCTGATGTATTTCGGCAGCCTCGCCACGCGGAACGACCGCGTGCCGCTCGGCTACTTTCAGGTGTTCTTCTGCGACGATTACGACGAGAAGTACGCTCGTGATTTCCGTCTGAAGTAAAAGGAGGCTCCGCGATGGACTATGTCAAGGTGATCGGCAAAGGCAGTTACTTCGTCGGCGGGGAGCGCGTCACCATCGAGGGCAGTTCGCCCGTGAAGATCCAGTACTGGCCGGGCGGCCCCGTGGGCGAATACGACCCCAACGGCGATTTCCAGGCGTGGCAGATGTACGTGCAGTACACGCGCGTCGCCGACCCCGTCGTCCCGTACCCCGTGTGCATGATCCACGGGGGCGGCGGCACGGGCGCGCTGTGGGAATCGACGCAGGACGGCGGCCCCGGCTGGGAGTTCATGTTCCTGCAAAACGGCTTCAACGTCAACGTCTCCGACGGCGTGGAGCGCGGCCGCTCCTCGTGGGCGCAGTTTCCCGAGATCAACCCCGGGCCGCCGATGTTCAGCAGCTACAAGGAGCGCTGGACGACGTACCGCCTCGGCGAAAAACTCGGCGAGGCGTACCCGGGCAGCCGCTTTAACGCGGACAAATACGACGACCTCGTCAAGGAGAACGTCCCCCGCTGGACGACGTCGGTGCCCCACGCGCAGAAAGCCTACGACGAGTACGTCGGCGGCATGAAGGACGGCTGTATCCTTCTGGCGCACAGTCAGGGCGGGCTGTTCGCCGTCAACGCCGCGCTGGCGCGCCCCGAAAACGTGCGGGGCGTGATCCTCGTCGAGAGTTCCTCGACCATCGACGCGGAAAAGACCGACGTGTCGGCGTTCAAAAACATCCCGTTCCTGTTCGTGTGGGGCGACTTTCTGGGCGGCGAGTACGTGAACGAACGCTACACGTGGATCGGCGACTTCGCCTACAGCGGCACGATGCGCAAACTGCACGGAAAGATCCTCGAACTGGGCGGCGACAGCACATGGTGGCACCTTCCCGAGATGGGCGTCAAAGGCAACACGCACGCGATGATGAAAGAGGATAACAGCCGCCAGATCGCGGACATGATCTGCGGCTGGATCAGGGAGCACGTGAAGTAGCCGGCCTTTTCCCCCGTCGCCTTTCGCTTTCGGGCGTTTCCGCTGGCGGCCGCGGCCCGCGGGCGCGCGCCGTTCCGGATCCTCGCGGGCCGGTGCGGCGGGGCATCGGAAAACGGGGACACAAAAAGAGGGCTTCCGGCGGCGCGAAATCGTCGGAAGCCCTGATCCGCCGCGCTTTTTCCTCGTACAATACCGGCGGCAGGAGAGTATCCCGGTTCCCCGGATAAAGGACTCTCCGCGCCCGGGACGCGAGCGTTGAAGTTGCGGAGGAAAATGATACGGCCGCGTCACGCTCCTTCCACGTGAAATGATTTCCGACACCCTTTTATTCTGTTACATGAACCGTGTTCGTCCCGGCGATAAACCGGCCGAAAAAAAAGAGGAACGCCCCCGCGCGGGGGCGTTCCTCTTTTTTTCGCGTTTCGCCCGGCGGCGGGCGGCGTGCGCCCGGCGGCGGAAAGCGGCGCCGCCGGGGGCGGCCCCCCGCCGCGCGGCAAAAAGCGTTTTTCGGGTCTTTTCGCGCGGGGCGGGGCGGGCGGGAAAAGCGTTCTATTCGTTGTAGTTGGCCGCTCTGTGCGCCGCCACCACGCGCCGTCCGCGCAGGGACACGTTGAGCTTTTTTTCAAGCGTGCGCGCCAGGCGCACAAACGGCGTGCCGATGAGCAGGTATATCACCGCGACGATGAATCCCGTGCCGAAGTAGTCGTAGTTGACCGTGGCAAGCTGGCCGTAGGTGCGCGTCAAATCGACGAGCGTGATGATGGACACGAGCGACGAATCTTTGAGCAGCGCGATGAAGTCGTTCGTCATCGGCAGCAGCGACACGCGGATCGACTGCGGCAGAATCACGTGCCGCAGGGCCTCCCATTTGGTCATGCCTAGAGCGAGCGCGCCTTCCATCTGCGCGCGCGGCACGGCCTCCAGCCCGGCGCGGTAGTTCTCCGACTCGTAGGCGGCGTAGTTCAGCCCCAGAGCCAAAGTCCCGGCCACGAACGGCGTGAGGCGCACGCCCACGTTGGGCAGCCCGTAGAAGATGAAAAACAGCTGGATCATCACCGGCGTGCCGCGGATGAACTCCGTGTAGCACAGCGCCAGCGTGCGCAGCGGCAGCGGCCCGAAAAGTCTGCACACGGCGATCAGCAGGCCGACCAGCAGCGCCAGCGCCATCGAGCAGACGGAGACCTCCAGCGTCACGCACGCCGCGCGCGCGAACGACGGCAGAAAGCCCGCGTAGCGCTTGAGCCTCTCGCCCCAGTTGCGCGCGCCGCGCTGAATGTCGGCCCAGCGCTCGTACATCACGGGGGATTCGAGCGGCGGACGGTGGTCGTCGAAGTACTCGGCCATCACGGGGCTCCACAGGTTCCATCGGTCGTAGATGCGGCGTAGCGTGCCGTTGTCGCGCAGCGTGACGATCGCCTCGTTGACCTTTTTGAGGAACTCGTCCTCGCCCTTGCGGATCGTCATCGCGTACTCCATGCGGCCTATCGGCTCGCCGACGAACTCGAACATGGGGTTGAACTTGGAGTAGTAGATGGACATGGGCGCGTCCATGACCACGGCGTCAAGCCGGCCGTTCTGCATGTCGTGGTAGGCCGTGGCCTCGTTCTCGTAGCTGCGGATATCCGCGATGCCGGCCCTGGCCAGCGTCTCGTAGGCGTAAGAGCCGCGTAGCGTGCCGATCGTGTGCCCGCGCGCGTTCTCCAGCGTGCTGACGCCCGCCGGGTTGCCCTTGGGCACAACCATCTGAAGATAGGTCACGTAGTAGGGGATGGAGAAGTTGATCATCTCGGCGCGCTCGGGGGTCACTTCGATGCCGTTGATGGCGATGTCGTACAGGCCGCGCTGGAGACCGGGGATGAGGATGTCCCAGACGTTCTGCACGAAAACCGGCTCCAGCCCCAGCTCGGCGGCGAGGGCCTCGGCGATCTCGGACTCGAAGCCCGTGAGCTTGCTTTGGTCGGCGGGGTCGTAGAGGATGAACGGGACGCCGCCCTCGGAGTTGCCGCCCCAGCGCAGTACCTTGTCGGGCATGAAACCGGCGAAACAACGGGACGCGAAAAGCATCACCGCGAGAGACGCGGCGCACAATTTCGGCTTGATCTTCATGGAAGTAGTATCAGCCTCACATTCCGGAGTATTGTGTTCCAAAAAAGCGGGCGCCTGTCGAAAAGACGCGAAAAACTCTATGATAAAGCGAAAAAATCCCGCCGCGGGGCCGCAGCGCGCGCCGCCGTCAGTTATGGTAGCTGGCCGGGCGCGGCGTCGTGTCGCGGCCGTGCTTGCCGCCCCTGTTCCCGCGGATGGCCACGGCGAGCCGGCGCTCGGTGTAGCGCGCCAGCCGCACGAACGGCAGGCCGATAAGGAAGTAGATCACCGCGACCATGATGCCGATGCCGAAGTAGTCGTAGTAGGTGTTGGCAAGCTGACCGTAGGCCTTGGTCAGGTCGATGAGCGTGATCATCGACACGAGCGACGAGTCCTTCAGCAGCGAGATGAAATCGTTCGTGACGGGCGGCAGCGACACGCGCACGGCCTGCGGGATGACCACGTAGCGCAGGGCCTCGCGCTTTGTCATGCCGAGTGCCAGAGCGCCCTCCATCTGCGCGCGGGGAACGGCCATCAGGCCGGCGCGGTAGTTCTCGGCCTCGTAGGCGGCGTAGTTGATGCCCAGACCGATCACACCGGCCCAAAAGGGCGTCAGCTTGACGCCGACGTTGGGCAGGCCGTAGAAGATGAAAAACAGCTGAATCAGCACGGGCGTGCCGCGCACAACCTCGATATAAGCGGCCGCAAGACGCGAAAGCGGCTTGGGCGCGAACAGGCGCGTCACCGCGAGGACAAGACCGAGCATAATGGCGAGCGCCATCGAGCAGACGGAGACTTTCAGCGTCACCACCGAGGCGCGGCCGAACGTGGGCAGGAAACTCACGTAGCGGTCGAACCTCTGCCGCCACGTCAGACCCTTGCGCTGGTACTCGGCCCAGGCGTTGAAGCGGTCGGGGCCCGCGACGGCGGGCGAGTCGTCGTTGAAGAACTTGGCCATGACCGGCGTCCACATGTTCCAGCGGTCGTAGATGCGCCGCAGCGTGCCGTCGTCGCGCATGGACACCAGAGCCGCGTTGACCTTGCGGAGCAGTTCGGCGTTGCCCTTGCGCACAGGGATCCCGTAGCTGATCTCGCCGATGGGCTCGCCGACGAACTCGAGGTCGGTGTTGAAACCCGCGTAGAAAATGGCGATGGGCGAGTCCATCAGCACCGCGTCGAGCCGGTCGTGGGCCATGTCCTGATAGGCGTTGATCTCGTTGTCGTAGGTGCGGATCTCGTCAACGCCGGCCTCGGCGAGCCGGAAGAAAGCGTAGGACTGTTTGAGCGTGCCGACCCGTTTGCCTACGCAGTCGGAAAGCGAGTTGATCCTGGCGGGATTGCCGCGCTGCACGACAAGCTGAAGGAACGTCTTGTAATAGGGGAGCGAGAAATCGACTTCTTCAAGGTGCTCGGGCGTGATCTCCAGACCGCTCAGGGCGATGTCGTACAGCCCGAGGTTGAGGCCGGGGATCAGGTTGTCCCAGCCGTTGTGCACAAACCGCGGCGTCATGCCCATGCGCTCCGCGAGGGCGTTGACGATGTCCACCTCGAAGCCGATCATGTGCGAGTCGTTGTCGGGCTCCATGAACATGTAGGGCACGTTGCCCTCGGAGTCGCCGCCCCATTTGAGGACGGGGGGAGCGGCCGCGGCGGAAAAAGCGAAGACGCACAGCGCGAACAGCGCGCCGAGGAGAGTGACAAGCCGCTTCATCACGCGACGACCCCGTTGAGATGGCGCAGGAAGTTCTTCGTGCGCTCGTCCTTCGGCCGCGTGAACAGCACGTCGCCGTCCTCTTTCTCCACGATTTCGCCGCCGTGCATGAAGACGATGTAGTCGGAGGCGTCGCGCGCGAACTTCATCTGGTGCGTGACGATGACCTGCGTCATGCCGTCGCGGTCGAGATCCTTCATGACCTGAAGCACCTCGCCGACCAGTTCGGGGTCGAGCGCCGATGTCGGCTCGTCGTACAGCATGACCTTCGGGTTCATGGCCAGCGCGCGCGCGATGGCGGCGCGCTGCGTCTGCCCGCCCGACATCGTGACGGGGTACTTGTCGGCGAAGTTGGAAAGGCCGACCTTTTCGAGCAGTTCCAGCCCCTTTTTCTTCGCGTCGTCCTCCTTGGCGTGGTGGACGACCATCGGCGCGAGCATGATGTTTTCGAGGACTGTTTTGTGCGGGAACAGGTTGAAACTCTGGAACACCATTCCGACTTCCCGGCGCATCTTGTGGCACGCCTCGAGGAATTTTTTGTCGAAATCGCGATCCAGCTCCTCGTCCTCGACAGAACGGCTGACCGTTACGCCGGCTATCGTGATGGTACCTGAATCAATGTACTCGAGACAGTTGAGACACCTCAGAAACGTGGACTTGCCACAGCCCGAGGGACCGATGATGGAAACGAGGTCCCCTTCCTCGATGTTGATGGACACGCCCTTGAGGACGGGCGCGCCGTCTTCGTAACTCTTGCACAGGTCTTTCACCTGGATCAACGGTACAGCCGCGTTGTTCAATTTACGTCTCATCCTCCTGATACAGAACGGGCGTGACGCCCGTGCCCGTCCCATAGCTTGCGCCGGGGGGTTCCCACAGGGCCCGGCAGTGTCGGCAAAAACTTTCGCCCCTTTGTTTTCCCGCCGCGGCGAAAGAGCGTGCCTCGCGGGGGAGTCTCCTGTTTTTTTACAGGGTCAGAATCATTATAGGGGCAAATTTTTCTTTGACAAGACCTGTTTTTCATTCGGGATCGCGATTTTTTCGCCGCCGATCCGCCGGCCCTTTTCCGGGCGCGGGAAACGTGTTTGTGGTACAATGAGCGCGTGTTTTTTGAGCGGGGAGCGGGAGGGCGCGCCCGCGCGGCGAACGTTCCCGCTTTTTCGGGCGGCGCCGGATGGCGCGACGGGAGGTTTTGGACATGAGCGGGGGAACTTTTACCGAACTGTACCCGTCCGTCTGGACGGGAAACGGCGACCGGGGCGCGGTCATGGCGTTCGCCGAGGCGTACAAGCGCTTCGCGGCCGTGTGCAAGACGGAACGCGAGACGGCCGCCGAGACGGCGCGCCGCGCGCGCGAGGCGGGGTTTCGCGATCTGGACGGGCTTTTGGAAAGCGGCGCGCGCCTTTCGCCCGGCGACAAGGTCTACGCCTGCCGCGGAGGCAAGGCCGCGGCATTTTTCGCGCTGGGCCGGAGGCCGCTCGCCGACGGCATGAGGCTTATCTGCGCCCACGCCGACGCTCCGCGCCTTGACGTGCGCCCCAACCCGCTGTACGAGCGCGACGGCTTGGCGCTGCTCAAGACGCACTACTACGGCGGCGTCAAAAAATACCAGTGGGCGGCGCTGCCGCTGGCGCTCCACGGCGTCGTCGTCAAAAAGGGCGGCGAAAAAGTCAGCGTCGTCGTCGGCGAGGACGAGGCCGACCCCGTACTCTACATCTCCGACCTGCCCATTCACCTCGCGGCCGAGCAGATGAAAAAGAAGATGGCCGAGGGGCTGACGGGCGAGGATCTGAACCCCGTCGCCGGCTCCATTCCCGACGGGGGCGAAACGGACGGCGCTGTCAGAACCGCCGTCCTCAAACTGCTGAACGAGCGTTACGGCATCGCGGAGAAGGACTTCGCGACCGCCGAGCTTGAGATCGTGCCCGCGGGCGCGCCGCGCGACGCCGGGCTCGACGCCTCGATGATCGCCGGCTACGCGCACGACGACAGGGTGTGCGTCTTTCCCGCCTTCGAGGCCCTGCTCGCGACGGAGACGCCCCCGTTCACGGCTGGGGCGCTGTTCGTGGACAAGGAGGAAGTCGGCAGCGGGGGCGCCACCGGCCTCGACTCGCGGCTGATGGAAAACGTCGTCTCGCGTCTGGTACGCCTGTGCGGCGGCGACAGCTTCGACCTTGCCCTGTCGCTGGAGCGCAGCATGATGCTTTCCGCCGACGTGTGCGTGGCCTACGACCCGAACTTCCCGGGCGCGTTCGAGCCGGGCAACACCGCCCGTCTCGGCGGCGGCCCCGTGCTGATGAAGTACGCGGGCGCGCGCGGCAAGTCGGGGGCGAACGACGCCAGCGCCGAGTTCATGGGCTTTTTGCGCGACCTGTTCGACGAAAGCGGCGTGAGATGGCAGATCGGAGGGCTGGGCCGTATCGATCTGGGAGGGGGCGGCACGATCGCGCCGTTCGCCGCGCGCTACGGCATGGAGGTGGCGGACTGCGGCGTGGCCCTGCTGGGTATGCACGCGCCCTGCGAGCTAGCCAGCAAGGCCGACATCTACGAGACGTTCCGCGCGTACAAAGCCTTTTACCGGAGCGCCGCCGAAATGGAGCGCTGAAAAAGACGAAAAAAAACCGGCGTTTCCCGCCGCGCCCGCGTCCCCGCCCGTAAAGCGCCGGCGGCGCGGAACAAAGTTTTCCGCCGCCGGGTCGTTCCGCGCCGCGGGCGTCCGCGCGCGGCCCCGCGCCTCGACGGCGGCGGGCGGCGAAGTCGTGTGTCCGAAGACGACGGGCGACGCTCGCCGCGAATCTCCAAGCTCCCGGCGCGGGTCTCGCGACGGGAGGCGTCTTTGAAAGCGCGCCGCCCGAATGTCGCGGCGCGGTTCTGTTTGGTTTTTCGAGGTTTCCGCATGACGGCTTTTCACGTTCCGGCGGCGGGGCGGGCGAACCCCCGCCCGTCCGAGTGTTCCGCGCGACGCGGGGTTTCCGGCTACGACATCATAGGCGACATCCACGGGCACGCTGAAAAACTGGAGCGGCTGCTGGCCGCGATCGGCTACGAAAAGCGAAACGGCGCGTGGCGGCACCCCGAGCGCGCGGCGCTTTTTCTGGGCGACCTCATCGATCGCGGGCCCGAGTCGGTGAGAACCGTGAACATCGTTCGCGCCATGATCGACGCGGGCGCGGCGCGGTGCGTGATGGGCAACCACGAGTACAACGCCGTGTGCTTCTTCACGCCCGACCCCGAGCGGCCGGGCGAGTTTTTGCGCAAGAACTTTTCGGAAAAAAACCGCCGCCAGCACGGCGCGTTCCTGCGCGAGACCGGCTACCGCACGGCGCTGCACGCCGAACTCGCGGGGTGGTTCAAAACGCTGCCGCTGTGGCTGGAACTTGACGAACTGTGTCTCGTCCACGCCTGCTGGAGCGAACGGGCCGTTTCCGCGTTGAAAGCGGCGACGAAAGGAACCGGCGTGCTCGCGCCCGAGTTGTACCCGCGCTCCGTCCGGCGCGGAGACCCCGTCCGCCGCGCGGTGAAAGACCTGTGCAAAGGCCCCGAGGCGGCAATCGGCGAACCCTTCCTCGACAAGGACGGCAACATACGCCGCAAGGCGCGCCTGTGCTGGTGGAGACCTCCCGATCCGTCGGGAAAGGTTTGGACGGTGCGCGACGGCGGCAGGGAAGTCCACTCCGCCGTGTCGGGAGCGCCCGACGCCGTCGTTCCTCCACGCAAGCCCGTGTTCTTCGGTCATTACTGGCTTTCCCCCGACGCCCCGAAAGCCCCGAAGACGCCGCGCGCCGCCTGTCTCGACTACAGCGCGGGAAAGGGCGGCCCCCTTGTGTGCTACAGGTTCGATCGCGGAGACACGGAACTGACCGCCGGAAAGTTCGTCGCGATCCGGCCGTGAGCGCCGAAAGCGCGCGTCAAGTCCGCCGCTTGACATTCCTCTCAAAGCGTCTATAATGAACAACAGCTTCGGAAAAAAAGTTCCCAAACCGTTAAAAAAAGGAGGTCTCCGCGCCATGACCGTGCGTCTTTCCGGGCGGTTCCGCTTTTATTATTACGCCGACGTCGAATGCGTGGGAGTCTCCTTGAGGTCCGACGTGTAGCGCGCCGCGGTCGGAAAAAACATTCAAGGATCGGTTCCCCGCGCGGGGAGCCGATCCTTTTTTCGCACCTTCATACAGGCGTCGCGCGGCCGTCTCCGCATCGGACGGGGCGGGGACGGCCCGGGTACATCGAATTTTTTTTATGAAAGGCGGGTTTTTTGATGGATCAGCTGAGCGCTTTAACGGTGCTTGCCGTCGTGTTCGCCGCCGCCAATCTGCTCGCGCAGAAGCTGAAGGCGCGCGTCTCGATGCTGTTCGTCTGCACGTGCATCTTCCTCGCGGCGTTCTGGTGCGGGCTTCCGACGACAATCTTCGACGACACGAAGATGACGCCGCTCTCGATGGCGTTCATCGCCCTGCTGATGGTGCAGATGGGCAGCATGATGGACGCCGCCAAGCTGAAGGAGGAGTGGAAGACGGTCGCCGTGTCGTTTCTGGGCATGTGCGCGGGGGCGGCGGGCATTCTGCTTGTCGCGGCGCCGTTCATCGGCTGGGAGTACGCCGTCGCGGCGACGGGGCCTGTCTCGGGCGGCGTGGTCGCGGGGCTTATCATGAACGAGGCGGCCGACGCCCGAGGGCTGACGGCCATCTCGCTGTTCGTCACGATGCTGCTGACGGTGCAGGGGCTGTTCGGCGTGCCCGTCGCGTCCAACTGCCTGCTCCACGAGGCGAAAAAGCTCAAAGCGCGGTTTGCCGCCGGCGAGCGGGCGCCCGGGCGGGAGGGCGGCGGGCCGGGGGCGAAGAAACGCTTGATCCCGCCCATGCCCAAGCGGTGGCAGACGATGTACGTGTATCTCGCCAAGACGTTCATCGTGGCGTGGCTCAGTTCCGAGGCGGCGCGGCTGTTCAACGCGGCGGCGCCCTCGTGGGCGGCTGTCCACCCGTTCGTGATGGCGCTGATCTTCGGCATCGTCTTCCACGAACTGGGCTTCATCGAGACGAGCGTGCTGACGGCGGGCAACGCCAACGGCATGGTGATGTTCGCGATCATGATCCCCATCTTCATCAACCTCTCGAAGGCGACGCCGCGGATGGTGCTCGACCTGCTCGTCCCCATCGTGATCGTCTTCGCCTCCACGCTCGCGGGGATCTTCGCCGCCTCGACCGTCTTGAGCAAAATCTTCAAGTACAGCTGGTGCATGACGACGGCGCTTTCGGCCACGTGCATGTTCGGCTTCCCCGGCACGCTCATCATCTCCGAGGAGGTGGCCTCGCAGGTGGCCGACAGCGACGAGGAGCGCGACTTTGTGCTGTCGTGTATTCTTCCCAAGATGCTCATCGCGGGGTTCACGACGGTGACGATCGCGTCGGTGTTTCTGGCCGCGTTTCTGGTCAAGTTCTTCTGATTTCCGGCTCTGTGCCCCTCGGGCCGGACGGCCGCGCGGGGGGCGGCGTGTCTTTTACGCCCGGCCCGTTTTTTTGAAGGGAGTGTTTCCTGATGAACATGAACGACAGCGTCAAGCGCGCCGCGGAGATGGCGGTCGGCCTCCGCCACGAACTCCACATGCGCCCCGAGCTTTCCTGGCGCGAGGTGGAGACCACGGCGAAGATAGCCGCCAAACTCGCCGAGATCGGCGTGCCCGTGATCAAATACGGCTTCAAGGGCACGCGGTGCGGCCTCGTCGCCGAAGTGAGGGGCGACAAGCCCGGCCCCGTGCTGATGATCCGCGCCGACATCGACGGGCTGCCCGTCGTCGAGGATGCGTCGCTGCCCTACAGGTCGCTGCGCGACGGCGTCATGCACGCCTGCGGCCACGACGCGCACGCCGCCATACTCACCGGCGTGGCGCAGGTGCTGAATGACCGCCGGGACGAGATCAGCGGCGCGGTGCGGCTCCTGTACCAGCCCGCCGAGGAGGCCGGCCCCGGCTCCGGCGCGCCCGCCGTGATCGCCGACGGCGCGCTTGACGGCGTGGACGCCATCATCGGCGGGCACGTCCAGAGCCAGATGCCCGCCGGCACGATCGTCTGGAAGAAGGGGCCTTTCATGGCCTCGGCCGACACGTGGGACATCGTCATCCACGGCAAGGGCGGCCACGGATCGCGCCCCTACAGCTCCGTCAACCCCATGCTGTGCGCGGCGGCGCTCGTGCACGCGCTCACGTCCATCGTGCCGCAGGAGGTCAACACGCTCCACCCGACCGTCGTCGGCATCGGCGCGATCAAGGCGGGCGAGGCGCGCAACGTTATTCCCGACACATGCGCGATGTGCGGCACAGTGCGCTGCTCCGACATGGAGGAGCGCGAAGCGATGCCGGCGCGCTTCAAGCGCATCGTGGACGGCACGGCCGCCGCGTGGAACTGCACGGCCGACCTCGACTACCGGATGGTCTATCCCGTCACCGTCAACGACGACGACCTCACGCAGTGGATCCTGGACGTGGCGAAGGCCGAGGGGCTGGGCGACAGGCTCCTCGAGCGGGAGTTCGCGATGGGCTCGGAAGACTTCAGCTACTACGGCGAAAAGGTTCCCGCCGCCTACATCGACCTCGGCATGGGCACGGGCGCGCCGCACCACAGCGCTGGCTTCCGCGTGGACGACGCCGTCGTGGAACTGGGCGTGCGGCTGATGAGCGCGCTGGCGCTCGATTACGGCAGGAGCCGCGGCGAGTAACGCTCCGTTCGTCCGCCGCGCCGGGGCGGAAAAAACGCGCCAAAAAGGGCGGGGGATCGACGTTTCCCCGCCTTTTTTCGCGCGCGCCGATCCCGGCGGAAAAAGCGCTTTCGCCGGCGCGACGCTCCGCGCGCAAGGACGGGGAGACCCGGCGGCCCGCGTCCGCCCCCTTGCGCAAAACGGCGGGCGCGGTTAAAATAACCCGTGAGAACATATTCGGGGAGCTCGCGTTAAAAGCGTGCTGAGAGGGAGCGGTCGCTCCGACCCGCCGAACCTGTTGGGGTAATGCCCGCGCAGGGAAACGCGCCGCGCGAACATCGCGCGCGGTTTGCAGGGAACGTTTCCCGCCGAGGCGGAAGACGCTCCTTTTTTTTCGTTTCGGCGGCCCGAAAAAAAATCATCCGCGAGGGGAGTCGTTTTCATGGCACGGAATTACAGCACCCAGATGGAGGCGGCGCGGCGCGGCATCGTCACGCCCGAGATGGAGACGGTCGCGCGCAAGGAGCGCAGGAGCGTAAAAGAACTGATGGGCTGGATGGCCGAGGGCAGAGCCGTCATCCCCGCCAACCCCGGGCACAGGGGCCTCGACCCGAACGGCATCGGCGGCATGCTCAGGACGAAGATCAACGTCAACCTCGGCGTCAGCCGCGACTGCAAGGACTACGATGTCGAGATGAAAAAGGTCATGAGCGCGGTGAACATGGGAGCCGAGGCCATCATGGACTTGTCCAGCCACGGCGACACGCGGCCCTTCCGCCGCAAACTGTGCGGCGAGTGCCCGGCCATGATCGGCACCGTACCCGTGTACGACTCGGTCATCCATTACCAGCGCGATCTCGCCACCTTGTCGGCGCGGGACTTCGTCGATGTGGTGCGCCTCCACGCCGAGGACGGCGTCGATTTTGTCACGCTGCACTGCGGCATCACCCGCAAGACCATCGAGCAGATACGATCCGGCGGGCGGAAAATGAACATCGTCAGCCGAGGCGGCAGCCTCGTGTTCGCCTGGATGTGCATGACCGGCGAGGAAAACCCGTTCTACTCTCACTACGACGAGATCCTCGAGATCTGCCGCGAACACGACGTGACGATCTCGCTCGGCGACGCCTGCCGTCCCGGCTGTCTGGCCGACGCCACCGACGGCTGCCAGATCGAGGAACTCGTGCGGCTCGGCGAGCTGACATCGCGCGCGTGGAAGCGCGACGTGCAGGTGATGGTCGAGGGGCCGGGGCACGTGCCGCTTGACCAGATCGCCGCCAACATGAAGGTGCAGCAGACCATCTGCCGCGGCGCGCCGTTCTACGTTCTCGGCCCGCTCGTCACCGACATCGCGCCCGGCTACGACCACATCACATCGGCCATCGGCGGGGCCGTCGCGGCGGCAAACGGCGCGGCCTTCTTGTGCTACGTCACGCCGGCGGAGCATCTGGCGCTGCCCAACGTGGACGATGTCAAGCGGGGCATCATCGCGAGCCGCATCGCCGCTCACGCCGCCGACATCGCCAAGGGGATCCCCGGCGCGCGCGATCAGGACGACCGCATGGCGCTGGCCCGGCGCAAGCTGGACTGGGAGGCTCAGTGGAAGGAGGCCATCGATCCCGAGACGGCCAAGGCCATCCGCGCCGACCGCAGCCCCGAGGACGACCACGGCGAGGCGTGCAGCATGTGCGGCAAGTTCTGCGCCGTGCGCAGCATGAACAAGGCGCTGGCGGGCGAGTACATCGACATACTCTGACGGCCGGAGGCGGGAGGAGGCGCGGGCGGCGCTCCTCCCGCCTTTTCGCGCGGCGCGCCCGCGATCTAAAAAGACCGGCGGGACACACGGAAATGTATCGCGAGCGCGGGCGAACGCCGGACTTGCCGGAAGCGGGGCGGCGCGAAACCCGGCCGCCGTGGGAACGGAGCGCCCGCGCGGAAACTCCGGCGTGAGGTTCCCGGACGGGGCGCGCGGGCGCGTTAAAAAACGCCCGCCCCGGCTTTGCGCGCGGGGCGCGTTTTTTTCGCGCCTGTTTAGGCGGCGGAGGGCGGTCAAACGTTTTCCCCGGCGTTTTCGGCGTTTCGCGCGGAAATTCCGTCTTTAAGTTTCGCGCGGGCGGCATTATAATAACGGGGCTCTGTGGAGGTGATGAAATGCTTGACGGCTTTATGCTGATCCTGCCGATCATGTGCTGCGTCATGACCGGCTGGTTTTTAAAACGGATCGGCGCGCTCACCGACGAGGGCGGCGATCAGATGGGGATTCTGATCTTCTACGTGGCCTCGCCGTGTCTGGTCTTTCGGTTCACGTTCGCTCTCACGCCCGCCGACTTCGCCGACTTCGGCTATATGGCGGTGCTCTACGCCGGTTACGCGGCGATGGCTCTGTCGTCGTGCGCCGTCGGGCTGCTGCGCGGCCAGTCGCGCGCGCGGCGCGCCGCGAGCGTGCTGGTGTCCCTCCGCTCCAACAACGTGTTCATGGGCTATCCCGCCGTGGTCATGCTGTGGGGCGAGAGCCGGCTCGGGTTCTACGGGCGGTATATGGCGATCTCGGTTCTCGGCGTCGAACTCGTCTCCGCGGCCGCCTCGCTGCTCGTGCTTAACGGCGGCCTGAGGCTTTCCGCCCTGCGCCGCTTCGCGCTGTCGCTTTTCAAAAACCCGATCGTGGTCGGCATTCTGGCCGCGCTCGTCTGGGGCATGGGGCTGAAACTGCCGATGCCGCGTTTTCTCGACATCTCGATGAAGATCTTCGGCGACATCGGCACGGGGCTGGCGCTGATGAGCCTTGGCATGAGACTGCGTCCGTCGAGGCTGTGGGGCGACTTTCTGGCCACGTGGCCCGACGCGGCCCTGCGGCTGTTGTTATCGCCGCTGCTGCTGGCCGCCGGGTACGCGGTCGTTCCCGCGCGGCCCGAGATGGTCAAGATAGCCGTGCTTGTGATGGCGATGCCCGCCGCGATGAACACCTTTTCCATGGCCGACGCGATGGGCATGGACGGCGATTACGCGGCGCGCGCGACCATGGTGAGCACGGTCGCCTCGGCGCTGACGCTGCCGCTCGTGATACGGTTCCTGTTCTGAAAAAAGTTCCGGGTAAAGACGGCGCGTTCCGGCCGCCGTGAAAATCAGCCGCCCGGCGCGCCGGCGCGCGCACAGCGCGGGCGCGCCGCGGGCAGGGGAAGGAGAGTTATGCGCGATGAAGGATCTTGAGCACGCCTCGATCAACGGGGTTGAAATCCACAATCTGACCGAACGGGACGACGACGAGACGCTTCTCTATTCCGGCGACATCTGGATGGACGGACGCCGGGTCGGGCGTTTCACCGAGACGGAAAGCGGCATGGAACTTGACGCGGCCGGCCCGGACGCCGACGAGCTGAACGCGCGCGTGAGGTCGTACCTGCGGGCCGTCACGGCCGACGAGGACGAGGACGACGAGGACGACGGCGGGTTCGAGATGACGGAGGACGTCTTCTTCGAGGATCTGATCGAGCTGGAACTGTACCTGCCGGCCTATAAGGAGGGCGTAAAGGAAGGCTACGGCTGCCTTCTCGTCAACTATACAAAGGACGGTGTCGATGTGTACAGCGTCGAGAGCGAGGACGACGTGGAAAACATCACGCGGGAGAACAACCTCACGAACTTCCAGACGTTCTCCGATCTGGAGCACTTCGTCGTCAACTGCTGAAACGTGCGCGCGGCTACGGAAAACTCCCCGGGAAAAGGACTGTTCGCCCTTTCCCCGGGGAGTTTTTTTTCGCGCCGCGCCGGCCGCTTTCCGCGGGAAGGGGCGACATGGCGCCGCGGCGACTGACGGGTGTAAAATCCTCCGCGAGCATGTATAATAGGATCGGAAGTTTCGCGTGAGCGGTTTCGGCGACTTTCGGAGGAGGTCTGACCATGTTCAACGTCACGTTCGGCGACGGTTCCGCCGTCGCCTGCGCCGCGCCCGCGAGCGGCGAGGAGCTTTTGCGCCGCCTCGGGCTTGACAGGAGCGAGATCCCTGTCGTGGCCTGGCGCGTCAACCATTATCTGCGCCCCCTGAACTGGACGGTCGATGACGACGCGCGCGCCGAATGGATCGGCCTTGACACGACCGAGGGCGTGAACGTGTACCAAAACTCTCTGGGCTTCCTGCTCACCATCGCCGCGCGGCGCGCGCTGGGGCGCGGCGTCCGCGTCAGCAACTCGATCTCGCAGGGCGTGTTCTGGGTGCTCGAGACGCCACCGGGCGAACCGGCCGCCCGGGGCGGGGAACTCTCGGAGTCCGACGTCGGCGCGCTCCGCGCCGAGATGCGGCGCATGATCGACGCCGACATGCCCGTCGTCGCCGAGGTGACGCCCGTCGATAAAGCCTGCCGCTATTTCGAGAGGATCGGCCGTCCCGGCAAGTCGGCGCTGCTGAAGTGCGCCATGTCCGAGCAGTCCGTCGAGCTGGCCGTCTGCGGCGGCGAGAAGGATATGTTCCACACGCCGCTTGTGCCGCGCACGGGGTATTTGAAAAAGTTCGATCTCGCGCGCCTCGCTCCGGGAGCGGTGCTGCGTTTCCCCACGACGCTTTCGCCGCGCGCGCTGCCCGAGTTCCGCCCCTCGCTGAAGCTGCAGCGCGTCTACCTCGACTACGACGAGTGGATGCGCAAGTTCCGCGTTTCCACGCTCGTGCAGATCTGGGAGCAGATCGCGCGCGACGGCGGCCGCGAGCTGATCCTGATGTCCGAGGCGCACCACGCCCAGCAGATCGCCCGCATCGCCGACGACTTCCTGTCGGAACCGTCCCGGCGCGTTGTGCTGATAGCGGGGCCTTCGGCGTCGGGCAAGACGACGGCGTCGCACAAGCTGAGGATCCAGCTGCAGGTACACGGGCGGCGTCCGATCGCCGTCTCGCTCGACGACTACTTCGTAGACCGCGACAAAAGCCCGCTTGACGAAAACGGAAAAAAGGATTTCGAGTCGCTCGCGGCGATCGACCTGCGGCTGTTCGAGCGCCAGATGAAGCAGCTTCTGGCCGGAGAGGCTGCGGAACTGCCGAGGTTCGACTTCATCGAGGGGAAAAGAGTCCCGGGGAGAACGCTGAAGCTGGAGGCGGACGACGTCCTCATCGTGGAGGGGCTGCACTGCCTCAACGACCGTGTCCTGAACGCCGTCCCGCGCGAGAGCCGCTACGGCATCTTCCTCTCGCCCCTCACGGGCATCAACCTCGACAAGCACACGCGCACCGCGACCACGGATCACAGGCTGCTGCGCCGAATGCTCCGCGACGCCCGCACGCGCGGCTCCTCGCCCGAGCGCACGCTGGCGGGCTGGCCGTCGGTCGTGCGCGGCGGCATGAAGTACATCTTCCCGTATCAGCACAACGCCGACGCGATGTTCAACTCGTCGCTGCTCTACGAGCTGCCCGTGATGCGCGTGTACGCCGAGATCCTGCTGCGCCGCGTGGACGAGGAGTCGCCGTGCCGGGGCGAGGCGATGAGACTGCTGCGTATGCTGCGCGGCGTGCCGATCATCGACCCGGACATGGTGCCCGGCAATTCGCTGCTGCGCGAGTTCATCGGCGGCGGCCTGATCGAGATCTGAGCGCATGTCGGGCGTGACGATGGCGGACGTGGCCCGCGCCGCCGGCGTGAACAAAGGCACGGTCAGCCGCGCCCTCCGGGGCGACCGCCGCGTCTCGGCGCAGACCCGCCGGCGCGTGTGGGATGCCGCGAAGGCCCTCGGCTACCAGCTTGACGCCGTGGCGAGCGGGCTTTCGAGCCGCAGGACGGGCGTCGTCGGCGTGGCCGTGGAGCGTCTCGACTCGCCGTGGACGGGAGCTTTTCTGGCCGCGCTTTGCGGCGTGCTGTCGCGCTTTAAGATCGAGCCGCTGCTGCTCGGGGCGGGGCGCGAGGCGTGGGCGCCCGCCAACGTCGTGCGCCGCGTCGAAAGCCGCAAGGCTGACGCGCTGATCTGGGTGGGCGAGCGTCCTCTCCCCGAGTGCGATCCCGGCGTGCCCGTGCTGCGCGTGGGGAGGACGGAGCAGGGCGCGCGGAGCCGGATCTGGATCGACGAACGCGGAGCGGCGGGGCGCGTTCTGTCTCTCGCCGGGGGAAGGCCGTGCCTGTACCGGCCCGGAGCGGGCGCGCTGATGGGATTTTTGCGCGCTCTCGAGGGCGGGGGCGGTTCGGGCGACCCTTTCGTGATAACCGACGGCGAACAGCCGGCGGACGGCGTTCGCCCCGGCCTTGTCTGCGCCGACGAGCAACGGGCGCGCTGGCTGCGCGTCCCCTGTCTGCGCTTTCCGTCGCGCGAGCTGGGCGCGCTGGCGGCGCGGCTCTCCGTCAACCTGCTCCGGGGACGCGGCGCCTGCCCGCGCACCCTGCTCGCGCGCCCGGCGCTTATTTCAGCGTCGGGAGAGCGAATTTTGGACACAACCGCGCCGCGCGGCGAAAAAGGGGTACAATATGAAAAACAATCGGGGGAGGTCTTTTTAGAAAATGAGTGAGTCTTGCAGCGGTTCGTGCGCCGGCTGCCCCTCGGCGGGCACGTGCGCGAAGATCCCGCGGCCCACGCGCCAGGGCGTCGGGCGCATCATCGCCGTGGGCAGCGGGAAGGGCGGCGTCGGCAAAAGCACTGTGTCCGCGCTGCTGGCGGTGTCTCTCAGACGCGCCGGGTACAGCGTCGGCGTCCTCGACGCCGACGTGACCGGCCCGTCGGTGCCTCGGCTTCTCGGCGTGAACACGGCGCCCTACGTGAAGGACGACAAGATCCAAATGCCCCGGTCGAGCAAGGGCATAAAAGTCCTCTCCGTCAACCTGCTGCTGCGCGACGACGGCGCGCCCGTCGTCTGGCGCGGCCCGCTGATCAGCGGCACGATCAAGCAGTTCTGGGAGGAAGGCGCGTGGGAAGGGCTCGATTTCGCGGTCATCGATCTGCCGCCCGGCACGGCCGACGCGCCGCTCACGGTCATGCAGACGGTGCGCGTGGACGGTATGCTGGCCGTGACGATGCCGCAGGGGCTTTCGTCGATGATCGTGCGCAAGCAGATCAACCTCAGCGCGATGATGGACGTGCCGCTGCTCGGCCTTGTCGAAAACATGTCCTACGCCGTCTGCCCGCACTGCGGCGGACGCTGGGAACTGTTCGGATCGTCGCACCGCGAGGAGATCGAGCGCACGTTCGGCCTGCGCACGCTGGCCCGCATCCCCGTCGATCGCGCGCTGGCCGAACTGTGCGACTCCGGCCGCGTCGAGGAGTACGAGAACGAGGAACTCATGAAGTCGCTCGTCGATGCCGCCGTTTCCGTCGCGCCGAGACCCTAGCCGTCGCCGTGTCCCGTTCGCGCGAGCCTCCCGCGCCTTTCCCGGCGCGCGTTTTTTCGCTCCGCAAAAAAACCGCCTCCGCGTTTTTCGCGAAGGCGGTTATTTTTGCGCGCGGTTCTTTGCGCGGCGCCGCGACCTCGTTTTTCGCCCCGGGTTGGCCCGCGGCTTTCTCTTTGACGGGTCGGGGCCGACGGGGACGGGGTAGCTGAGCGAGTAGCGGTGCTGATCTTTCCGCGACGAGCTGTCCTCGGTCCAGTCGGTGGTGGCCACGTCGGCGTAGCTGCCCTCGCCGCCGAACCTCAGCTTGTTGACGCGCATTTCGCCGTAGGTCGCGCCCGCGATGTCGGCGTCCACCTCGCGCGGGGCTCTCGCGAGCTCGCCGCCGAGGAACTTCTGCAGCACGTTCGAGGCGATGCTCTCGGTGGAAACGTCCCCGCTGGCTCCGGCCTCGAGCACGGCGCCGAGGCCGCTCAGCAGGCCGTTGATGACGCGCGCGTGGACGCTGCCGTTGATGTACAAATGGTAGATGTTGCCCGCGCGGTCGGCGAGGTCGGGGGGCATCAGCGACGGGTCGATGTTGGGGAGAGAGATCTCCTTGCGCCAGGCGAGGCCGTTGAACGACACGAAGTGATAGAGCCTGTCGTCCGGCCACGCGGTGATCGCGCTGCCCGGCATGACGTTGACCGTGCCGTCGTTGAAACTGAGGAACACGTTGCCGTGCCTGATCCTGAAGGGGAGCGAGCCGGTGATGCCGCTCTGCCCCGGGAACTTGTCCACGGCGACGTCGTCGAAACGCAGGCGGCCGTCGCCCTGCACGATCGTCGTCAGCCCCGCGCGGGCCGTCCCCTCGAAGCTGACGGAGGCCGAGCCGCCGATCCGCGCGGGCAGGTTCATCGTCCGCGTCAGTTCGCCCAGATCGATCCCGGTTCCGACGAGCGAGTACGTGTACTCGCCCGTGGCGACGCCGCCTTCGGCGTTGAGGTGGAGCGTGCAGCCGCCCACGTTGAGCGTGCCGTCGGACACCGTGACGCGGTTGTTGTCGAAGACGACGGGGACGGAGATGTCCGAGGCGCGCGCGCCGGCCGCCGTGACAAGGGGCGAGGAGATCAGGGCTTCCGCGCGGACGCCGCCGTTCTGGAGCGTCGCGCGGGCGTTCAGCGACACGCGGCCGCCGACGACGCCCGAAAGCGACGGGACGATCGCGTCAACGCGCACGCCGTCGGCATTTATGTCGAACGCGCCTTTGAGATTCCCGGCGTAATCGACGTAGCCGGTCGCCCGGGGCATACGGTCGCCCATGACCAGCGACGCTTCGACATCGACGCGCGTGCCCCGGTGCGCGGCGCGCAGGCGGGGCCGCGAGAGCGTGAAACCGTTCGCGTAGATCTCGTCGGCGCGCATCTCGGCTTCGACATCGGGACTGCCGAACGAGCCTTTGACGGTCACGTCGGCCGTGAAGACGCCGTCGTACCGCATGGTGCCGGACAGCAGTTCGGCGAGCTTGATCCCGTCGAGCAGGAAGCGCAGGTCGAGCGACGAGGCGCGTCCCCCGACGGGCAGGCCGATCGTGCCGCCGCCCGAGAACGGGGTGCCGTGCGTCGTCTCCCCCTCGACGCGCACGCCGATCGTCTCGGAGCCGTTGGCGGAAAGTTTCAGACTTCTCGCGGCGACGTGCCCCGTGTCAAGGCCGGCGATGCCCGCTTCGAGCGAGATCCGCGGCCTGTCGGCGGTTCCGGCGACGGAGAACGCGCTCTCCAGCGTGCCCTTCACGCCGTCTTCGCGCAGAAACTCCCCCAGCCCAAGGCCCGTGATCGTGCCGCTCAGATCGATCGCCGGCGATTTCCCCGCGAAGCCGACGCGCCCGCGCGCGGCGAGCGAGCCTTTGGGGGCGCGGGCCGAGAGGCTTTCGACGACGATCTCCTTCGCCGAGGCGGCCGCCTTTAAAACGGCGTCCGTGACGGCGTACTTTCCCATGGCGCTCAGACGCGGGCAGCCGAGCGAAAGCGCGGCCTTGGGGGCGAAAACCGTGCCGCCCACGTCGGCCGTCGCGTCGAGGCTGCCTTCCAGCCCCATGTCTTCCAGGCCGGGCACGGCGGGCGCGAGGTTTTCAAGCGGCAGCCGCGAGAGACCGGCTTTGACGCGGAGCGGGAAATCCCCTCCGAGGCCGATTTCGCCCGCCGCCGAGACGGCGGCGCCGAGAAAGCGGCCCGACAGGCCGAACCCGGCCTTCGAGTCGCCGAGGCCGACTTCGCAGCCGACGCCGTCGATCGCGTACCCGAGGTACGACAGGCGGCCGTTGTCAAGTTTTACCGCGGCGTCCGGCTTTTCCGCGCTGCCCGAAACACGGATCTCCAGCCCGTCAAAGCCGCACGCGCCGAGATCGGGAAAAAAGCGGCGCAGCGGCGACAGGTCGGCGCGTTTGAGCGACAGGCCGGCGCGCAGCGGCGCGTCCGGCCGCGAGAAATCGGCTCGCGCCGATCCCTCGACCGGCGAGGAAAAAAGCGTCCCCGAGACGCGAGTGACATCGAGGACGCCGCCGGAAAACGACGCTTCGGCGCTCACGTCGCCGCCGAGCGCGCGGGCGCGCAGCGAGAACTCCCGCGGCACGGCCGTCGGCGCGAGGACGGCGCGCGCGTTCAGCTCGACCGGCTCGCCCGAGAACGCGCCGCTCGCGTCGAGCGTGCAGACCGACCGATCGGGCTCCGGCTGCGCGAGTTTGAGCGTGCCGATCCGCCAGCCCTTCGCGCCCGAGCAGTCGCGCGCTGAAACCTCGATCGGCAGGATGTACGACATGATCTCGGGCGGCGCGGCGTCGGGATCGTCCGGCGGGAACTCCATGAGCGCGGCCCGCGCCAGCTTCGGCACGGAGTCTTCGTCGATCCGGACACCGTCGGCCGAGGCTTTAAAGGCGACCTTGCGGTTCCGCCAGCTTTTTTTGAGGTCGAGGGCGAAAAACACGCGCTGTGCCGTGACGGCGGCGGGGTTTTCCCTGTCGCCGGCGCGCAGCCCCGTCAGCGTGTAGCCATCCAGCAGGCTGCCGCCGAGCGCGTCGAAACCGACGCTCAGATGCCCGAATCCCGAAAAGTACGCTCTCGCTCCCCACGCCGCCGCGTCCGTCGCCAGCGATCCGCCCCATGTCAGAAACGCCGCCGCGCCGGCCAGCAGCGCCGCCGGGGCGCAGATCGCCCAGACGACCGCGCGGAAACGATGTTTTGAACTTTTTTGTGTCATTTTTTTGTCGAGTTCCGCCCTCCCTCCCGCGCCGCGCGGCGGACTTCCGGGGCGCGGCGGGCCGATCTCCGATCAGCCTTTGATCAGAGCCAGCGCTTCCTCTTTCGACTGCGCGCCGACGGATCTCGCGGCGACGGCGCCGTTTTTGAACACGACCAGCGTGGGGATGCTGCGCACGCGCAGCGACGCCGCGATCTCCGGCTGTTCGTCCACGTTGACCTTGCCCACCTTGAAGCCCCGGGCCTCCCGCGCGATCTCGTCGATGACGGGCGACATCACGCGGCACGGGCCGCACCACGGCGCCCACAGATCGATCAGGACAGGCTCGGCGCTTTCCAGCACCTCCCGCGAAAAGTTCGCGCTTGTGATTTCGATCGGTTCCATTTTTTCTGCCTCCATAGTTAAAGACGGTTAAAATCCGCCCAACGCCGCCGGGAACGCCCGCGACGCGGGCGCGCTTTCCGGCGCGCGGACACGACGACGTTAGTATATAGGAAAAACGCCGTTTTGTCACAGCCGGATACAATGAATCGTTCAAAAAGTGGCGGGAAAAATTTTTTGTGCTACAATAGATTTCAATCTTTTTTCAAACCAAGCCGGGATTTTTTCAGTCGGGAGGCTTTTCGCGATGGAACGAAGCGATCTCAAAAAATGCCGCCGCGTGGTGGTCAAAGTCGGCACGAGCACGATCACGCACAAAAACGGGAAGTTCAACGTCCGGCGCATGGATCTGCTCTGCCGCGAGCTTGCCGACCTGCACAACGGCGGAACGGACGTGCTGCTCGTCACGTCGGGCGCCGTGGGCGCGGGCATGGGGCGCATGGGCATGACCGAAAAGCCGTCCGGCCTTCCGCTCAAACAGGCGCTCGCCGCCGTGGGGCAGGGGCTGCTGATGCAGATGTACGAGAAGCTGTTCTCCGAGTACGGCTGCACGGCCGCGCAGATCCTGCTTACGCGCGTGGGGTTCAACGACCGCGGGCGCTACCTCAACCTCTGCAACACGCTGCACGCGCTCTCCGACTTGGGCGCGATCCCCGTCATCAACGAAAACGACACGATAGCCGTCGAGGAGCTCAGGTTCGGCGACAACGACACGCTTTCCGCGCTCGTCGCCTGCGCGGCGGGAGCCGACCTCCTCGTGATCCTCTCCGACATCGACGGGCTGTACGACGCCGACCCGCGCGCGCACCCCGAAGCGAAACTGCTTTACGAGGTCAGGGCCGTTTCGCAGGCTCTGCGCGACAGTTCCACGACGCGCGGCAGCAGCATGTCTTCCGGCGGCATGTACACCAAAATAACCGCCGCCGACGTGGTCTTGCCCGCCGGGATCCCGATGGTGATCGCCTCCGGCTCGCGGGAGAACGTGCTGCACCGCGTGCTGTCGGGAGAGCGTATCGGCACGCTGTTCATCCCGCCCGACGAGCGGAGACAGGCGCGCAAGCAGTGGATCGCCGCCAACAAGCCGTTTGAGTCGGTGACCGTTGACGCGGGAGCGGCCGCGGCGCTGACGGAGCGCGGCGGCAGTCTGCTGCCGAAGGGCATCACGGCCGTAGACGGCGACTTCGAGGCGGGGCGCCTCGTCGCCGTGCTCGCTCCCGACGGGCGCGAGATCGCCCGGGGGCTGACGAACTACGACTCGCGCGACCTGCGCCAGATCATGGGCCACCGCAGCGAGGAGTTCGAGAAGATCCTCGGCTTCCGCGATTTCGACGAAGCCATTCACCGCGACAACCTGACCGTGCTGTGACGGACGTTTGGGCCGCGAAGTTTTCAACCGGGAAAGAGGGTATGACGATGGATGTTTCCCCTGTGCTGCAGGAAATGGGAGTGAGGGCGCGCGAAGCCGCCGCCGAGCTGGCGCTTGCCGGAACCGAGTCGAAGAACGCGGCGCTCGCCGCCATGGCCCGCGAACTGCGCGCCCACACCGCCGAAGTGCTGGAGGCGAACCGCCTCGACGTGACGGCCGCCAAGAGCGACGGCCTCTCCTCGGCGATGATCCAGCGCCTCACGCTCGACGAAAGGCAGGTCGAAGCGATGGCGCGCGGCATCGAGGAGGTGGCGGCGCTACCCGACCCGGTGGGCCGGGGCGTGAGCCGGCACATCAGTCCCGAGGGGCTGGACATCGAGCAGGTGCGCGTCCCTCTGGGCGTGATCGGTATCATCTACGAGTCGCGCCCCAACGTGACCGCCGACACGGCCGCCCTCTGCCTCAAATCGGGCAACGCCGTGATCCTTCGCGGCGGAAGCGAGGCCGTCAACTCCAACCGCATCATCGCCAAGGTGCTCACGGAAGCGGCGCTGTCGGAGGGGATGCCCGAGGGCTGCATCCAGCTGCTCGACCTGACCGGGCGCGATTTCACGACGGCGCTGATGCGGCTCGACGCGCTCGACGTGCTGATCCCGCGCGGCGGGCGCGGCCTCAAGCGGGCCGTGCGCGAGCACTGCGCCGTCCCCTACATCATGACGGGCGACGGCGTGTGCCACATCTATTTCGCGCCGTCGGCCGACGCC
The DNA here is from genome assembly GCA_964604125.1 of uncultured Synergistaceae bacterium. Lineage (GTDB taxonomy): Bacteria > Synergistota > Synergistia > Synergistales > Dethiosulfovibrionaceae > Pyramidobacter. Next base: position 31,484 of record CAZRXR010000012.1, read on the forward strand.
GACATCAGCGTGCCCATCGCCGTCAACGCCAAGTGCCAGCGCCCTTCGGCCTGCAACGCCGTCGAGACCCTCCTGTTCCACGAGGCCTGCGCCGCCACGCTGCTGCCGGCCGTGTGCAAGGCTCTCAAGGCCCACGGCGTCGAGATCCGCGGCGACAAGAGATCCTGCGAGCTGTTCGACATGAGCCCGGCGGCCGAGGAGGACTGGGGAACCGAGTACCTCGATCTGATCGTGTCCGTCAAGGTGGTCGCCTCGCTCGACGAGGCGCTCGATCATATCGCGAAATACGGCACGAAACATTCCGAGAGCATCATCACGAACGACTACGCCGAGGCGGAGAAATTCCTCAACGCCGTTGACGCGGCCGCCGTGTACGTGAACGCTTCCACGCGCTTCACCGACGGCGGCGTCTTCGGTCTCGGCTCCGAGATGGGCATCAGCACGCAGAAGCTGCACGCGCGCGGCCCGATGGGCATCGAGCAGCTGACGAGCACAAAGTACAGGATACGCGGCGCGGGGCAGACGCGCCGCTAGGCCCGCCGTACTGTTTCCCGGGCCGCGAAAAGCCGCGCGGGGCCGGAAAAAACTTCCCCGGCGTCTGCGAAAATTCCGCCGTAAAAAAATTCTCCGCACGCCGCGGCGCGGGCGGAGAATTTTTTTTATGAAGGGGCGCATTGTAGAAAAACACCATTGACAGGACGGGCGAAATCTTGTATGAAAAGGTCGCCCGCGCGTGCGCGCGGGCGCGTGACACACACTTACGTGGGAGGTTGTGCGGAAGAATGAAAAGGATCGAAGGCGCGCTGGCGGCGCTTTTTGCCGCCGCCGTGTTCGCGTGCGCCGGAAACGCCCGGGCCGCCCTGCCCGAGGCCGTAACGTCGAAGTGGAGCGAACTGACGGAGATGCTCGACCGGGCCGCGATTCTCCGCGGCAAGAAAGAGCGTCTGCCCGAAAACTCGCTGCTGGGCGCGGACAAGCGGAAGACCGGCGAGAAGATCGGGAAAGTCCTCCGGGACGCGCGGGAGATCCTGCTTTCCGCGGAATCGGTGAAGCTGCTCGACCGCGCCGAAGTGATCAACGGGCGTCTGCCCGAACTGTACGCCGAGATCGAGGAGTACAGGAACAAGCGCGTCGGCGCTCCCGAAAAGTCCCTCAATCCGCTGACAGTCACGGTGGCCGACTGCGATAAAAAAATAGCCGAAGACGAAAAGGACATCGAGCGCCTCGACGGCGAGCTGCGCGGCATCCGCGCCAAAATCGCCGCCGAACTGCGCGGCATGGGCATGAAGCTGACCGACGAGCAGGCCGAGGTGCTGTTTTCGTCGGTCGTCGGCGACAGTCTCGTGAAAAACGCCGTCATCTTTGAAAACGTCAAGGGCGTCACGGAGCAGCTCGCCGAGCTGATGGCGCGGAACAAAAGCGACACGGGCGCGGCGCGCAAGTACTACGGCATGTACGTCACGCTCATCGACGTGCTGCTGGACACGCAGTACGGCTTCATCGAAAAGATCGACGGCGAGTGGATCCCGCGCGTGAAGGCTATTTCCGCCGCCGCCTCGACGAGTTTGAAGGAGGCCCGCGCCGGGCTGGCGCGCAAGGACTTTACGCCCGAGCAGAAGAACATTCTCCGCGCCAACGCCGAGTCCAACGAGATGACCGTGAAGGCCGCCGAGCAGTACGCCAAACTGCTCTCGACGCAGAAGGCCAGCGTCGAAAAGTGCGTGCGCAGCATCAAGCGCGACCGCGAGGTGGCCGTCAACACCTACAGCACTGTGCAGCACATCAGCGACATGAACACCGTGATTCACAGCGGGCTTGAACTTTTCGACGCGCTCTCATCCATGCAGCTGCCGGAGTTCAAGGCTTTCGACAGCAGCGGGGTGCGCGGAGAGTTCGACGAGATCACAAAGAGGCTCCGGCGGGCGAACTGACGCGCGAACGGGCGCGCGACGGAGCGGCGGCGCGCTCCAGCCGGGTTTCGCAAAAAAAGAAGCAAAAAAACAGCCGGAAAACGAGGTCTTTCGCCGAAATGAAAGACTCCGTTTTCCG